>CAZZNP010000007.1:62602-67370 GCA_964655785.1 uncultured Gemmatimonadota bacterium
AGGACGGTTACGCTTCCTGATTGCGGCCCCGTCCAGGACGGTTACGCTTCCTGATTGCGGCCCCGTCCAGGACGGTTACGCTTCCTGATCCGGATTGACGTGGATTAGATAAACGAGCCTTTCCGGCTCGCGGTGGGCTCTGCTCAGCAGAACCAGGCCTCAGTCAGCCTGGGGATCCGCCGCCGTTTCGGAGGCTGGTTCTCACCAGCCCTCGCCGCGGGTACTCTCGCCCCTGCCGCCTCGACCGCTCCTGGCGCCTCGGCCGTTCCTGCCGCATCGGACCGCCCGACCGCTCCTGCACGCTCGGCCGTTCCTGCCGCATCGGACCGCCCGACCGCTCCTGCACGCTCGGCCGCCCCTGCCACCTCGACCGCCTCCGCACTCTCGGCCGTTCCTGCCGTCTCCGCCAGGTGCCGGATCCGGTGGAAGAGACTCAGGTTGTCCCTTTCCTCTCCTGAAGCGTCTGCTTCTTCCACGAGACGGGAAACCCGCCGGTGCAGAAGGTCCATTCGAGCATCGGGATGGTTCCACTCGTGCGTAAACCCGGCTTCGTCCAGTGCGCCGATCCAGGTCGCGGTGTCGGCTTGCGCAAGCAGGGCAGAACCGGGCGGGACGAGCAGCCTTATGGTATACTGAACCGGGTCGATGTGCTCGACCAGGTCATGTACCACGACGAAATCCAGCAGATCCATGTAGTCGTCCAGCGTCGTCCAGGGCGTAAAGGCCACCAGCGAGGGCCGCATGGGCAAGGCCGCTTCCCTCAGGATGGCGAGCGCCCGGACGATGTCCTCACGGTTGTGCCCTTTCACCAGGCGCCTGAGTACGAGGTCGCTGACCGATTCGACGGCCGAGACGACGAAGATACCGCCAAGGTCCCTGGCTTCGGAGAAAAACGCCGCATGCTGCAGGATGTGTTCGATCTTGGTGGTGAAGTCGAAGGTGAGATGAGGGTGGGCCTCATGCATCCTGCGAAGTATACGAAGGGCATGGGTCGGACCGTTCAGGAAATCGGGATCTCCGAAGGTGATGTGGCGAGCGCCCATGCGTACCTGCTGGTTGATGTCCGCAAGCACCACGTCGGCGGGTACGGTGAAGAACCGTCCGTTGTACACCGGCGTGATTGGGCAGTGCAGGCACGTGTGGAGGCAACCCCTAGTCGCCTCCGTGTAACCGGCGGGCAACAGTTCCATCCCGGTATCGAGTTGGGCGTACCGTTTCAGCGCTGGTAAGCCGGTGCGGTCCGGTACAGTCCACTTCTGGCGGATAAGATGGGGAGCGGCGGGTGGAATGGTGTTCGGCGTGAGGTTGGTCCCGGTGTCCTCGTCGGTGCCTTTTTCCGCACACAGCCTGTTCACGAGGTCGCAGAGCGGCTGTTCGAACTCGCCGCCGACCACCGAATCGGTGCCTTGTGAAAGGAGAAAATCGGCGTTCAGCGTGGCGTAGAGCCCGTAAAAGCAAAGATGTGCGTCCGGATTGAGGTTCCTAATGCGGCGCGACAGGTCCATCCCGACCCGCATGGCCGTGTGCATGGGCACCGAGATTCCGATAAACCCGGCGCGGCGGACGGAATCCTCGGGGATCGGCTCAATCGCCGCATCGACCGCCTCGACCTCGTACCCTTCGGACTTCAGGCGGGCAGCCGGGGAAGCCAGGCTGAAGGGCTGATGGCCCAGTTCATAACAGGATATGAGCAGGATACCATCTTCGCGTTTCATCACGCATCCAGTTGGTATCTATGGTGATTCGGGCTACTTGGACTGTGGGGGCCGGTATCCCGGCGGCATTTCGGCGCCTTCGCCGAAGAAGAATTCCTCCAGGTGCCGGTCGTAGACCTCCTGCCCCTCGGTCGTGGCGAGATTCAGACGGTACTCGTTGATGACCATGACCGAGTAGTTGATCCACAACTGCCAGGCCTGTTTGGATATGTTGTCGTAGATGCGCTGGCCGAGCTCGTTGGGGAATGGAACGAACTCAAGGCCTTCGAGTTCTTCGTTGAGCTTGACGCAGTTGACCATGCGGGCCATTCATTGCCTCCTCGTTTCCGGGCCGATGCACCGAAATTGCCTGCTGTAACCGGTTCTGTCCTGAGGTATATACCGGTCTGACGGCCCGATGTCAAGGTGACGTCCGCCCCTTGTGTGGATTGAATTCGGACCACGAAAGCCAGGATGGTTCCGTTTCGACGGTATGTGCGGCGCTGCGATGCTATTGCGAATGGACGTACCGCGCGAGCACCCGGTCCATGCCATCGTCGCCGCACGGATACATCCCTTCGGGAATCGACAGTCCGTGTTCTAAGAGCAGGTCGAGCGCCGTGGGATAGTTGCCCTCGCCCCGGTTCCACTGGCAATGGACCACGGCATGGACGGGATTTTGGAAATATCCGCCGATGGATTCGGTGGAAGCGCCGCGCCGCAGAAGGAATTCGAGCATATCGGGCCGCCCCTTGCACAGAGCCCAGTAGAGGGGCGTGGCATCCATCCAGCCCTGCGCATCTATCGGCCACCCCAGGTCCGCCATGAGGCGCACCGCATCCCAGTTGTCCATCTGTGCCACGTGGCTGATCAGGGTCCGGTCGTCATCGTTCAGGTTCTTGAGGTGGCGTTCCTTCAGTTCCTCCACGATGCTGTGATCCGCGTTGGCGCAGGCCACCACGAAACGGTCGTATTCGGACATGGGAGACGGGACGGCCCCCCGCCGCTCCAGGAGTACCGCCACGTCACGGCGGCCGAGTCGGAGCGCGAAATCAATGGGCGTCCATCCGGCGATCCCGAGTGCCGTGCTCTTCCCGGTGGAGGTGCGGGCATTGAGATCCGCCCCTGCCTCGAGCAACGCTTCGATGACCTCGAGACTGCAGTTCCTCTTGACCGCCCAATGGAGGGACGTTTCGTGGTCGGACGGGTGGATGGCGTTTGGATCCGCGCCCTGGTCCAGAAACCACAGGATCGCCTCCGTCCACGTCATATCCATGGCGTGCTTGATGCAGTAGGAGACCGCTTCCGGGTCCAGACCGTTTACAGCCACCGTCTCCAGCAATTCGAGATTGAACTTCTCACAGGCGTGATACAGCGACTCGTTGTCGTTGGGGTTTGCGCCTGCGTCCACCAGCACTCGGGCGGCAGGCACGCTGTTGTTTTCCACGCATCCGTAAAGTGCGGATTCCTTCCAGTCCGAATCGTTCACCCAGTAGCTGTCCGGATCGGCGCCGTGCCGCAGCAGGAGCCTGAGGATCCGGACCATCTCATCGGTACGGCTCGAAAGAAAGCAGGACCAGGCCGCGTAGAGTACCGGAGGCCAGTTCCGTGGCCCGCCCGTCTTCCTGGCAGCAGCGGGATCGGTCTCCAGGATGCGGGTGACCACATCCGCTTCCCCGGCAGCGCAAGCGGTGAAAATGTTTGACCCGGAAATTCCGGGGTCTTTCTCAAGCAGGTTCCTCGCCTGTCCGGGGTCGCCCCAGATCCAGGCTGATGCAAGGAATGCGTCGGCATTCCCGTGGCGGTCGGTCTCTGTCATGACATCGGATTCCTGGAAATGTTGTGATTGCCCGGTGCGGCCCTACAAGCCTTCGATGGGGCAGTCAGGCACTCTGTGAGCGCGCAAGCACACCATTCTGAAACTGTGCCGCGTGCCATAGTATAAACGTAGTTACTTATAACCAGGGTACCCCTATGCGTCAAGAAGAAGCCGGTTCTTGCCCGGGGTCGTGGTTGACAGGAAGTCGCCTGTCCGTTTACTTTCCATCAAAATGTAATCATTGGCTGAGGCGTAAACCGTCCGAACAGCCCACCCGATTCATCATCTGTTGTTTTCCAAGGAGTTGCCGAAATGAAACTGATTCCCTACCTGGCTTTCAATGGCGAGTGCGAGGCCGCGCTGACCTTCTACAGGGACAGTCTGAACGGCCACATCGAACGAACCATGTATTACTCCGGCGATCAAGACATCGGCATGGAGATACCCGACCATATGGTGGGACAGGTCATGCACATGGCACTGACCATCGGCGACGACGCCATCATGGGATCGGACCACATCGAAGCGGTTTCCAAGGACGGCAACATTACGTTAAACATGGAATTCGGCACGGTGGAAGAACAGGAAGCGGCCTTCAACGCGCTGTCCGAAGGCGGCGAAGTGACCATGCCGCTGCAGGACACGTTCTGGAACGCCCGTTTCGGGACGCTGACCGATAAATTCGGTACCCGCTGGACCTTGAACTGTCACCTCTAGCAAAGGAGCAAGCCCAATGAACAGGATCAAGCTAGGGGGTCTGGCGGGACTGGCGCTGGGATTTCTGGATGGGCTTTCCGCTTTCCTGGCACCCGGTACCGAAGGAATGATGGCCTTCATAATCGCGGGAGCGACCGTCAAGGGACTGGTCACGGGCCTGCTCGTCGGTCTGGTTGCAGAACGTATCGGTGGAACCGCCTTTATCGCGCTGGCGGGTTGCGCGATCGGCGCGGTGCTCTCCTTTATTGCCTACCTCATGGCTGAAGCGCCCGGCGGGACGGTCGGTGAAGCGGGAAACGGTATAATGGTTGCAGCGCCCGTCGCAACCTTACTGCCCATCGTGATCCCCGGGATCCTGGTCGGTCTGATCGCTGGATTGATCGTCTCGAAATGGGGCAGGTAGTTTCCCCTGTAATGCGCCGCGCCCATAGTGGAAACACGAATTTCGATTTCTACGCAGGCTGAATCATTTTGCATCATCGGCGCCATGTTCCCGGAGGAGATCAGCCAGGTCGTCTCTTCTGCTCAGGCCGGTTAG
>CAZZNP010000008.1:0-10551 GCA_964655785.1 uncultured Gemmatimonadota bacterium
GCTCAGCGCAGTTTCCCGCGGCCGATGATGGGCCAGACGGTCTCGACGACGCCGTTGCGGACGCCGTAGAGGTGGTCGTGGAGGAACAGGGTGACGTCGGTATAAGCCACCATGAGATCGATTTTGTCTCCGACGGCGATCTCGTGATTCGTTCCGTTGAAGGTCACGGTGCCGTGTTCCGCCGACATGCGCACGCTCTTCACGTCCTCGACGCCAACCGGCATAGGCATGCCGAACCAGGCGGGCACCGTCTTGAACCCGGCGTCCACGATCAGGCGGTCCGGTTCCGGGCGACTGGTGACGGTCACGTGCACGTAGATGGCCGGGTCGGTACGAACCCCCCACAGGGAATACATCACGTCGTTGAAGATCGCGCCGCCCGCCTGGATCTCGGTGATCCCTTCCAGGTCGGGAGTTACCGACAGCGTGCCGCTTCCTCCGCCGCTCACGATGTCGCAGGACAGGCCCGCGGCCCGGCACCGCTCTGCGGAGTCCACGAGATCTCCCACCGCTCGCCGGATCTCGCCGTGTTTCCAGTCGGAATCTTCATCGACGCAGGCATGTCCCTCCCAGGCCATGACGCCCCGGAACCGCAGGCCGGGGGTCTGGTGGACTTTCCGGGCGAGTTCGACCACCGCTTCGCCAGGCCGGACGCCGGCGCGTTCCATCCCCGTGTTCAGCTCGATGAGCACGCCGATCTCGACGCCGGTCTCCACCGCGGTGCGACCCAGATCCTCCAGCGTGGCGTCGCTGTCGACGGCGACCTTCACGTCCGCCTGTCGGCAAAGATGGGCCAGCCGGGTATATTTCGGCTGCCCCACCACCTGGTTGGCGATCAGGATGTCTTCGATGCCTCCCGCGACCATGACCTCGGCCTCGCCGAGCTTGGCGCAGGTGACCCCGATCGCGCCGGCCTTCAACAACTTGTGGGCGATGGCCGGAATCTTGACGCCCTTGATGTGCGGTCGCCAGTCCACGCCGGCCTCTTTCAATCGTGTCCCCACGGTACGGATGTTGTGCTCGAGACGGTCCAGGTCTACCCACAGTACCGGGGTATCCAGGTCCACCTTGCGCGTTCCGATCTCGTCCAAAGTGTATTCCTCTCTCGTGACCGACCAGGTTGTCTATTGTTTATAAGAACGGCATGGTCTCGTCAAGACCGATTGACGTCTGCGCGCATACGGCCTGGATCCTGCCTGACGCAAGGTATCAACCCTGGTACCGGACCGATTTGTAAGGCGAAACCAGGGGTTCGTCCGGACAGTGCAGCCCGCCATTCACCACCCATCCGCAATCCCGCGCTTCAAGTTCCGCCACGAGATAGCCTTCCCACCTTTCGACTTCCTTCTCATAGGCCGGATCGTTCACCAGGTTCCGGCACTCGCCGGGGTCCGTGTCCAGGTCGAAAAACTGTTTCCGATCGATGCGCGGCAGCCAGATGAACTTCCGGTGGCCGTCCGTTACGTACTGCATTTCCTGTTCGGCTGAATAGCACCAGCAGTGCTCGCCGTGAATGTGGCTCCTCCAGCCGTCCGCGTTGCCCCGGATCAGCGGCAGTAGGCTGCGCCCGGTCACCGTGGGCGGCTCGTCCACGCCGGCCGCGTCAAGTATGGTGGGCATGATGTCGCGGAGTTCGGTAACGCCGTCGGCGACCGGCGATCCCACCCGCTCTTCCCAGCTGGCGGGCGGACAGACGATCAGGGGTATCCGCGCGCTGCCTTCGTAGGCGTACGTCTTGCGCCAGAGGTGGTGATCGCCCACCATGTCGCCGTGATCGGAGGTGAAGACGACCCAGGTGTTGGACCAGGCCTCGGGCTGGTACCGTTCCATCCAGTTCTTGAGCCGGCCGATCTGCGTGTCGATGAAGGAGATCTCCCCGTAATAACCGGCTCTGCCGCGATGAATGCGCGAGGCGGACTGCTTTCCGCGCCAGGCGTTCACGTCCGTGGCGTCGAAAGGCACGTCGTGCATGTCCGCCCAGTCTCCGATGCAGGGTGGCGGGGTTTCCCGGTCGTGGTACAGGTTGAAGTACCACCCGGGGGGCACGTACGGTGAATGGGGACGGGCGAAGCTGACGTTGAGGAAGAAGGGCTTCGCGCGGTCCCGCCGCGAGATGTAATGAATCGCCCGGCTCATGGTCCAGGCGGTCGGATGGAGGTACTCCTCCGTGTGCCAGGGGCGCCCGATCCAGGAATTCCAGTTGACCCCGTGATCGTCCGGCGTGATGTCCCGCTTTTTCTCCCGGTCGAACCACTGGCGGTACTCGTCCCGCAGGCCCAGGGCGAACATCCGGCCGGATTCGTCCAGTTCCGCCGACTGAAAGCCCATGTCCGCCCGCTGCGGCGAGAAATGCCCCTTGCCGACCAGGTGGGTCGCATACCCGGCGTTCGCGAGCGTGCCGGCCAGGGTATGGGGGAAGTCGTTGGGTATGGGGCCCTGTCCCCGGCCCATGCCGAGGACGCCCGTATGCCACTGGTCCATGCCGGTCATCACGGTCGACCGGGCGGGTATGCAGGACGGCACCGCGGTGTAGGCGTGGGGAAACCGTGTGCCCCGGGCGGCCAGATGATCCAGGTTGGGCGTTTCGACCACCGGATGGCCGTCGCAACTCAAACAGTCGCCGCGCATCTGGTCGGCCATGATGAAAATGACGTTGGGACGGGACACGGAAGCTCGCTCCTGGTTAAATGGAACAGGATAACTGGGACACCGGGGACGGGCTTCATAACTTACACGCCATCCGTCTGGTGTCAAGAATCGCAGTGTGCGCCGGCATGGCCGGTGCGCCCTGGGTTAAACCTTCAAAACGCTTGACTTCGGGACCGTCTCTTTCACATTCCAGTGATGACCTGCAGCCAGTGACGATCTCAAACCTGTGATGACCACAAAACGGTAGCCCGACACGGACTGTCCATATCAAGGAGGCGGACACCCTATGGCTGCGCGTGACAAACCCTTTTATTTAAAGGTAGCCTGGACCGGATGGTCCCATTCAAGGAGGCAGACACCCTATGGCTGCGCGTGACAAACCCATTACCGATGAAGAGCGGGCATTCTGGGCGGATATCCGCCGCCAGTTCTATCTCGAGGACGGCGTGACGTTTCTCCAGGGCGGTTCGGTAGGTCCGTCCGCCAGACCCGTGATCGAAAAGGTGATCGAGTGGTTGCGCCACGTGGAGTCGAATCCGTTGCGCAACCAGCGCGGAAAGCTCATGGGGTCCCTGGTCGATGCGTCCCGTGAGAAAGTCGCCCGTTTCACCGGCGCTTCCGACAAAAACGTGGCCCTGGTACTCAACACCACGATGGGCATGAACGTACCCGCCCGCGGACTGCCCCTTCAACCCGGCGGCGAGGTGCTCATGAGCGACCAGGAATACCCTTCGGTCCAGCGCATGTGGGAACACATGTCGAAGACGCAGCACGTCCTGATCCGCAAGGTCCCGCTGCCGACGCCTCCCGAATCACCGGGGGAGATCGTCGACGCCTTCGCCGCCCATATCACACCCCGGACCCAGGTCATGGTCTTCTCCCACGTCTACTGCACCACCGGACTGGTGGCGCCGGTGGCTGAGCTGACCGCTTTGGCACATGCCCACGGGGCCGTCGCCGTGGTGGACGGCGCTCACGCGGTCGGCATGGTGCCGGTAGACATCGAAACCTGGGGATGCGATTTCTACGCGAGCAGCACGCACAAGTGGCTGCTGGCGCCTAAGGGCACGGGTATCGTCTACGTTGCGGATCCTTACCTGAGTTCGCTTCCGGCGCCTATACTGGGTTACAACACCGCCCCGTACGGCCACGCGAGGCGGTTCGACGTGACAGGGACCCATGACACGACCCATTTTTCGGGTCTGGGCGCGGCCATCGATTTTCAACTCGGCATCGGATGGGAAAACCGGATCCGGCCCTATTGCCTGGACCTGGCCAGGTATTTGCGCGAACTGGTCGAGGCGGAAATCGACGGTGCCCGCATGACCGTGCCGCCGGGACCGGAGATGTCGGGGTTTCTGACCTCATTCACCATAGACGGGTGCGATCTCGGCAAAATCGTTCAGATCTTGTGGGAGGAACACCGCATTCAGATCGCTTCCACCCGTGCGGGGAACCAGCCCGTATTTCGCATTTCGACCCATTTCTACGACAGTTACGAGGACATCGACCGTTTTGTCGATACGTTGAAGTCCGTGCTCGCCAACCGGCGCGACGAGCTGTTCGAAGACGGGGAATAAGCCGAAACCCATGCTCAGACTCGAATTCGACCGCGGGACCATCCTGGTGCACGGTGAGCGGGCCCGGGTGGACGATTTGAAACTGCCGGGCTGCGCCTACGACCGGCGGGTGTCGCTGTACCGCGCTCCGGCGCGGAACTACCGTGAGATCATCACACTGCTGGCCGACCGGGACGTTCCGTACCAGGACGACGCCCGGTCCTACGAGAAACTGGGGCTTGCCTTTCAGTCCGACCGGTCCCCCTTCCCCTTCCAGCAGGAGGCGGTAGACGCCTGGTGGCAAGCAGGCGGCCGCGGCGTGGTCGTGCTGCCCACCGGTTCAGGCAAGACCTTCGTCGCCCTGATGGCCATGGCACTGGTTCAGCGCGGCACCCTGGTGGTCGTACCGACCATCGACCTGATGCAACAGTGGTACGGCGTGATCTCCAGCCAGTTCGACATCGAGGTGGGACTGATCGGGGGCGGCTACTACGACGTCGAGCCGGTCACCGTGTCCACCTACGATTCCGCGTACCTGCATATGGAACGGTTCGGCGACCGGTTCGGGCTTGTGGTCTTCGACGAATGCCATCACCTGCCGGGTCCCTCCTACCTGATGACGGCAGACCTGTCGCTGGCGCCTTACAGGCTCGGACTGACGGCCACGCTCGAGCGGGAGGACGGCGCGGAAGACCTGTTGAAGGACGCGATCGGAGAGACCGTCTATCGCCAGGAGATCCGCGCTCTGAGCGGGGAATACCTGTCCGGCTACGAAACGATCAAGATCAGTGTGCGCCTTTCTCCCGAAGAACGCGAGGAGTACCAGGAGGAGCGAAATATCTACCGCGCGTTTCTGGACAGGCACCGGATTTCCTTGTCCGGTCCCGGTGGATGGGTTCGCTTCCTGGCGGCCACCTCCCGCAGCGAAGAAGGACGCCGGGCTTTCAGGGCCTACCGGATCCAGAAGGCCATCGCCCAGGGTTCGCAGGCGAAGCTGCGGGTGCTGGAACGGCTGATCCGGCAGCATCGACAGGACCGCATGCTCATCTTCACCAGCGACAACGAAACGGTGTACCGGATATCACGCCGTTTCCTCATCCCCGCCATCACCCATCAGACGAAGGTGAAGGAACGTCATGAGCTGCTGGCCGCGTTCAACGCCGGGGATTACCCGTTCCTGGTTACCTCCCGCGTGCTGAACGAGGGGGTCGACGTCCCCGAAGCCAACGTGGCCGTGGTGCTGTCCGGTTCCGGTAGCGTCAGGGAACACGTACAGCGGCTCGGCCGTATCCTCCGGCGCGTCGAGGGGAAGCACGCGATCCTCTACGAACTCGTGGCCGAGCAGACCGGCGAGGAATACGCGAGTTCGAGGCGGAGACAGCACAGCGCCTACCGGAAGGCCGGGGGGACGTAGGGCATGCTGACCGGCGACCTGCTCCGCGTCCGGTTCCGCAAGGGCCGGATCCATCTTCCCTATATCGACGACCGGGATCCCGATCACCTCGGCGTCGCCGAAACGCTGATTCGTGTTTTCGAGGAGCATGCGGGCGGCGATGGGGGCGGTACCCGTCAGGAGCTCGACGAGGAAGTGACGGACACCACGGGGACAGGAACCGACTTTCTGCTCCACCGTGGACTGGCCAAGCTGCTGCAGGACCGCTGTGCCTTCGAGTCCGCTTCGCCCGTGGACCCGGTGGATCTCAGAAGGCGGATCTTCACCGCCGCCGCCGCCGCATACCGAAGCACGGACCAGGTCCGCATCGACCGTGAGGCCATTCTGGCCGATGCGGCAAAGGCCGCCTCACTGGATGTAAAGCAGGTGGACGGGACCTTTTACGCCGACCTGAAGGAAGCCGAGCGGCTCATGTCGTTCAAATCCTGTACACCTGAATGGCTTTTGAGCAGGTACAACGTGGCCCTGGTCCAGGCCGTCCTGCTGCGGGCATCGGGCATGGACCTGCACCTAGAAGGGGAAAGTCCGGCCCGTTACCGTGATCTATTCCGTAAGCTTAAGTTCTTCCGCCTCCTCCACGAAATCCGCCAGACCGGCCCGGGAAGTTACCATGTACGTATCGACGGCCCCATATCGCTCTTCAAGTCGTCCCAGCGCTACGGCCTGCAGATCGCCCAGTTCCTTCCCTCCGTCCTGCATTGCGAAAACTGGCAAATCACGGCTTCCATCTTCTGGGGCGCCAGGCGCCGGGAAGGCGTTTTGGAATTGTCGCCAGATAAGGGACTGAAACCGATCGGCCCTTCTACGGGCCAGTGGATTCCCGAAGAGGTCGTCTGGCTGGAGGATCGTTTTTCCCGCCTGAAGACGGACTGGCGCATTACGGCAGGGTCGGAGGTCATCGACCTGGGCGGCCGGGGTGTGCTGGTCCCCGAATATGTCCTCACCCATCCTCCCACCGGTACGAAAGTACACCTGGAATTCCTGGGCTACTGGCGCTCCGAGGGTGTGCGGACGCGCCTGGAACTGCTGGGCAGGTACGGTCCCCCGAACCTGATCCTGGCCGTTTCCGCGGAGCTGGGCGTGGATGAAGAAGTACCGGCCGACATGCCGGGCGAGGTGTACCGTTACAGGCGGACGCCCGTGGCCCGCGACATCCTGAAAATCCTGGAAGACATGGTCGAAACTCATCCTGAAGCCTCGTCGGGGACCCTGGACCTGTTCGACTCTTGAACGGGTATAAATGGGTTGATTTGTCCACCTGCCGGGTTTAAGGTTATGGCCATGTCATCCGAGCCTTCCCCTTCCGTTTCATCACCCTGGATTACCCGTGGATTCGAGGGGTTCCGCCGGGGGACTTTCGGCAACGGCGGCCAGAATCTCTACGTGTCCCGTGCGGGTGTCCTGCAGCGCATACACCAGTTCGACCTGGACCGCGACGGCCACGTCGATCTCGTATTCTGCAACAGCCAGAACCACGGCGAAAAACCGCCGGTCACCGTGTACCAGGATGTGCTCGGACAGACTTCCGACCGGTTCCTTCCGTCCGACGGAAGCAGAACGGGGGTGGTCGCCGACCTGAACGGGGACGGATACGACGACCTGGTCGTCGGCATGTTCTACAACGGGATCCGGCGGGACCTCAATGCCTTCCTGTATTACGGCGGCGCCGATGGATTCGGCGAGGGACGGATGCAGTACCTGCCCGTTCCATATTGCACGTCTGTCGCCGCAGGTGACTTCGACGGGGACGGGAAGCCCGACCTGGCCTTTGTTTCCGATGGAAAAGTGCGTTTATTCCGCCAGACCGCGCTGGGGTTCGAGCCCAAGGGATTCCGGGTACTCGATATTAATGCCGACCAGGTTTCGTCCGCCGATCTGGACGGCGATGGTTACGCCGACCTGGCCGTCCGCGACACGGAAGGGAAGGTCAGGGTCTACTGGGGCGGCCCCGATGGAATCGTTCCGGGCAGGTCAACGACGATTCCGATTGAAACAGATCGGACGGAAGCCTCCCGTCCGGAACACGGAGGCTACCCCGAAGAGATCGATCCCGCCGTGCCGCTGGTGTCCGTCGTTCGCATCCACGACACGCCCCACGTATTCGTCGCCCGGACCGATGCCGTGTACCTGGCGCCGTTCAAGGACGGCCGTGAACCCGGCGCGCCGGTGCGCCTGTCCTGCCGCAACGCCTTCGCCATTGCCGCGGGCGACGTGGACGGTGATGGCCGGACCGACCTGGTCGTCGCCTGCAGGGACCAGCACAACGAGGCGGAGTGCTCGTGGTTGTACCATGGAACGGAGGACGGGTTCGGCGACGGCCGCCGCACCGCGATTCCCAGTCGGTTCGCCTGCGATGCGGCCGTGGATGACCTGGACGGCGACGGCGTGGCCGAATTGGTGATCTGCCAGACCCACACGCCGGCCAGCTATACGTCGGAATCCCTGGTGTACCGATGGACCGCGGAGGGGTTGTCGGCGCCGCGCGCCCTGGAGACCCACGACGCGAGACGGGTATTGCTGGCCCGTTCCCCGGACGACCCTTTGCCGCGGGTCGTCTTCATAAACCAGTTCAGCCGGAACCTCATGGGAGACATCCCCGTCTACGTCTACCACGGCGGCCCGGACGGGTTCGCGCCGGAACGCCGCCAGGAGATACCGGGCTGGGGCGCGGTCGAAGCGCTGCGCTGCGACCTGGACGACGACGGGTATCCCGACCTGATCCTGGCCAACGCGTCCGAGAATTCGGTGCGGCAGGATCCCGGATCCTATGTATATTTAAATTCCGCGGGAAGATTCGGGAGCGAACCGGATATGCGTCTGCCCACGGTCCGCGCCCACGGGGTCTGTTGCGCGGACCTGGACCGGGACGGACACCTCGACCTCGTCTTCTGT
This sequence comes from uncultured Gemmatimonadota bacterium, assembly GCA_964655785.1. Taxonomy (GTDB): domain Bacteria; phylum JAAXHH01; class JAAXHH01; order JAAXHH01; family JAAXHH01; genus JAAXHH01. The sequence goes on from CAZZNP010000008.1 coordinate 8,554, forward strand.
GGTTTCGACAATCCGGACATCGTGATCTTCTACGGCGGTCCGGATGGGTACGATGCCGACTGCATGGACCGTATCCGGCTCGAATACGAAGGGGTGGTCTACCGGAACCCGCGCTGGATTTTCCTCGTGGATCTCGACGGCGACGGCTGGCTGGACCTGGTCGTGCCGCAGATCGCCGACAATTACAGCTTCATCCTCTGGGGCGGCCCCGAGGGTTTCGCCATGGACCGGTGCCAGGTCCTTTCAGTCTGGCACGGCGCGTGCGCCCGGGCGGCGGACCTTAACGGGAACGGGTACCCCGACCTGGTCATCGGCGGCCACGAACCTTCCCACGGGGTACCCCACGATTCCTTCGTGCACATCTACTGGAACGGTCCGGACGGCCTCCGCGAGGACCGGCGCACCCTGCTGCCCGGGAACGCGGTGAACGCCATGTCGATCATGGACTTCAACGGGGACGGCCTGCTCGATCTCTTCATCTGCTCCTACCACGACAACCGGGTGCGGGACATCGATTCCTATATCTACTGGAACCGTCCCGGCCGCGGTTTTTCGGCCGATGACCGCACGCGGCTCTTCACCCATTCCGCGTCGGGCTGCGTGGCGGCCGATTTCGACGGCGACGGCCGCGTGGACCTCGCCATCGCCTATCACAAGGTCGAGGGCGACCACGTGGGCCATTCCGCCGTCTGGTGGAACGGTCCCGACGGTTTCGACGCCAGGCGCGTCACGAAGCTGCCCACGACGGGTCCCCACGGCATGACGGCCGTGCAACCTGGAAACATACTGGACGCGGGCCCGGAGGAATACTACGTCTCCGCGCCACACGAGGTTCCCGCCGGAAAGTCCGTCACAGGCCTGGACTGGGAAGCGGAATGCGGACCCGGGACGTGGGTGCGCGCCCAGGTCCGTTCGGCGGACTCGGTGCGGGCGCTGGCACGGTCCGCCTGGCACGGACCGGCAGGGGAAGACACCTGGTACGAAACGCCCCAGCCGGCGTCTGTGTCGGGCGCGGGGCCATGGGTACAGTACCGGCTTGCGCTAGGCGCGGCGAATGGGGGCGGCTCGCCCCGCGTGACGGAAGTCCGGCTTGAGATCGAGTGACGGCCAAGGCCGAATCGTTCACGAACTCTTCGAGGAAGCATGCGTAAAGAACGGGAAGTCCTGGCCGCGCTCCTGAAATGGGCTGCAGCAAACGACAACATCCGGGGCATGGTCCTCACCAGCTCCCGGGTCAATAGCGACGCGGTCCTGGACCTGATGTCGGATTACGACGTGGAACTCTACGTGAAAGAACAGGAGTCCTTCGCAAGAGGCGATGAGTGGCTCGAACACTTCGGCCCGGTGTTGATACGCTGGCCTTCACGCCCGGCCTGGGACGAGGAGGGCGGGTTGTTTCGCCTGGTGATCTATGAAGACGGCGTCCGGATCGACTGGGGCGTGAAGAAGGCGGAGCGAATCAGGCGGTTCAACGGTCCATCCGAGCCCTACAGGGTGCTGGTGGACAAGGACCGGCTCGTTGAAAACCCGCTCCAGACGAGTTATGCCGGTTTCAACATCACCAGACCGTCGAAGACCGAATTCGACTCGATTATGCATGACTTCTGGTGGGACCTCACCTACGTTGCGAAGAGTCTCTGGCGCGACGAGATCTACTGGGCGAAGTACATGTACGGCAGACGGCACTTCACGGAGCTCGAGAAAGTCATCGAGTGGTACATCGGCATGCGTCACGATTGGTCCGTCAACACCAACAAGCACGGCCGGTGGTTCAAGCGGTACCTGGATGAAGAAACGCTTGCAGCAATCGATTCCACCTTCGCGGGGGCGGATATCGAAGAAAACTGGACCGCGCTGTTCAACATGACCCGGCTGTTCAGACGGCTTTCCTCCGCGGTCGCGGATGAGCTGGGATTCGAATACCCCCATGATACCGACCGGCGCGTATCGGCATACATGGAAAAGATCCACCGCCTGGACCCGGACGCGGCAGATTTC
>CAZZNP010000008.1:10651-33801 GCA_964655785.1 uncultured Gemmatimonadota bacterium
CGTATCGGCATACATGGAAAAGATCCACCGCCTGGACCCGGACGCGGCAGATTTCATTTGAACGCGGGCTTGACGGGCACGTGCGCTGGCCAATGCGCGGGATCGTACACGGGGATGACAGGTACGTGCGCTGGCCAATGCGCGGGATCGTACACGGGCTTGACGGGCACGTGCGCTGGCCAATGCGCGGGATCGTACACGGGTTTGAGCGGTTCGCACGCCGGCATGCCGTGATATCTGATTGTACAATTGTACAATAGAACTAAAGAAAACGAAAACCATACCTATTCAACCTTGCGAGTTCATCGTTCCTTGTAATTACACGGAAACAACGCTGGAGTATCGAAGATGAAGGCACTGCTTGAAAGACTGCATATCGAAGCGATCAATGACGGCGCCTGTACGGGGATGGACGGCTGGATACACGGAGAGGGTCCGATCCTCACGTCGTACAACCCGACCACGAACGAACCGATCGCGGGCGTGCGCCAAGCGACGCCCGAGGTCTACGACCGGGTGATCGAACACGCCCGAGGGGCCTTCGACACCTGGCGGATGACCCCTGCGCCGAAGCGGGGCGACATGGTGCGGGACCTCGGCAATATCCTGCGCGAAAACAAGGAACCGCTGGGCGAGCTCGTTTCCCTGGAAATGGGCAAGATCCGCGTCGAGGGCATGGGGGAAGTCCAGGAGATGATAGACATCTGCGATTTCTCCGTCGGGCTTTCCCGCCAGTTGTACGGATTGATGATCGCCAGCGAACGGCCGAGTCACCGCATGAGCGAACAGTGGCATCCACTGGGCGTGATCGGCGTCATCACCGCCTTCAATTTCCCCGTCGCGGTCTGGTCGTGGAACGCCGCCCTGGCCTCGGTGTGCGGCGACGTCACCGTGTGGAAGCCGAGTGGACAGACGCCGCTCACGGCCGTTGCCGTGCAGCATCTCTGCAACCGGGTCATGGCCGATCATGGCATGGACGGCGTGTTCAACCTCGCCATAGGCCGTGGAAGCGACGTGGGCAACCTCATCCTCGATGACGATCGGATTCCCCTCGTATCCTTCACGGGGTCGACTGCGACAGGCAGGACCGTGGCCTCGCGCGTGGCGTCCCGCTTCGGCCGCAGCATCCTGGAACTGGGCGGCAATAACGCGATCATCGTCACCGAGAACGCCGACCTGGAACTGGCCGTTCCAAGCATCGTCTTCGGCGCCGTGGGAACGGCGGGTCAACGGTGCACTTCCACGCGGCGCGTCATCGGGCACAGAAGCCTGACGTCGACGCTGATCGATCGACTGGCCCATGCCTATGCACAGGTGCCCATGGGCGATCCCGTGGAGGATAGCACCCTCATGGGACCGCTGGTCACCTCCGACGCGGTGGACGAAATGATGAAAGCCATCGAGCAGGCGAAAGCCGAAGGCGGCGAAGTGATTACCGGCGGGGGCCGCCGGCCGGAGCTGGGACCGAACTTCGTGGAACCGACGATCATCCGCATGCCCGGCCAGACCGATGTCGTGAAAGAGGAGACCTTCGCGCCGATTCTCTATATAATGGAATACGAAACGATGGAAGAGGCCATGGCCCTGCACAATGACGTGCCCCAGGGTCTTTCAAGCGCCATTTTTACCGACAGCCTGCGCCAGGCGGAACGGTTTCTCTCCGCCGCGGGATCGGACTGCGGCATCGCGAACGTGAATATCGGCACTTCCGGCGCCGAGATCGGCGGCGCGTTTGGCGGCGAAAAGGAGACGGGCGGAGGCCGGGAGTCGGGTTCGGACGCCTGGAAGGCCTACATGCGGCGACAGACCAACACGGTCAACTGGTCGACCGATCTACCGCTGGCCCAGGGAATCGAGTTCGACACGGGCGGACCGGGCGGACGAGGCGGACGAGGCGGACCGGGTGGACGAGGCTGACGAGGCTGACCGGGTGGACGAGGCTGACTAGGTGGATGAGGCGGACCGGGCGGACGAGGCGGACGAGGCTGAAAGGAAATCGATCACAGGGAGGATAGCTTATGTCATCCAATGGGGCTTTCATCATAGACAAGAACCTGGGCACGCGCCTGGATGAAACCGAGGCCGACCTGACCAGGGTGACCAGCGACGGACGGGATGTCATTCCGCTGACGGACGAGCAGAAATACCGCTTCGACAAGGACGGCTGGCTCCTGATCCCCGGCGTGCTTTCCGAGGATGAGTGCGCGGAGATGCGGGCGTTCTGCGAGCGGTTGCACCATGATCCCGAGTCCATACCCGAAGCGGAGCGATCGGCGATCGGCGGTCCGCTGCAGAGCCTGACCGATCATCCCATGGTCGTGGGATTCCTGAACGAATTCCTGGCCTATCCCGGCCTGTCCAACCAGATCTGCTACGGATTCCGGCAGGAGTCCGCCAACCTGATGTACCGGGAGGTCGGCGATGGAGACTTCGGTCCCCACAACGGAAACGGCATGCTGCGTTTCCCGGGCGACTCCCATCTCTACCGCTGCATACCGGGCAAGGCCAACTCCGCTTTGACCCGGGTGGTCTGGGAACTGAACCCGGTGGAGGAGGGGAACGGGACGCTCCTGGTCTCGGGCAGCCACAAGTCGGTCTTCCCCGCGCCGCCGTCCATTCAGTCACCGGACGCGTCGATCTGGGACCAGTACACCTGTCCCGCCGGATCGCTCATGTTCTTTACCGAGGCGCTGACGCACAGCGGACGGCCCTGGATCAATGAAAAGTGCCCGCGTATCGCCATTTTCAGCTGCTACAACTCCGTCAACGCCCGGTGGCACAACTGGGATCCCCATCCGGAACTGCTCGCGTCCATGCCGCCCCTGCGCCAGACTCTGTACCGGGGCGTCTACGTGGCGAACAACCTGGTGGGTGGCGAGATGCACTGAGGACCCGGGTTGTGTCCCGGTTCCCGTAGTCGAAAGCGCGTGGCCGGGCAAAGTCCGGCCGGTCGTCAGGGATTACGCCGGAACCTGCAGGTAGTCTTCTTCAAGCACCTTGCCCAGACAGTGCAGCAGGTAGTCGGCGTTCTCCCGGGTAAAGACCAGGGGAGGCTTGATCTTCAGGACGTTGTGCAGGGGGCCGTCGGTGCTGATCAGGACGCCGTGGTCCCGCATGCGGTTGGCCACGTAGGACGCCAGGTGGCCGCCCGGTTCCAGCGTTTCCCGGTCCAGTACGAGTTCCACCCCCACGTAGAGCCCCATGCCGCGGACGTCGCCGATGGCCGGATGGTCCGGCGCCAGGGCGCTCAGGCCTTCCATCAGGTAGCCGCCCACGTCCAGGGCGTTGGCCTGCAGTCCTTCTTCCTCGATAATGTCCAGTACCGCCAGGCCGATGGCGCATGAAACCGGGTTGCCGCCGAAGGTATTGAAATACTCCATGCCGTTGTCGAAGGCGCCGGCGATCTCCGGCGTGGTCACCACCGCGCCCAGCGGATGGCCGTTGCCGATGGGTTTACCCAGGGTGACGATGTCCGGCGCCGCGTCCTGGGTCTCGAAACCCCAGAAGTGCGTGCCTACCCGTCCGAATCCCACCTGTACTTCGTCGGCGATGCACACGCCGCCCGCTTCCCGCACAAGGCGGAACGCCTCGGTGAAATACCCGTCCGGCAATACGATCTGTCCCCCGCAGCCGGGCAGGGACTCGGCGATGAAGGCGCCGATCCCACGCCCCTGTTGCTCGAGCGACCGGATCAACTCGCCGACGTGAGCCGCATACCTGCCACCGGTCTCCGTCGTATAGCCCTTGTACGGACCGCGATAGGGGTCGGGCAGAGGTGCTTTGTGGACGTGAGGCGGCGCGCCTTCGCCCCCCGGGCCGTCGAACTTGTACGGACTGATGTCGATCAGGGAGGTAAGGTTGCCGTGGTAGGCGCCGTCGAGGATGACCAGGTCGCGCTGTCCGGTATAGCTCCGCGACAGGCGGAGGGCGAGGTCGTTTGCCTCGCTTCCGGAATTCACGAAGAAACACACGCTGAGCGGATCGGGCAGCGTTGCACAGAGACGTTCGGCGTATTCCACGAGGTTGTCGTGGAGGTAGCGGGTATTGGTGTTCAGGACTGCCATCTGGCGATTGCTCGCAGCAACCACCCGGGGATGGCTGTGTCCCACGTGGGGCACGTTATTCACGGCGTCCAGGAAGGTCCGTCCTTCTTCGTCGTACAGGTACTGCATGTGTCCACGGACGATCTTCAGGGGCCGCTGGTATGAGACGCTGAGGGACCGGCCGATGTGCTGCCGACGGACGGACTGGATGTCATGTTTCGTACGCTGATCAGGTGGAAATGCCCCGGAGGGCACGCCCAGGATGACGTCCGGGTCCGGAGAGAGGCTCAGCCAGACGTTCCGTTGCCCGGGTCCGCCCACGCCGGGGAAATCGCCCCTGTTGCCCAGCATGTCCGTGACGAGCTGAAAGTGCAGGTGGGGCGGCCACCCGCCGTTTACCGACGGGTCGCCGAGCGTGGCGAACCGTTCGCCCTTTTCGATCGGTTTCCCCTCGTAGAGTCCGGTCAGCGATTCCACGCTCAGGTGTCCGTACAGCGTGTAGAAGGTCAGGGAAGCACTGGCCGAATCATCAGGGTCTTCCGTGGTATGTTCCAGTATGATGCAGGGCCCGTAATCCAGCGGCTGAGTGTTGTTCCGGAAGCTGTGGATCTTTCCCTGCATCGGCGCGAAGACCGGTGAACCGGCGGGCAGGAAAACGTCCATACCAAGATGTATGGTCCGGCGTTCGGGCATCTCGTCGCAGTCGAGAGCGAACTGTCCGGCGGTGTAGACCTGGCGGGCCTCGTCGTAACGGCCGATCCCCGCATCCGCGCCGGCGGATTCCATGCGGCGGAAGATGTCTTTTGTGAGCTCGTCCACGCCAATCGAACCACCCAGGAGGGCCCGGTCCGGACTGCCTACGCTGAGATCGAATACGACGGCGGTGGAGAGGTCCACTCCGGGACCCATGACCGGAGCGAAGGAACCGCGCTTCAGTGCCAGGTGCGCTTCGACGCCGGGCGTCTGCGGACAGGGCGGCAGTCCGCAGGCATCCCGGAACATGTATTCCGCGAAGGCCGGGGCCGTGCCGGCAAACTTCTCCAGCAGATCCCAGGCATTCTTCTCGCTGACGGAAAGGTAGGTATTGTCCGGTTCGGCGGCCTGCTGATGGGCCGAGATGGCCACGCTCATGCACAACCTCATCACGGCGCAGTGGTACAGGAGTTTCAGTTCCAGGTCCGACAGCGGGTGTTCCCCGTGGTACCCTTCAACGACATGGGCGGCGGCCGAAAGGGGGTCCGATTTGCCAAGCATGACATAGGCGGCGGCGACGGCCGGTTCGAACAGCGCGCATGAATGGACCATGTCGCCGAAATCGATCAGGCCGGCCACTTCCAGTTCGCTCGACGCCGGATCGTCGGGATGGACCCGGCGGACCAGAACATTCTGGTCGTTGGCGTCGTTGTGGATAACCTGGCGCGGAAGCGATGGGAGATGGGGAACCACGTCACGTTCGTACGCTTCGCAGAACCCCATGACCAATCGTTGCCGGTCCGCGTCGGGGATCAGGCCGGCATAACGGCGAACGACCTCCGGCCCGTTGTCCATGTTCCAGATGAGATCCGGCTGTTTCTCCTCGTGTGCAAAGTCGCCGAGCGCGCCGGCCAGCCTGCCGAGAAAGGCGCCCAGGTCCCGCAGCAGACCGGGACTGTGGGGCTTGATGTCGCAGAGGGGCCGACCCTCGATGTAGGTCAGCATCCGGACCAGGTGGCTCAGTCCGTTCTTCCCTTCGACCCGTGTGATGGCATTGTCGTCCGTCGTCCGGCAGACCCGCGGCCACGTGGTTTCGTCGTACCGGGCGCCCAGATGATCGAGTGCGGCGTGCTGCAGCTCGAGAATGCTCTGCTGCTCGCCCGCGCCGGAGATCTTCAGGACGAACAGCTCGCCGTTCCCGGCGGTCAGCAGGAAGTTCTGGTCCCGTTCACTGGGCAATGGGCGCAGCGTGCCGGACACGCCGTAGAGCGACCGGGCGAGTTCTGCGGCTTCCCCGGACGTGAACCGGGGACGTTTTTCGGCGATAGCGGACAAATCGAATCTTCTCTCGGTTGAAATGTTATGGCAAGGGTTGTCGTATGAGCGCGTCGGTGCGGGGACGCCGCTACTGAGACATCCTGGCGCGTAACCTCGGGACGCCGCACCTGCGCTGTGGGTGCATCACTACCACCTGCCGTTTAACGCGCGTAATCGTCGTCGTTGTTCCCGCGCCAGTCGGGCAGATATCCCTCCGTTTGTCCGAAACCGTAGGAGGGGCCGATCTGGTTGACCGATTTCCAGGGCCAAGCCTGACCGCCGATGAGGCGGAACTCGTCCCCCTTGCCGCAGAGCCAGTGGAACATGTGGGCCACGTAACGGGCGGTTCCGTGTCCCCCGTAGTCGGCGTGCCTGAAATCGAATTCCGGCTCGGCGATCCAGTCCCGCGCCGGTGGCACCGTCCGCCAGTAACTGTATTTCAACATGTGCCGCAGGCCGGTCGCCGTGGATTCGCCGCGACGGTGCAGAATGCTCTGGGAATGCAGGCCAATGGTACCGGCGGGCCCGGAGCACAGTACCCCGCGCTCATCCTGCGTTCGCCGGGTCGAGCGAACATGGGAACCCGGCGTGACTTCGGTGGGCCCCATTTCATCAGGCGTGTCCTGGGGAAAATAGAACACCTCGACGAAACGAACCTCCGGTCCGAACACGTGATCGGCGTCGTGGTGCCAGGGTTGTGATTCCTTCGGGCATTCGATCCGGTGGTCGCTGACCAGCACGGGAAGCCCCACATGCCGGCCGAGGAGGGAACGCAGCGCGCCGGTCAAAACCGGGTTGAGCAGGACATGTTCGATAAACCACGCTTCGAGCAGGATGGAACTCGGTTCGTGGGAACCCCGGATGCGTACCAGGTCTTCCCCGGTCATGCCATCGGGCATATAGCAGGGATCGGCGGGTAGTTTACCATCCAGGTAGTCGCGGGTTCGTTCATTGATCTCTTCGGGCACGACCCCTTCGAAATGCAGGAATCCTTCCTTGCAGAAACGAAGCACCTCCGAGTCGGTGAGCGTCGGCTCGCAGTCGAAGGTCCGGCGGGCAGCGTCGTAGTGCATGTTTTATTCCTTGCTATCGGGTTGGCACGGAATCAATTTCCAGTACGTATCCGCTCTTGAAATCAACAATGAAATATGCAGTGCGATTTACCGGCGGGACAAGGGTTTTCCTGCCGTGCGCGTGCATTGCAGCGACTGGGAAGGAGTTCGATGACATGGGCATTTACGAAGATATCGGCGTACGGCCGGTGATCAACGCCATCGGCACGGCCACGCGTTTCGGGGGCGCCCTGCTGGCCCCGGAAATCATGGAGACCATGCGCGTGGCTTCCCGTGAGTTCTGTCTCCTCGACGAGTTACATGTAAAGGCCGGGGAGAAGGTCGCCGGGATGCTGGGCGTGGAGGCGGCTTACGTGACCGCCAGCGCCGCGTGCGGCCTGGTCATTACCACGGCAGCCACCATGACGGGTACGGACGCTGAGCGGATCAGGCAGCTTCCGGACACGGCCGGGATGCGTGACGAGGTGATCGTACAGAAAACGCACCGGATCGCCTACGACCAGGCCATCCGGCTGACGGGCGCGAAACTGATCGAGCTGGACGATTCGGACGGCCCCCCGGTCGCGGCGATGCGGGCGGCTATCGGCGACGGATCGCGCGCGACGGCGGTCTTCTACCTGGGCAAGAACCTCAACAACGCGAACTCCGTCCCCTTGGAACAGGCCGTGGCCATGGCCCATGCCGTGGACGTGCCCGTAATCGTCGACGCCGCCTCGGAATGTCCGCCGGTTTCCACGCTGACCCGGTTCACGGAGGCCGGCGCCGACTTGGTTATCTTCAGCGGCGGCAAGAGCCTCCAGGGACCGCAGTCTACCGGCCTCATCATCGGGCGAAAGGACCTCATCAGCGCCTGCGCGGTGAACGGTACGCCCTTCGCCACGGTGGGCCGGCCGATGAAGGTCAGCCGGGAGGAGATCTTCGCCTTCATCAAGGCCCTCGAGATCTACCTGAACCGGGACCACGAGGCGGACGCGGCGCGCTGGGAAGAAAAGGTGCGCTACATCGAGGAGGAACTGGCGGGCATTCCCCACGTCACCCTCGGCCGGCTCGATCCGGAAGAGACTTACGCCGTGCCCCAGCTCAAGGTCACCATCGGCCCGGATGCCGGCTTTACCGGGGACGATGCGGTGAAAGCCCTGCTCGGCGGCAACCCGAGGATCATCGTGCAGGAAAGAGGCGTGGAAGGATTCTCCATCAATCCGCACAACCTGCAGGACGGCCAGGAACAGATCGTGGCGCAGCGGTGCCGGGAGGTGCTTTCGGGCGGTGGGGCGGCGTAGTCGCGATAGGAATTACTGAACCGTGACATACCGGCCGAGCTAAGGACATCCCGATACAGGGCCGAAGCGCAAACATTTACAGTGGATTGAACCTTGTATTCCTTGACGTTGACTTTGTCGCGCGATAGGTTACCGCTGTCACGTCGAGATCACGAATACCTTTCCTCTGCATCGTAACAACGACGATTAGGCGAAGAGCGACTTTCATTCCGTATGGCACTATAACTATGGCACCAGAACAGACCTGGATCGTACCCTATCCCCATTCATCGTGTGAAGTCCGCCTGGACGACGAGACCGTGACCGTGCTGCGCCGGCATGGCAACCCGCAAGGCCCCCGCCTTGTCCTGAGCCACGGCAACGGACTCGCCATAGACCTGTACTATCCCTTCTGGTCTCTCCTCATCGATGACTACGACCTGATCGTATACGACCAGCGAAACCACGGTTGGAATACGGTCGGCGATCAGCAGAGACACGATGTGCCGACGTTGATTCATGATCAGCGTCTGATCCTCGAGGCCATCGACAGTCAATTCGGACATAAGCCGAAAGTAGGCGTCTATCACTCCGTCTCGGCATTGATCACCCTGCTGTCCATTTCGACCTACAAGGATCTGATTTCGTCGGGCCCGGCGGTTGATTACGCCGGACTGGTCCTATTCGATCCGCCCCTCTGCAAGCCGGGGATCAGCCAGGTCGAATTCGACGCGGCCGCGGAACAGGTGGCCGCCGCTACGAGACGTCGAGGGCATCTGTTCCAGACGGAAGAGGATTACGTGGAGTTACTCAGTTTCTCTCCCAGTTTTGTCCGTGTCGTACCTGGTGGGCGGGAACTCATGGCGAGGACAACCCTGCGAAAGACCGAGAAGGGAGACGGGTTTGAGCTGCGATGTCCGAGGGAGTACGAAGCCCAGATCATCGACTATTCGCGCAGCTATTCCGTGCTCGTGGACTTCGATGCACTTGCCTGCCCGACCAAGGTCATCGGGGCGGACCCTACCCTCCCCTATTCTTACCTGCCGACCTTGGACTTGCGCGACATGGTGACGGTCGACTACGATTTCCTGCCGGAGACGACCCATTTTTTCCCCCTGGAACTGCCGGAGGAATGCGTTTCGTTACTCCGGGAATTCCTCGAGAGCAACGGGCTGGTGGATCCGGTTTGAGACGGCTTGAAGCGCGTCAACCGGCCTGACCTCACTGCCCGGCCTGTCCTCACTGCCCGGCCTGTCCTTCCGCCGCCGTGGCTTTAACGCGTACGGTGACGATATCCGTGTCGTGATACTGCTGGTGGCGTACGGAAGACGCGAGGTGCCGCAGGAGCCGCAGGGAGACTTCCTGTTCGATGGACGTTTCGTCCGACTCGCCGGGCAGCATTGCGAGCCTGTCCTGGATGTTCTCTCCCCTCGGTGTAACGACGAACTCGAGTACCGCCCCGCCTTCTTCCCTGGATGCTACGAGCCGCAGACTTCGCCGGTCCCTACCTGCCTGTTCGTCCTGCTGGATGAGCGTCAGTAAAGCCTCCTCGCCGACGGCGTCGAGACGGTCGGCCATGGCCGCGTCCCAGCCGGACCGGGATGCGAAGTCTCCGAGGAACGACCGGATCCCGGGCAAGACGGACATGTCCAGTTCCGTCACCATCCGGTAGCGGTGATATCCCGTAGTGCTGAGCGCCAGATTGAGGAGAATGGCGACCAGGCCCCCCGCGGTCATGCCGTTCCGAAACAGGCCGCCCGCGAACTGCGAGACGAACTCCGGGTAAATCAATTCATACTGAAGACTGAAACCCACCAGGAAGGCGGCCCCCACGATGAAGCCCTTGTTCTTGTCGAGTCCGTCCTGGATGACGATCTTGAGTCCGACGATGAAGAGCATCGCCAGAAGCACCATGAAGTACGCCGCGAATACCGCGTCCGGAATCGCCAGGACCGCGGCGAAGGCCTTCGGCAGGAACACGAGCGCCACGAAAGCGGCGCCGGCGAAGAGACCTGCCGTTCGGGCGGCGACGCCGGTGATTTCTATGAGCGGCACGCTGGTCGTGTAAGTCGTGCCCGGCACGGTTCCCGCGAGTCCCGCGAGGAAGGATCCCACGCCGTCGACGGTCATCGCGCCCTGTATCGATTTGTAATCGACCGCCCTGGACTGGCGCCATGAGATGCGCTGGATGGCGACGCAACTGCTGATCGTACGGAGCGAGACGATAACCGCCACGAGCAGGAAACCCGGAATCAGCATCCAGAAGTCGTCCCCGAAGTACAGGTTGAACCCAGGCCAGGCTATTGTGGGCAGGTTGATCCAGTCCGCCTCGATCACGCCACCCACATCGTATAGTCCGTAGTATGCGCCGATCACTGCGCCGGAGGCCACGCCTATGATCGGCGCCCAGAGCCGCAGCTTCGCGGGACCTTTGAGGGTAAAAACGGAAATGATGACCACGGTGGCCGCGGCGCTGAGGACGGCGCCGGGTGACATTTTCCCATCCGACGTCGACGACAGCATGTCGCCCATCACGGGCATCACCGTAATCGGGATCAACATGATCACGGTGCCTGAAACCGTGGGCGTGAGGATGCGCTGGAACAACGACAGCCGCCACGAAAGCGCTATCGGGACCAGGGATGAAATAACGACCAGGACAGCGAGCAGGGCCGGGCCGCCAGCGGCCAATGCTTCGATGCAAATGGATATGTACGCCGCCGACGTACCCATGACCAGGAGATGGCCCGAACCGATCCTTCCGAAGCGAAGGGTCTGCAACATCGTGGTCGCGCCGCAGATCGCGACCGAGGCGAACACGGCCCACGCGAGGTAGTCGTCCGGCTGGCCCGCGGCCCGCATGACGATCATGGGGATGATCATCACAGCGGCGATATTGAGCAAGGCCAATTGCAGTCCGAGGCCGAGCGCGAGCGTCGTCGGAGGACGTTCATCCGGTTGATACCGCAAGCCAGATCGAATGACGGATCCGCCATCATTCACTTGGATGCTCTCCCGTCTGCTGCCTGCGTCACGATCGTACGATTTTTCTGAAAGTTCAGTTGATTTGGTTATCGCCAGGTGTTATACTATTGACCGTAATCCAAATTTAACGGTTCTTGTTCGATCCATTATTGAAAGGAAGGCGCATATGGCTACGACTGCCGATCGTATCAGAAAGCTCATCGCGGACAACCTGGAAGTGGATGGCCAACCCATCGCGGTGCCCGATGATCTCAACTTGAACCTGTCGGAAGCTGGAGTCTCCTCCGTGGACATCGTTGCGTTCGGAAAGCTTGTTGCCGAAGAATTCAACCTTGAATTCACTCCCCAGGACTGTATTGACATCAAGAGTCTGAAGGAGCTTGTCGATCGCCTGGAATCCGCCGGCTAGGTATTCCTTGCTTCTGTCGTACCCAGTTTCACAGCCCGCCTTCGAGATCCGATGCGAACTCGCAGGCGGGTTTCGAGCGTCTGGCATGGTCGTTTGCGCTCAGCCGATCCAGTAGCTCATGCGCTGGAATGGATAGCCGGGCAGGGAGCGCCTTCGACGGGATTCTCCAGCGAACAGTCCTTCCGGCGATACCGGTAATCCGATTTCGTAAGCTGTCTTTACCGCTTGAAAGAATCCGTCGCCTTCGCCCTGATCGACTTCTCCGGAAGAACGGGAGAGGTTGCCGAACGAAGCGGGAACCGCGGTGACGTCATCCGCCGTGTTTTCCGGCCATGCTTCGGTTAAGTTCATCGAAAACACCAACCCCGGACCTGTCTCGATCAGCGTATCAACGGCAATTTCGGCCAGGGTTCTGGCGGTGGAGCTCGAAGCATCGCCCTCGAGCGTCCGATGTAGCCAGCGGTCGAAGTCCATCACCTCCTCCGCCCCCATCTTGCTTCCCGTAGCGCCGCTGACCATGACGAGTGAAGGCGTCGAAACGCTGATTCCATCCATCCTGTTCGGCGATGCTTCCGTTTGTTCACCTGCAGAGCGGTGATTATCCATTGTCCGGTAGATATCCCCGCGGGCCAATGCGATTCGGAGTCCCTCTTCAAGTGTGAAAGCTCCGGCAGTCTGCGCGGCGGCGATTTCCCCTACGTCGCGGCCACAGACCACTACGGGGCGTATACCCAGGCTGGACCACAAGGCTGTGATCGCACACTGAAGCGCGTAGGTCGCCGGATCTGTCCAGGCCGGATCGTTGATCGGCTTGTTTTTTTCCTCCCCGTCTAACAATGGTTCCATCAGGGAGGCGTCCGTTTCGCTTCGATACAGCGCTTCGCAGTGATCCAGGATGCCTCGTACCACGGGTTCCGAATCGTACAGGCCTTTTACGATATCCCGCCACCTGACGTCCCAGCCATCATACACGAAAGCCACCTTCCGTGTGTCCGCGGCCACATTTATCCAGTCCGTCTCGGCCACCTCTGAAGGCGTTTCCTTCGACGCGAGATTCGTCAGTCCCTGGCGAAGCGTTGCGGTATCGCGAAACACCACACCGGCCCGGCAGTTGAAATGACATCTGCCAACGGCTGCGGTCCAGGCCATATCCGCCAGGAACTCCTCTTCCGGTTCCACGTTAGAACCGGTTGCGAGACATCGGTCCAGCCAGGACAGGTAACTTCCCGCAAGTTCCCTTAGAGCTGCCGGGTTCTTGCCCGAGATCGGCAGAAGACGGTTCGTCCGCGTCCCGGTACGGTGGTCGGCCTGTTGCGATTCCGGAATACCCGGAGGAAGTTTCACGGCGACGGTATGCCGATCACCGATCACCACGACATCCGTTTCGACAGAACGCGGTCCGCCGGCGCAAGTCTCATAGCTTTCGACCACCACGTGGGCGTTCGCCCCGGATATGCCGAATGCGCTGACCGCCGCACGATGCGGCCGATCGGGATGAGCCGGCCAGGCCTGGTCCTCCGATGTCACCCGCACGGGAAGGCGATCCCAGTCCACGTTCGGGTTGGGGTTTTCGAAATGCAGTTGTTTCGGGATTCTCCCATGGCGCATCGCCAGGACCGCCTTGATCAGTCCGGCGTGGCCGGCAGCGGACTCGAGGTGGCCGATATTGGTCTTCACCGACCCTATCAGGAGAGGCCGGTCCGTTGAGCGTCCCCTGCCATAGACCGCGGCGGCCGCCTGCACCTCAATCGGATCGCCCAATGCCGAGCCGGCGCCGTGGGCTTCCAGATAGTCTACTTCCGCGGGATCAACGCCCGCATGCGATAGCGCGTCTTCGATTACTCGTACCTGCGCGGGACCGTTGGGGACCGTGGGACCCGCTGTCGCGCCGTTCTGGTTGACCGCCGAACCTCGGATCACGCCCCAGATACGGTCTCCGTCCGCTTCAGCGTCGGCCAGCCGTTTCAACACGACCACGCCGCAGCCTTCGCCGCGCACGAAACCGTCCGCCCTGGCGTCGAAAGCGCTGCAACGTCCCTCATTGGACAGCATGCCCAGGTGCGCCATTTCTGACGTGATATCGGGGGACAGTACCGTATTCACGCCACCGGCAAGGGCCATGTCCACTTCTCTGAGACGAAGGCTGGTCACGGCCTGGTGAACGGCGAACAGTGCGGAGGCGCAGTTCAGTTCCACGGGTACCGAGGGACCTTCCAGGCCCAACAGGAAGGATATCCGGCTTACGGCCAGGCTCCTTGCGGTGCCCAGGTAATTTACTCCGCCCCCCTGGCTCATCATCAGATCGCGGTACTCGCTGGAAGAAATGCCGGTGTACACTCCTGTTCGTGTGCCCCTGAGGCGGTCGGGATCGATGCCCGCGTCATCGATTGCGTGCCAGCTCATTTCCAGCAGGAGCCGCTGCTGGGGATCCATGCTGCGGGCCTCCAATGGCGATACCCTGAAGAATCTCGCATCGAACCGGTCGATGCCGTCGATGAAACCCGCGCGACGCCATCCTTCTTCGCCTTGGGCCGGCTTCTTTGAAGAAAACTGCACCGATCCATCATCTGGACGGGCATCCGTCACGGCATCCGTACCTTTTTCCAGCAAACTCCAGAAGGCGTTCAGATTCGGAGCGCCGGGAAAGCGGCACGCCATGCCTATGATGGCTATGCCTTCGTTGTCGCTCCGCAACACGGTTTCGATACCGGTCTCGGTCAACGGCATTGGTGCGGCGACGGCTTCGCTGGCGGGCTCGGCAGGCGCGTCAGGCGCGTCTGCAGCTTTGCTTTCGGTCTCGACCAGCGCCCTGGGAGCGCTGTCGCTGGTTTCAGGATCGCCGCCGTCCATTTCCTCGCCGCCGACCTCGTCCAGCAGGTGCGTGGCGAGCGTTGCGATATCCGGATAGTCGAAGACCAGGGTGTTGGGTGCCGTATAGCTGCCCGCAAGGGCGCGGTTCAACCGGTTTCTCAACTCGACCGCCATCAAAGAATCCATGCCCAGGTCGAAAAACCCCACCGAAGGCGCGGGTGCGGATGACAGCCGAAGAACGGACTGCACTTCCTGTTGCAGGAAGGAGATCATCAGGCTGTTTCGCTCCGCGGACGGCGTGTTCCGCAGGCGGGTCAGGACGTCATCCGAGGAATCCAGGGTTTCGGCCTCCGTCTCCTCGGCGGTAGTCAGGAGATCTTCCAACAGGGGAGGCCGGCTCTCCGCCGCTTCCGCGAACACGGACCAGTCCATCGCCATGACCACGGCATGCGTCCCATCCTGGCGCACCAGTCTGTCCAGCGCTCTCAGGCCCTGCTGCGGGGTAAACCAGCGGCCGCCGAGCGCAGCGCGCTGGCTTTCGATCCGATCCTTCTGCTCCGCGGCTTCACCGATCTCCGACCAGGCGCCCCAGGCAATGGCCTGTCCCGGGAGCCCCAGTGCCCGGCGGTGGCCGGCAAGCTGATCCAGGAATGCATTGGCCATGGCGTGGTTCGCCTGTCCCGGGTTGCCCATGACGCCGACCCGGCTCGAGAAGAGTACAAACAGGTCCAGGTCCCGGTCCCGGGTCGCCTGGTGCAGGTGCCAGGCGCCCAGAATCTTCGGCCGCAGCACCGTTTCGAATTTGTCCCAGCTCTGATTTCCCAGCGCGCCGTCCGAAAGCACGCCCACGCTGTGGATCACTCCGCCAAGGGGAGGCAGTTGGTGATCCATACGCTTAAGCATCGCGTCCACCGCGGCAAGGTCCGTAACGTCCGCCAATTCCACCTGTATCTTTACCCCCCGATCCCGGAGCTCCCGTATGGCTTCCTCGGCTTCGGTATCCGGCTGGCGGCGGCCGTTCAGCACGATCGTCCCGGCGCCACGGTCGGCGAGCCAGCCGGCGACCGCGCATCCTATGCCTCCAAGTCCCCCCGTAACCAGGTAGGTGCGATCCTGCTTCAAACGGCCCGTGACCAGGGGCGGCGTTGTCACGACGATCTTTCCGAGATGACGGGCGGACCGCATGAAGGACAGGGCGGCTCCCGCTTCGGCCAGCGGCCAGCGGCTGTGGATGATGGGTTTCAAATCTCCCGAAACCAGGCGCTCCATGATCTTACGCAGGACGCGGCCGACCCAGGCGGGTTCCGTCTTCTTCAGTACATCCAGTTCCAGGATGTCATAGCCCACGTCGGGCCGCAGCGCGGCCATCTCTTCCTCGCTCAGGATGTCACGGCGGGCCATCTCCACGAAACGGCCTTCGGGCTTGAGACAGGCCAGGCTGGCTTCGATGAATCCCTCGCCCGTCAGGCTGTTCAGCACCACGTCCACCCCTTCGCCGTTCGTGGCTTCGAGTATTTCCTGCCCGAACGCCGTCGTGCGGCTGTCGTAGATTTTCTCTACGCCCATCGAACGGAGGTAGGCCTGTTTCGGGGCGCTTGCCGTGGCATATACCTCGCCCCCCGCGGCCTGCACAAGCTGTATGGCGGCCAAACCCACGCCGCCGGCGCCGGCGTGTACGAGTACCTTCTCTCCAACCGCCAGCCCCGAGTACTCGAAGGACAGCGCGGCGGATACGAAAGCGCTGGGTACTGTGGCGAGCCCGGTCACCGAAAACTCCGTCGGCGCGGGAGTTACGAGCTCCCCATGGGTGATCATTTGGGGCGCGAAGGCGCCGAAACCCAGGCCCACCACGTGGTCTCCCACGGAAACGGACGATACTTCGGAGCCCACCTCCATGACATGTCCGCACATCTCCCGGCCCAGCAGGCCTTCTTCGATGAAACCGAGGGAGCGGAAGACGTCCCAGAAATTGAGTCCGGCCGCCTCTACGGCGATACGTACTTCCCAGGATTCGAGGGGACGCGGCGGTAGCGGCTGCACATAGGGTCTGTCGAACACGCCCGCCGTGTCCGGGGCCAGTACCCAGTCCGTATCATCGGGGAAGTCCAGTCGATAGGGCCCGTCTCCCATTCGAACCAGCCGGGCGACCCGCCGTCGTTCGCGGCGGTAGACGATGTGATTCTCGTCGTCAGGATACAGAAGTTCGTTGACGAGGTCAGGGGCCGGCGCCATCTCCGCGGGGTCCAGATCCAGCATCCTGGGTTGGAGATGAGGCGCCTCCCGGGCTACCCCCTTTCCGAATCCCCACAGGGCGGCGCCTGCCATTTCGCCACCGATCTCCCGTTCCAGCACCTGCGACCCGCACGTAACAAACCAGATGCCCCTGGCCGGGGTCGAATCGCTGTCGATCAGTCCCTGTACGAGCGCAAGGGCGCTGGCGCCGGATCGCTTCATTTCCCCAGCCAATTCGACCGCGGTGGCCTGCGCGCCGTGGCCATCCAGACCCGCCAGATGTACAATGCCGTTAAACGGTATGTTCTGAGGCAGGCTTTCGATCAGCTTCTGCCATGATTCGCGTTGTTCGTATTCCACGTTGGTCCTGATGACCCCCGGACCGCAAGCGAAAGGCCGTCCGTTTTCCGATGCGCCGTCCCCCGCCAGGTAGACCGTCTGGTTCCGCGCTGCCAATGCGGATGCGAGTTCCGCCGCGCGTCCTTCCCGGTCCTCGGTAAGGATCCAGGCACCGGCAGGCTCCGACACTTTCTCCGGGCCCTGGGCCACGATCACGCCCTTGTCCAGAGTACGTGATACTTCGGGTTCATCCGGTCCGCCCGGTCCGAGCACTTCCGCTTCCTGGAAGCCCGCTTCGCCGAGAGCCTGCCGCCAGACGTCGGGGCCGGCCAGGGCGTGGTGCGGACGGTAGTCGTCTGCGAACCGCCACCAGCCGTCGAGCTGTCCGAAGGTCAGGTCCATCCAACCCATTCCGCTGAGGTTCTCGAGCGCGATCAGGTGTCCCGATGGCGCGAGCAGTCGCGCACAATGGCCGAGGGTCTCCTGCAGGTACCTCGTCGCATGAAGCACGTTGGACGCGATCAGCAGGTCGTAACCATGGGCTTCGAACCCCTGGTCGATCGGATCCTTCTCGATATCAAGCGTGCGATAATCGATGGACCCGCCGCCGTCGCCGAACCGCGCTTCCGCCTCCGAGAAAAAGCCCGCGGAAATGTCCGTGTACGTATAGACGAACCGGCCTTCCGGAAGCTCCGGCAATACGTTCGCCGTCGCGGAACCCGTGCCGGCTCCGACTTCGATCACCCTGAGGCGCCGGCCATCTGGAAGCGCGGACACCAGCGCCTGAACAGCCTCGGAGAGCATCTTGTTCGCCGCCCGCGCGACGGGCGCTTTCAAATAGAGATCGCCCGCCGTCGGCTCACCGCTGCTGAACAGGAGAGTAAGGGGGTCCTCCCTTCCGCGGAGCACCTCCACCAGGGCGAGGCCGGACCGCTGGAACAGCCCGATCTCGATCTGTCCCTGGGCATACTTGCCCTTCATCCAAACGGCGAACTCGTCCAGGTCGGCGGGCATGTGTCCCGGGAGCGGATCCTCCGGACCCAGGATCACGTGAAACCCGTCGTCACGCTCTTCCATCACGCCCGATCTGGCGAGCATCTCGAAAAGCCGGCGAAAGAGGCGCGAATGCTCGGGCAGGACGTCGAGTCTCTGCCTGAGATCCTCGGGATCCACCACCGCGCCTTTTTGACGCTGCCAGCCCAGTTCCTCCAGCGCCGCGAGCGCGCGGGACCGAGACCATCGTTCCAGGTCGGCCAGCAGCGCGCTCCGGTTCTCCGGGTCTACACCGGCATCGGTCAGGTAACCGGAAAACAGTTGTGCGTTGTCCGCGACCTGCGATGGCTTAGGGAAGAAGTTCGCGGCTTCGATTCCGAGAGGCAAGGCACGCTCGCGCCAAATGACCTCGTAAAGCAGGTCCTTCACACCCTCGACTGTCGATAGCAGGGCCGACCGGGTCGCCCTTTTCACCGTGTAGCCGCTCAAACGTCCGACCAGGAAGCCGTTTGTATCGAAAATCCGCATCTCGCCGCTCAGTACTTCCGGCGTCTCGTCCGGGCTTGCTTCGGCTTCGCGCGAGGACTCGGTGAGCTGCACGTGGCACACCACCCGTTCCGGCAGCCGTCCCGCCAGCCACATGCGCTCCCAGCCAAAGGGCAGATACGTCGCGCCGCCCTCGGTCCCCGACAGGTTGCGCGCAACGCCCACGACCTGGAAGCAACCGTCCAGGACGAGCGGATGCACGTCCAGTCCGTCCCGGGTATAGGACTCCGGCAGAGAGACCTCCCCTACCGCCTCGCCCGGCCGGGACCATGCGCTGCCCAGCGTGCGGAAATCGGGACCGAGCTCGACCCCCGTACTCGCCCTTTGCCGGTAATAGCCCGCGACGTCCACCGGGGAAAGTCCGGCTTTCAGCGATTCCAGGTCGACCCGCTGGCCGGCTTCCGGATCGGCCGCGCCGGACGCAATGCGCCCTTCCACGTGGACCGTCCAATCGCTTTCATTTCCCTTGCTGTAGATCTGTATACCCCTCGACGATGCCGGTTCGGCCGCATCGAGCACGACCTGTATCCGGCGGCCGTTTTCACCTTCGTCCTCCTCGAAGACCATCGCATTGTGTAACTGCATGTCTTCCAGGACGATAGGACCGCTTCCCTCAAGAATCGATACGGCAACGGCCATGGATCCATACAGGGCGCCCGGGGCCAGAACGCGGTTGAAAACACGGTGGTCGTCCAGCCAGGGTGGATCAGAGGAAAAGATCTCCGTCTCGAACGCAATCTCACCGCGGGCGGATTCGTGGCGGTTCCCCAGCAATGGATGACCGGCGCCGCCCCGTCGCTGCTTCGGCGCTTCGACCCAGTGGCGACGGCGTTGGAAGGGATAACCCGGCAAAGATATCCTGCGCCTGGACTCTCCGGCGAACAATCCCTCGAAACGTATCGGAAGTCCGGCCTCGTACGCCGCCGCCACCGCGTTCAGGAGACTGCCCTCTTCGGGTTTCGGCGAATCTCCGGCAGGACGGGTAAGACTGGACAATACCGCAGGTGCGGTAGATTGGGGAGTTTCCGGCCAGGCCGAGACGGCCATGGGGGTCAGGATCGCGTGCGGGCCGATCTCGACGACCAGGTCCACGCCGAGCCCTGCCAGGGTGCCGACACTTTGGGCAAAGGCCACGGGCTTGCGGGCGTGCCGCCTCCAGTAGGCCCCGTCGAACAGGTGATCGGATTCCACTTCCCTTCCCGTAAGATTGCTGACCACGGGGATCGAGGGGGGATTGACGGTTACGCCATCGAGTGCGGATTCCAGGGCGTCCAGGGCCGGCTCCACCAGAGCGCTGTGGAATGCCTTGCTGGTGTTCAACCGCCGTACCCGGATTCCTTCCGTTTCGAAGCGTTCCATGACGGCTTCGACTGCGGCAACGGTTCCGCTGACGACTTGGTGCGACCCGTTGTCCGCCGAGATGTTCGCTCCCGAACTTCCGGACGCAGCATTCACAGCATTCAGCGCTTCCAATTCCGACGCTACCCGTTCCGCGGGAGCGAAGACCGCGGCCATGGCGCCTTCTGCGGTACCCGCCAGCAGGATGCCCCGCGCGGCGGCGAACCGCATCCCGTCCTCCAGACCGAATACGCCGGCCGTATGAGCAGCGGCCAGTTCGCCGACACTGTGTCCCATGACCACGCCGGGCCGCACGCCCACGCTCGACCAGAGGGCCGTCAGCGCGCATTCCAGTGCGAAAAGCGCCGGTTGCTCCCAGGCCGTGTCGTTCAAGGGGCCTTCCGCATCATTGCGACCGAACATGACATCCAGCAGGGAGGTTCCGCGAACTTCCCGGAACACGGATTCACATCGATCCAGCACTGCTCGGGCTACAGGTTCCTGCTCGTAGAGCGCCTGGCCCATGCCGACCCACTGGCTTCCCTGTCCCGTGTAGATGAACGCTACCTTTGCCGGTTTTCGGGCCAGGCCGATAGTCCCGTTTCCGGCCAGATCGGTGAGCCGTTCCCGCAATGAACCGATGTCGTGGAAGGCAATGCCCGCCCGGCAGTCGAAATGACTCCTTCCCACACCCGACGTCCACGCCATATCGGGTAGAAATGCTGCCGGCTCGACAACGCCGGATGAAGATTCGGCAGTCCGCCCGTCGAGCCAGGACAGGTATCGGCCCGCCAATTCGCGCAGCGCGTCTTCCGATTTGCCTGACAGAGGTAGCAGGCGGGTCTTGCGTGGATTCAGGCTATTGGGCGGAGCTGGCAGTCCATCCATCGTTTCAGGTAACGACACGGACACAGCGAGCGGCAAGCCGGTCACGTCGCGACCGCTTTCCTGGGTCTCATCGGCCCCGCGGTACTCCTCCACCACGATGTGGGCGTTGGTACCGGAAATGCCGAAGGAGTTCACACCCGCCATGCGCGTTCGTCCAGGGGTGCGCGGCCAGTCCGTCATCTCCGATGTAACGCGAAGGGGCACATGCTCCCAGTCGATACCCGGGTTCGGATCGTTGAAGTGGAGGTGCTTCGGAATCACCCCATGCTTTACCACCATCGCGGCCTTGATCAGACCCGCCACGCCCGCGGCCGACTCGAGATGGCCGACGTTGGTTTTGACGGAACCCGTCAGCAGCGGACGGTTTGCGTCCCGTCCCCGGCCGTAGACTTCGGTCACCGCATCGATCTCGATCGGATCGCCTACGGTCGTTCCGGTTCCGTGCGCCTCCAGATATTCCACGTCGGAAGGAGCGACCCCCGCCTGGTCCAGCGCGTCTTCGATTACCCGGATGAGCGCCGGTGTATGGGGGACGGTCAAGCCCGTGCTGGCGCCGCCGTGATTAATGGCAGATCCTCGGATTACACCCCAGATCCGGTCACCGTCGGCCTCCGCTTCGCTCAACCGTTTCAGGACCACCACGCCGCATCCTTCGCCCCGTACGTAACCGTTCGCGGACGCGTCGAAAGTCTTGCACTGTCCATCCGGAGAAAGCATCATGGAGTCGGCGCGCAGTTCGTAGATTCGGGGATTGAGGAGGGCCTGCACGCCGCCGGCAAGGGCCAGGTCCGCCTTGCCCTGCTGCAGGTCCGACACCGCGTCGTGGATCGATACCAAAGACGACGCGCAGGCGGCGTCCACCGCCTTTACGGGACCCATCAGACCCAGTACGAAGGCGACCCTGCCGCAGGTGCCGTTCAGGTTCGTGCCGCTCAGTGCGTAGAGACAGGAGGCCGCATCTGTGGGCCGGGTGGATTCAAGGACCAGCATCCGGTACTCGTCGTTGCTGATCCCGGTGTAGACGCCGGTACGGCTGCCTTTCAGGCTGTCCGGATCAATCCCCGCGTCTTCCAGGGCCTGCCAGCTGGTTTCCAGCGTCATCCGCTGCTGTGGGTCCAGCAATTGGGCTTCGACCGGCGAAATCCGAAAGAAGGACTCGTCGAACTGATCGATGTCGTCTACGAAGGCGCCGTACTTGCAGCCTTCACTGATCTCCACCCCTTCCGAAAACAGGTTGCCGATACGTCCAACGCCCGATCCGGGTATCCCTTCGGTCACCGCGTTCCCACCCGTTTCAAGCAGACGCCAGAATGCATTCAGATCCGGCGCACCGGGAAACCGGCACGCCATGCCGATTATCGCGATCGACTGTTCGAACGCCCCTTTTCTTGTTTTCCGGCTCATGGATCGATCAACCACTTTTTCGTCTATTGGTGATGATGTCTCTGGCGACATGATCGTCCCTTTTCTCCATAATGGTGCATTACAGAACTATTTCCCGTTTACAAAAACAGGTTCCGGCGCTTCCGCCAACTGCCTGATCCGCTGAAGGAACCTCGCGGCCGGCGCGCCGTCGACGATCCGGTGGTCGAAAGTCAGGCTGAGCGCCATGATGCGGCGAATGCCGGTCGCCCCGCTTGCTTCGTCCAGTACGACCATCCTGGGCGCCGCCCGTCCGAGCCCGAGGATGGCACACTGCGGATAGTGAATGATCGGCGTGAAAGCATCGACATCGTACATGCCCAGGTTAGTCAGGGTAAAGGTCCCGCCCTCGATTTGATCGAGCGTCAGTTCGCCGGACTGGGCGGCCTGGATCAGGTGTTTCGACGCTGCGGAGATAGCCTCGAGCGATTTGCCGGGTACGTCCCTGATCACGGGGGCGATCACCCCTTCGCCGGTGTCCACCGCAATCCCGATGTGGATTCCGTCGTTCATCACCACGCCGTCGTTCCAGGATGCGTTCATGACGGGATGCTCTGTGAGCGCGATGGCCGTGATCCTGGCCATGAGATCGTACCAGGACGGCCGATTGGCGCCCTCGAACATCGACGAGAGGTCGGTGACGTCCACCTCGGTGTGCAATGTGACCGGCGCCGTGGTCCGGTGCGCTTCGGCCATTCGGCGGGCGATGACCTTTCTCAGGTCGCCCCGTATGGCGGTCTTCCCGTCCGGGCCGCCCGCTTCCAGCACGTCCCGCTCCACGATCCGGCCCGATCGCCCGCTT
>CAZZNP010000008.1:33901-35468 GCA_964655785.1 uncultured Gemmatimonadota bacterium
CGGGCCGCCCGCTTCCAGCACGTCCCGCTCCACGATCCGGCCCGATCGCCCGCTTCCTTTCAGCGTCCGCCAATCGATCCCAGCGGCCTCGGCCGCGCGGCGGGCCCTTGGACTGATGGCGGGCACGTCCTGTTCACGCAGGGTAACCGTGTCGGTCCCGATGGCCGTCTTAATGTCGCTTGAGCCGTCCAGCGCGCGTCCGGTTAGGTCTTGACTGTGCTCGGCTGGCCCCTGACCGGGTTCGACCCCGTCCCCCGGACCGGCCGCAACGCTTTCGCCGGGTCCATCGTGCCCCCGGTCGGCGTTCGGATCGAAGATCTCAAGTTCGGCTTCAGCTACGATGTATCCCAACAGGGTACCCACGGGTACGGTCTGACCCGGGGACGGCGAAGCATCGGGGATCTTCAGGATACCGGACTCGAAGGATTCGACATCGGTGGCGGCCTTGTCGCCTTCGATGGTGCACACCATCTCGCCCTGGCTGATCTGCTCCCCATCCGCTTTGAGCCATTCGACCAGCGTGCCTTCCTCCATGTTCCAGCCCAGCCGGGGCATGACGATTTCGTAGGGCATGGCCGTTCCTATTCCGCCAGCAGGTCGCGGACGGCCGCGGCGATGGAGGCGCGGTCCGGCACGATGGCCTGTTCGAGCGCCGGACTATAGGGCGTGGGCACGTGGGCGCCGTTCAACCGCTTGATCGGCGCGTCCAGCTCGTCGAATCCGTGCTCCGTCACTTGGGCCGATATCTCGGCGCCGATCCCGCAGGGCATGAAGGTCTCGTCCACGATGAGCAGCCTGCCGGTCTTCCGCACGGACTCCAGGATGGTCTCCGTGTCCAGCGGCGCCACGGTGCGCGGATCGATGACCTCCAGGCTGATGCCCTCGCCGGACAGCTCTTCGGCGACCTGCAAGGCATAGTGGACCATGACGGTCAGGGCCACGACCGTGGCGTCGGTCCCCTCCCTTGCCACCGCGGCCTGTCCGAAGGGCACCCGGTGCTCGCCATCCGGGACGGGGCCCTTCAGGCTCAGCAGCTGCCGGTGTTCCATGAAGAAAACGGGGTCTTCGCTGCGCAACGCCGTGGTGAACAACCCCTTGGCATCCGCGGGATTGGAAGGAAGCGCGACGCGGAATCCCGGTATATGGGCGAAAAAAGGATAGTAACTGCCGGAGTGATGGGTGGCCGCCGAATGGCCGATGCCGATGCATCCTCGAAGCACCATGGGCATCTTCAGCCGGCCGTTGCTCATGTACTGCATCTTTGAGGTCTGGTTGATCAACTCGCCCAGCCCGTCGAGGATGAAGTCCGTGAACATGAAGTCCACCACCGGCCGGGATCCGGTCATGGCCGCGCCTGTGCACATGCCGATGAATCCCCGCTCGCAGATGGGCGTGTCGCAGAGCCGCACGGGACCGTGTTTCTCGTAGAGCCCCAGGGTGGTCTCGAAGTTGCCGCCCCTTTCGCCCGCGCCTTCCCCGACGACGAAAATCGTGGGGTCCGCGTCCATGGCGTCGGTCAGCGCCTCCCTGGCGGCTTCCGTGAAGGTCTTCTCGGTCATGGGTTCTC
>CAZZNP010000008.1:35568-39733 GCA_964655785.1 uncultured Gemmatimonadota bacterium
CGGTCATGGGTTCTCCCGGTACGCGTGCCTTACGGCCGTCCCGCCTTCGGGCCACGGCGCGGCGGCGGCTTCCTTCTCGGCCTCGTCCACCCCGGACTTTATGTCGGTTTCGATCTGATCCACGTCGGATTCCGTCATCGTGCCCGCCGAGAGGATCTTTTTCCGAAACCGTGCGATGGGATCCTTTTCCCGCCACTCGGCGATCTCCTCTTCCGTGCGGTAGACGCCGGTGGGACTCATGCCTTCGGCGTGGGGCCGCGTGCGGTAGGTCCGCGCCTCGATCAGGGTCGGTCCCTCCCCGGCCCGGGCGCGCCGAATAGCCCGTGAGGCCGCTTCGTGCACGGCCAGCACGTCGTTGCCGTCCACCGCGATGCCCGGGATACCGTAGTTTTCCGCCCGTGACGCGACGTCCGGATTCCTGGACGCGTGGGCAAAGGGGACCTCGGTCGCGTAGAGGTTGTTCTCGCAGACGAACAGCGCGGGCAGATCGTAAATGGCGGCCAGGTTGAGTCCTTCGTGAAAGGCGCCGTTCCCCACGGCGCCGTCGCCGAAGAAGGCTACGCCGACGCTGCCGTTCCCCAGCAGCTTCGCGCTGTAACCGGCGCCGGCGGCCTGCAGGATGCATGGGCCCACGATGCCGCTGGTCCCCATGAGGCCGATCTCGGGTGCGAAGAGATGCATGCTTCCGCCGCGGCCATGGGAAACGCCGGTCTCCCGGCCGTACAGTTCCGCGATGAGCGCGACGGGAGATACCCCCTTGGCCAGGGCGTGGCCGTGTCCCCGGTGCGTGCTGAAGACCGCGTCATCTTCGGTCAATGACGCGCAAACCCCGGTGGCGACGGCTTCCTCCCCGACATAGGTATGGCACGCGCCATGAATGAGCCCGGCCATGAAAGACCTCGCCAGCCGTTCTTCCACGGTCCGGATCGTGAACATGGTCCGGTACAGCCACCTGTGGAGTTCCAATTGGTCCCTGGTCTCGGTCGACACGGCAGTCCCCGGTTAAAAAACTTGCCTGTTAATCAGGTGAAATTAAATTGGTTCGTGTGTTCCCATAATACAGGCTGATCTTCCCGCGGGGCAAGGGCGATTTTCTCCGTCCGGGCGGATCGTATCAGGAGGTCTGAGCCGTGTCTACCGCCATGCCTGAAACCCAACGAGGATTGACCGTCGAAGAGGTCGGCCTGTTTCACGATCAGGGATTCCTGGTGGCCGGAAAACTGCTCGAGGACGATCACGTCGAATTGCTGCGCGCGGAATACGACCGCGTATTCGAGACCGCGCGCGAAAGCGGCCGTTACCGCAACCTGTCCATCGACGATACGGAAGACAAGAAACAGAAGAGAAAAGCCCGGTCGCAGATGCTGCAGATCATGCAGATGTGCGAACGCAGCATCGAGTTCAGGAAACTGCTCTATCACGAGCCCATACTGGACGTCGTGGAATCCCTGCTCGGCCCTAATATCCAGCTCTTCCACGACCAGGCCCTCTACAAACCGCCCAGGCAGGGCGGCCCCGTCTTCTGGCACCAGGACAACGGCTACTGGCAGTGCACCCCCGCCAATCTCGTCAGCTGCTGGCTCACGCTGGACGACGTGGACGTATCGAACGGGGCCATGCACCTGATCCCGGGGTCGCACCGGCTCCTCGTTTCCCACGAACAGTCGAAGGAGACCAGCGCGCTCCTCGACCTGGGCGAACAGGCGGCCTCGGAGAAGGCGGCCGTGGTCGACCTGCCCGCGGGCGGCGCCATGTTCCACCACTGCCAGACCATGCACCACACGCCGGAAAACGTCACCGACCGGCCGCGCAGGGCTTTCGCCATCCACTACATGACACCCGGCACGAGGCGCATGCGGGACGGGGCGTACATCGATGTTTCCTTTGCACACCCCATGCTGCGGATGCGCGTATAGTGGAGGACGGGAGGTCGCGCCCGTGATCGTGGATGATGAGCGAATTCAGGTCGCGCGTGTTGACGAGCAAATTGAGGATGTGCGTGGTGGAGGACGGGAGGTCGCGCGTGTTGGCGAGCAAATTGAGGATGTGCATGATGGATAGCAGATCGAGGAGATCCAAGTGACAACAACCCACCGGTGGGAGCCCCTCGGGCCGGATCTGGAATCCATCCTGGCCGCCGAAAGCGATCCGCTCCTGGCCCTTTCGGAGGGGCGCGTCCCCGCCATCATCTGCCGGCAGGCCTATTCGCCGGCCCATTGCCAGGCTTTGATACGACGGTTCATCGATCGCGGGCTGATGCGGGACCCCGACGATCCGGAGGCCGCGGAGAGGGACAACCGCACGCGGATCGACATCGGGACGAGCCTGGCGAACAGGGGGTCGGACAAGGAAGGTTTTCTGGCGCATGCCGAGGGTACCCGTACCCTCTACGAGACGCTGTTCGAAGGATATGAGGACCCTGTGAAGATGCTATACGGCGCGCTGGACACGCTCGCTGGCGAAAAACGCGCCATGACCGCCCGGGAGCCGGACGGGCGCGAGTACGGTCCCGCCATCTTTCGTATCCACTATGGGGGCCACACCTACAAGCCCCATATCGATCACGTTACGCTCCGCGAGAAGCGGTTCGATTACGACGTGACCCGTTTCGGCCACCAGTTCGCCGGCGTCCTCTGCTTCCAGAACGCCCTGCACGAGGGCCGCAGCACCCAGGCCATCCTGCATCGGTGCATGTGGACGCCCGAAGTGCAGGAATCCATCGCGACCGACACCTTCCCCGATTATGCCCGGCGCAACGGCGTCAGCAGCTACACCGTCGACCTCGAGCAGGGCGACCTCTACTTCTTCAACACGCGCCTCATCCACGAAGTGCCGGCCGTGGAAGGCGACCAGCCGCGCATCGTCCTGGCCACCTTCATCGGCTATTCCCCCGACGACCCGGAAGTCTACGTGTGGTCTTGAGCTGGTCCGGCGGAGGATACGTGATGAGGTGTGCAGGTCAGTTGTACAATTGTACAATAATGTATCAATGAAATCACTGCACGTCGTTTTGTAAACACCAGATCAGGTCGGCCGGGCAGGCCTTGGACGTGAGTACGAAATCGATAGTCCATGGCATGAAGTGCCCGACGCACGAATAACTCCGGTTTGGTGTCGACTGACCTTATTCGACTCATGAGCGCACTGCGTTGCTCGGTCGTCATTATGTCGGCCATACCAGCAGTCCTTAGGAGTCACATAAATAATGTTGAAATGTACTAGGTCCTACCCGGTTCCTCACGCCACATCCAAGACTGCCTTGAGATTCTTCGCCGCGATCATCATCAACTATCCGTGCGGCACCCGAGGGTCGACGTCGGCCTTGTTCCCCATCCTGCAGCGTTCGTACCGATACACCTAACAACCCGGCAAACTGAACCTGTGATAATCCTGCATTCTTTCGAATCCGGATAACATCGGGCACGTTGACTACACGGCCGTACTTACCTCGTTTGATTTCTTGAAGTCCTTAAAGAACCTCCTTGCCTACATCCCGTTTGTCTTCATTCATGCTCTATCTCCTCTACCGCGCATTCCGTCTTCCGTTCCTCCCGCTATTCCGCTCCTCCCGCTCCCCCTACAGCCTCGTATCCCAGAGCGGCTCGTCGACGCCCCGTTCCTTGTTTTCATACCGCGACATGACGAAGAGCAGGTCGGAGAGGCGGTTCAGGTAGGCCAGCACATGCTCCCCGATGGCCTCGTCGCGGGACAGGGCGGCCACTTCCCGTTCCGCCCGCCGGCAGACCGTCCGCGCAAGGTGAAGATTGGCCGCGCCCGGGCATCCGCCGGGCAGGATGAAGTTCTCGAGCCGGCCGACGACGGGATTCAGCTCATCGATGATCGCTTCGAGATGCTCCACGTGCCGGGCTTCGATCTGCGGGATCTGGTACTTCACCTTGTCTTCCTCTGTGAAGCAAAGGTCCGACCCCAGATGAAAGAGTTCGTTCTGGATGACCGGCAACGTTTCCGCCAGGCGCGGAACCAACCCGTGGGCGAGCGCGATGCCGATGGCGGAATTGAGCTCGTCCACCGTCCCGTAGCCCGCCACCCGGGGCGATTCCTTGGGCACGCGTTGCCGGCTGCCGAGCGCGGTGGTCCCGTCGTCGCCTTTCCTTGTGTATATCTTTGTTAACCTGGGCATGTGATCTCCTTGATTCGGCCGTAG
>CAZZNP010000008.1:39833-42042 GCA_964655785.1 uncultured Gemmatimonadota bacterium
CGCCTCTGCCTGTGCAATCCTCGCGACCGGTTCAGATCCTGCGTTTCCGGTGCAGCAGGTACAGGAAGAACGGGGCGCCGAGCACCGTGGTCAATATCCCGATGGGCATTTCTGCCGGCGCCATGGCCGTCCGCGCGACCAGGTCGGCCAGTACCAGCAGCAGGGCGCCGGCCAGGGCGGCCATGGGCGTCAGGATGCGGTAATCGGGTCCCACGATCAGCCGGACCATGTGCGGCGCCAGCAAGCCGACAAAACCGATGATGCCGCTCACCGAGACCGCGGCCGCGGCCAGGCCGGCCGCCGCCGTCAGCAGGACCAGCTTGACCCGTTCAACGTGCACGCCCAACTGCGATGCCTGCTCATCCCCCAGCAGCAGTACGTTCAGTTCACGGGCGTATACCAGTACGACGGCGAGCCCCACCGCCGCGTAGGGCAACAGCATCCAGACGTGGTCCCATCTCCGGGCGGACAGGCTGCCCATGAGCCAGAAGAGCAACTGGCGCTGGTTCTCGCCGCCCATCACGAGCATATAGGACGTGAATGAAGTCGCCATGGCGCCGATGGCGATGCCCGTGAGAAGCAGGGTGGTCGAGGCCACGCGCCCGCCCCGCCGGGAAAAGGCATACACCAGCATGGTCACGGCCAGGGCGCAGAGGAACGCCGCGATGGATACGGCGTTCAGTCCGAGCATCCAGAATTCGAGGTCCAGCGAGACCGCGACCGTGGCGCCCAGCGCGGCGCCGGCCGATATGCCCATGATATAGGGATCGGCCATGGGGTTCTGAAAGAAGCCCTGCATCACGCCGCCGGAACTGGCCAGGGCGGCTCCGACGAGCACGGCGAGCAGGGTTCTGGGCAGGCGTATCTCCCAGACGATCGTGTCGATGGCACTTCTCGCCGGCTCCGTAGCGCCGGCCGGCCACAGGTTGTCCACCAGTACTTGCAGCACGGTGCCGGACGGGATGTACACCGCGCCAACCCCCATGGAGAAGACACAGGCGGCGAAGAGGACCACGGCCGTCAGGACAAGTATGATGGGTCGCTTCATCGTCATATAAGTGGGTCAGTCTCCCGGTTTCAGGATGATCTGGGGCGCACCCGAATAGGGGCTCTGGATGACGGTCACGTCGGTTTCGAAGACCGCCTTGATGTGTCCCTGCGTGAGGATGTCCTTCGGCGTTCCGTCGGTGTAGATACGGCCCTCTTTCAACATCATCAGCCGGTGGCAGTATTCCGACGACAGGTTGAGGTCGTGGGAGACGCAAAGCACCGCGAGGCCGTCGCTGGCGCACACGTGCCGCAACAGATCGAATATCTCGACCTGGTGGTTCAGATCCAGGAAGGAAGTCGGTTCGTCCAGCAGCAGGATCGAAGGCTGCTGCGCAAGGGCCCGGGCGATGATGACGCGCTGTCTTTCACCCCCGGACAGTTCGTGGATGGGACGGTCCCTGAAGGCGAGACAGTCGGTCCGCCGCATGGCTTCGAGGGCGATTTCCCGGTCCCCGGGACCTTCTCTGCGAAAGCGCTTCAGGTGAGGCGTCCTGCCCATCATGACCACGTCGAACGAGGAAAAGGCAAAAGTCACGGGGGTCATCTGGGGGATGACGGCGACCTGGCGCGCGATCTCCCGGACCGTGTAGTCCTGAAGCGCCGCGCCGTAGAGTTCGATGTGTCCCCGGCTCAGCGGCAGAATGCGTGTGAGCGCCCTGATCAGCGTGCTCTTCCCGGATCCGTTCGGACCGATAACCCCCAGCATCTCGCCCTGGTGGAGGGCGAAATCCAGGTCCACCAGCACCGGCCGCCGATCGTAACCGCAGGACAGGTTCTCGACATTGATGGCGATTTCCACGCTGCCGCATCCCCTATTGGCCAAAAAAAACCCAGCCGTTCCGCGAGGGAGGGCTGGGACGGGATGTCAGGCATGCGCATCCTGGCTTTAGCCTCTCTGCTCACGGAGAAGCGTTCGCACAGCCTGCAGGCAGGTCTCCTGACTGACGGATCGTCCTACTCCTCAAGTCTTCCCACCGGTCATTGGCCTGAGCCTTGCCGGCAGTGACGAGTTTGAGTTTCGTCCCCGAACACAGTGGCGGGACCGTGATGGATTCGCACCATCTTCCCTTTTCAGCGTTTACACTAACCGCCACCTGCGGCTGTATTCAATTGTCCTTCCAATTTACGAGGTGCCCGGGATTACGCAATGTAAATCGTC
>CAZZNP010000008.1:42142-47767 GCA_964655785.1 uncultured Gemmatimonadota bacterium
ATTCAATTGTCCTTCCAATTTACGAGGTGCCCGGGATTACGCAATGTAAATCGTCCCGGCACATCCTCCCGGTGCATCGCCCCGGCGCATCGCCCCGGCACATGGTCCCGGCACATCGCCCCGGCACATCGCCCCGGAATCCATTTGAACCTGTGACGGTTATTGAAATGGGAGCGTATACAGGTTATTATCTATGCCTGATCCAGACTCGCCTCGGTATGCCCGGAATCAGGAAAGCGACTTTACCTACTCATCGATGTAAAGAGGTAAACATGAAAGACGTACTCGAACGGCAGGTGGACTACACGCTCACAAGGGAAGGCCGTTTCCTCGTTGCGGAACTGCTTAAGCCACACCAGGTGCTGAGCACGTCGGTATGCAGCGGGGGGATGACGGCGGATGTCAGATTCCTCGTAAACCACCAGAGCTGCGAGGGACAGGGCCACCTGGACCGTTTCGAATGGATGGTGGAGCTCGGAGAAACGGGATACCACCACCATGTGTGCGAAGAACTGGGACTGGATCCGGAAGCCGTGGCGATGATGGGTACGGCCGCCAACATGAACTACGCCGCCCGCGTCGCGAAGACCTTCGCGGAACTCCGTGTTTGTGCGGTCGTTACCGCCGGTGTCGAGGGCAACGCCGCTTGCGCGGGCGATCACGCGAACTGGCATGAAACGGAATCCGGACAGATGGAGAGACACCTCCACGAGAGACACCCCCACGACGGGACGATAAATACGATGTTGTTCGTCAACTGGCCTCTTACGGCCGGCGCCATGGCACGCGCGGCCGTCGTCATGTCCGAGGGCAAATCGGCCGCCCTTCAGGACCTTGCCGTTTCCAGCCGGTATTCCCAGGACCCGGCGACCGGTACAGGGACGGACCAGTTCTGTATTGCGGCGCCGGTCGACGACGCGAAACAGCCCAAGTCCCGGGCGGGCCATCACGCGAAACTGGGCGAGTTGATCGGCCGCGCCGTACGAGAGGCGACGAGGGAAGCGCTTCGATGGCAGAACGGGCTGGAGGCTTCGAGCACCCGGAGTGTGTATCACGCGCTGAAACGATACGGCCTTAAGGCGGATCCGTTCCTGGCCGCCATGAAAACCCGGCTGACTGCGGACGAATATGTTTTTTTTGAAAAGAACATCCGATCGGTCATCCACGACCCGGGCGTCTCATCCGCTGCCTACGCTTTTTCGGCGGTCTGGGACCGGCTGAGGCACGGGACGCTCTCCGCGAAGATGGCCGCACCGTTACTGAGACAGCAGGCCGCGGTCCTGGCTACTGCGGTGGCCGCGAAACCCGAGTCCTGGCCGTCGTGCTACGACAAGCTCACCGTCCATGAAGACGCGTTGCTGGATTCGATCTACGACGCTATAGCCCTGGGATGGCGCCTGAAATGGACCTGACGCGCTGGACGGACCTGGTGGATCTGACGGGGCCGGTGGACCTGACGGCACTCGCGCCTCACGCCGTCATGCTCCTCTGTGCGGTTGCGCTGGACGGAATCCTGGGCGATCCGGTCTACAGGTGGCACCCGGTACGCCTGATAGGCCATTCGCTCGCGTGGATTGAGCGCGCGCTGCGCCGGACGGGGATGGATGGATATGCCGGCGGATGCCTGCTGTTCCTGTTGCTGGCCGGCTTCTGGGTGGGGGTTGTCTCCGCGCTGGCCTTCGTGTTGGACGGCCTGCATCCGGCATTGGCCTGGCTTTTCCAGGTTTACATGATCTACAGCATGTTGGCGCTCAGGGACCTCTGCCGCCACGGCCTGGCCATCGAGCGCGCGGAAGACCTGGAAGGCGCGCGCCTGGCCGTGTCCATGCTGGTGGGGCGGGATACCTCCGCCATGGACGGCGCGGTCTGCCGCCGGGCGGGCATGGAAAGCCTGAGCGAAAACGCCGTGGACGGGTTCGTTGCCCCTCTGTTCTGGTACGTGTTGCTGGGACTGCCGGGCATCGTTCTCTTCAAGGTGATCAGCACGATGGACTCCATGGTGGGGTACCGGACGCCCCGGTATGTGCATTTCGGTTGGTGCGGCGCGCGCCTGGACGATTTGTTCAATCTCGTCCCCGCCAGGCTGACGTATCTGCTGATGGCAGGGGTCGCGATGTTCCTGCCCGGATATTCGGGGCGCAAGGCCCTGTCGGTCGGCTGGCGGCAGCACGCGCTGGTGCCGGGCCCCAATTCCGGCTGGAGCGAAGCGGCGGCGGCCGGCGCCGTTCAGCGGCGGTTGGTCGGACCGGTCTGGCAGGACGGGAAGCTGGTAACCGAGACCTGGATCGGCGACGAGCGTGATCCGGATGGGGGCCATCGCGGCGACCTGCGCCGCATGTGCGTATTTGTAGTGGTTACCTGCCTGATTGCTGTGATCCTCGCTGCGCTCGCTCTTACGGCCGGGGACTTCCCAGGATATTAGACGGGCTTCGCCAGCAGTTTGCCTTCAATTAACTGTCAAAATGGCAGCCAATATGCCATATTGGCAGTCCGTGTGTCATCGCCCATCTTTTGATATTTAAAACCATCATCTAAAACACAGCATAAGCCATTGGTGGAGGGCTTTTCCTTTATGGCATGGTTGTTGCAATTGTCATACAAGCAGAGCTACCGGTGAATTCATCCATACAGTCGGATGCTTCAGCGGTGTGTCACATTTTACTAAATCAAGAAGGAGGCCTTCAAATGGCTATCATCAGATGGAAACCCAACGAGCTTTACAGTCTCAGACGTAACATGGACCGCATGTTCGACAGCATTTGGAACCAGTCCGAGGGCGGAGAAGAGACGAAAACCTCGATCTGGTCCCCTTCGGTGGACATCTCCGAGTCGGAGCATGATTACGTCATCTCGGCGGACCTGCCCGGCATGAACAAGGAGCATTTCGACATTGCCTTCGCCAACGGCCGCCTGGTCATTTCGGGCGAGCGAAAATCCGAAAACCGAGCCGAGAAGGACAACGTCCACCGGGTCGAACGGGTATACGGCAAGTTCACCCGGACGTTCGATCTGCCTCAGGACGCCGACCCTGGCAAGATCGACGCCATGTACAAGGACGGCGTGCTGACCCTCACCGTGGGCAAGGCGGAAGAGGCGAAGCCGAAGCAGATCGCCGTCAAGGTCCATGCGTAAGGCGAGACGGCCCGCGGTAACCGTTACCTCACCACCCCATAGAACCGGGCCAGGAACCTGGGCGGCACGAAGAGGGTATAAAGAAGCCGCAAGGCCCAGGTCAGCAGCAGCGTGCGTACCGGTCCGCGGCGTTCCCAGCGCCGGGCGGAAGTCAGCACGGCCTCGTCGATCCAGTCCAGGCCGCCGGCCTGCTTCTTCAGCCGGTCGGCGAACCGGGCGTCTTCGAAGACGGGTATTTCGGGAAATCCTCCCACCGCCACAAACGCTTCCCGTGTAGCGTAGATTGCCTGGTCTCCGTACGTAATGCCCAGGAAGCGCGACCGGAAGTTGGTTCCCCCCGCGATCCATCTGTAAATCCATTTTGCATGGGCGATGTCGAAGCGGAACCGTCCCCCCGCTTTGCCGCGTCCCAGGATCGATTCGGTCACGAGTTCCCTCCAGCGAGCCGGAAGCCTGGTATCGGCGTGCAGGAAAACCAGTACGTCCCCGGACGAGGTTGCGGCGCCCGCGTTCATCTGGACGGCCCGGCCCTGCTCGCCGGGTTCGACGTATCTGACCCCTGGACACGACCGGACGATGCCCGCCGTACCGTCGTCGCTTCCGCCGTCCACGACGATGATCTCCAGCGCGTCCGGACTGGATGGCCCGGAGGGACCGCACCCGAACTGTCCCAGGCAGTCCTCGATCGTCGAGGCCTCGTTGAACGTCGGGATGATGATGCTGATCGGGAGCGAATCGGCGGAGGATGCGTTTCCGGGTCCGGACGCTTCGAACGACTTCATAGATGCCGAAGGCGATGCGGGCGACTCATCCGAAGGCGATACGGGCGACTTATCCGAAGGCGATGCGGGCGACTCATCCGAAGGCGATGGGGGCGACTCATCCGAAGGCGATGGGGGCGACTCATCCGAAGGCGATGCGGGCGACTCATCCGAGGGCGATGGGGGCGACTTATCCGAAGGCGATGGGGGCGACTTATCCGAGGGTGCGTTCCAGTGCCCAGATGAAGGCTTCATTTTCTTCCCTCGAACCTGTCGAAATGCGGATGTGGTTCGGCGAGGCCCACTGGCCGGCGCCCGCGCGGACCATGACCTTTCTGGACCAGAGCTGCCGGACGATGCGCTGCGTCTCCCGGCCGAAATCTGCCCAGAGAAAACAGGCGTGGCTGGGCACGACCCGTGCGCCGAGCCGCTCCAGTTCGGCCGTGAGGTAGTCGTTTCCGTCCCATACGGCCTGCCGCGACCGCCGGACGTGTTCCTCGTCGCCCAAAGCGGCGGCGGCGGCGTGGACGGACAGGACATTTCGGCCCAGGAGTCCCATGGAGAAAGGCGCCAGCCGGTAGATCACATTGCGGTGCGCAATGGCGTAGCCCACCCGAATGCCGCCGAGTCCGTATACTTTGGAGAACGTCCGGAGCACGATCACATTCTCCCGTTCCTTGGCAACCTCGATGAAATCCCGGTACGCCGAATCGCGGGCGAAATGGACGTAGACCTCGTCGATAGCCACGAGGACGTGAGGAGGCGTCCGGTCGATGAAGTCCAGGATCCGTTCATGGGGCAGCAGGGCGCCGGTGGGGTTGTGGGGGTTGCAGATGATGACCAGGCCGGTGCGGTCGCCGATCAGGCTCGCCATGTGTTCAAGGTCATGGTTGCCGTCGGACATGACGGGCGACCGTCGCGCCTGCGCGTCGTAACCCCCTTCGCGCAATTCGTCGCCGACGCGCGTGACTTGTCCGTAGGAAGGCATGGCTTCCACGATTTCGCCGTGTTTCGTCAGGGCCTGCAGGGCCAGGATCTGGAGCAGCTCGGTCGTTCCCACACCCAGCATCAGGCCGTGGCGGTCTCCGGTGGCCTTGAAGTCGAAGCCCGACGGGCGGGGGATGTCCAGGTCGTGATGGCGGATGATCGCCTGCTGCAGGGTCGTCGTGTAGTCGTACCGGTTCATCCAGTTCTGGTGTCGCAGCACGGCTTCAATGGCCGCGGGCGAAGCGCCCAGGGGGTTTTCATTGAAGGCCAGCCGCACACGGCCCGCTTCGACCCCCACGCTCTTCACGTCCGCGGGCCGACGGCCCGAAAGCCGGACCTGCGCCGATTCGGGCGAAAGTACGCCTGCCGGCATTTCGGTTGTCATGGCGGCGGCATCCGCCGGTCCGCCTGGACCGCCCAGCCCTGCCGGTCCGCCTGGACCGTCCAGCCCCGCCAGTCCGCCCAGTTCCGCCAGTCCGCCTAGTCCGCCCAGCCCCGCCAGTCCGCCTAGTCCGCCCAGCCCCGCCAGGCCGCCCTTGAGAAAATCCCTCCGCGATACGGGATCGTCACCGTGGTATTCGTCCTGAAGTTCCGGGCTGGAATGATCGGTATGTTCGGGACGATCGGAAGGGTCGGTATGATCGGGACGATCGGAATGATCGGTATGTTCGGGACGATCGGAAGGGTCGTTATGTTCGGGACGATCGGAAGGGTCGTTTGTTTTCGAGTAAGGCACCTGATTGAT
>CAZZNP010000008.1:47867-53721 GCA_964655785.1 uncultured Gemmatimonadota bacterium
TATGTTCGGGACGATCGGAAGGGTCGTTTGTTTTCGAGTAAGGCACCTGATTGATCCATCGGTAATGGTGAATGCGGGGGAAAGCGGGCAAGTATGAAAAGATGGCCAGGCAAGCGTAACGGGCGAGCCCGTGGGTCAGTCTTCGGAACCCTGGTGGCCGAGGTGGTCGAAGACGTCCTCCGACACGCCGCCGTGCTTCACGCCGGTCTCCCGTACGACCCGGTCCACGCCCTTGATTTTGTTGATGCGGACGATCAGCCGCTCAAGCTGGCTGAGATGTTCCACCTCGATGGCGAAATTGCCGTCCGCCATCCCGTCCGTGGTGTCCATCGCGGCGTGGGTGATGTTGATACCCGCTTCGGTAATCGTCCTGGAGATCTCGTTGAGCAGGCCGGGCCGGTCGGTGCCGTAGATACGCAGGCCGACGACGAAGAACTGGTCCTTTTCCACGTCCCAGTGCACCTCGAGGCGCCGTTCCAGGTCGTCCACGATGTTCGTGCATTCCTTGTTGTGCACCGTTACGCCCCGGCCGCGGGTAATGAAGCCGATGATCGGATCTCCAGGGACCGGCTGGCAGCACTTCGCGAAGCGGATCATCAGGTTGTCGATGCCCGTGACCTTGACGCCGCCCCGGGAACGGCGCACCCGTTCCACGAACCGGGTCAGCACCGACGCTTTCGGAGGCGTTTCTTCGGCGGCCGACTCTTCGGGAAGCAGCCTCTGGGCGACCTGCGCTGCGGAATACTCGCCGCGCCCGATCGACGCGTAAAGGCGGTTCGAATCCGGAAGTCCGTACTCCTTGGCGAGGGCCTCCAGTTCGTCGGCCATCTTCCGCTTGACCTTCAGCCGCTTGAGTTCCCGTTCCAGCAGGTCTTCGCCAAGGTTGATGCTTTGTTCAAGCGTGGCCTTTCTGAACCACGACCGGATCTTTGAGGAAGCCTTGGTCGTCTTGACGATATCCAGCCAGTACGAACTCGGCGTCTGGTGCGGGGAGGTGAAAATGGTGACCGTGTCGCCGTTGTTCAACTTCCCGGCCAGCGGCGCGATGTTGCCGTTCACTTTCGCCCCGCTGCACTGGAGTCCGATGTCGGTGTGTATGGCGAAGGCGAAATCCAGCACGCTGGCGCCCTGCGGCAATTCCTTGAGATCTCCGCGCGGGGTGAATACGAAGATGGCGTCGTCGTACAGGTCCATGCGGAGGTAACTCATGAATTCCTTCGGATCGGTCATGTCGGTCTGCCAGTCCAGCGCCTGGCTGAGCCAGTCTTCCCGGACCTCGCCGTCCCTGACCTCTTCCTTCCCTTCCTTGTAAAGCCAGTGGGCGGCGATCCCCACTTCCGCGACCCGGTCCATTTCCCGCGTGCGGATCTGAATCTCGGCCGTCTCCCCGTTGGACGCGATGATCGTGGTGTGCAGGGACTGGTACATGTTCATCTTGGGCCTGGACACGTAGTCTTTGAAACGATCGAAAATTGGGGTGTAGAGCGTATGGATGATCCCAAGCGCGTGGTAGCAGTTGGGCAACGTGTCGGTTATGACGCGGAGCGCCAGGAGGTCGTATATCTCCTCGAACGGACGGTTGCGGCGCTGCATCTTGGTGTATATGCTATGGAAATGCTTCGCGCGGCCGTTGACCGTGGCGTCGATGCCCGCGTCCTTCAGCGCTTTGAC
This sequence comes from uncultured Gemmatimonadota bacterium, assembly GCA_964655785.1. Lineage (GTDB taxonomy): Bacteria > JAAXHH01 > JAAXHH01 > JAAXHH01 > JAAXHH01 > JAAXHH01. The sequence continues at coordinate 49,539 of CAZZNP010000008.1, forward strand.
GATGGGCTGCCGGATCTCGTCGATGAGCCTTTCGCGTTCCTCCCGTTTCTGGTCCAGCTTCTTCGCCAGGTCCCGGTAAACTTCGGGCGACAGGTATTTCAGGCTCAGGTCTTCCAGTTCCGACTTGATCTTGGCCATGCCGAACCTGTGGGCGAGGGGGGCGTAGATCTCGCGGGTCTCGAGGGAGATGCGCTGCTGTTTCTCATCCTCCAGGTAGGACAGCGTCCGCATGTTGTGAAGCCGGTCCGCAAGCTTGATGAGGATGATCCGGATGTCCTTGGCCATGGATACGAGCATCTTGCGGAAGTATTCGGCCTGGAGCTCTTCCTGGCTTCTGAAGGACAGCCCGGTGATCTTGGTGACGCCGTTCACCAGGACGGCCACTTCCTCCCCGAATTCCGCGGCCAGCTGCTCGATGGACACTTCTTCCACGTCTTCCACGACGTCGTGCAACAGGCCCGCCGCGATGGTCACGGCGTCCAGTTGCAGGCCGATCAGCGTGAGCACCACCTGCGTACAGTGCACCATGAAAGGGTCGCCGGATTTGCGTACCTGCCCGGCGTGGTGCAGGGTGCTGAAGTGGTAGGCCCGTTCGATGAGGTCCAGCTGGGCTTCCAGCGCCTCGTCGGAATCGATCTCCGGATGGGATATGGCGTACTGTTCCAGCAAGACCTGGACCGGAATGATCGCGGAGTTCGAAAGGGCGTTTTCAACCGTAGCAGTCATCGGGATGCTCGCCTGGCCGGTCCGATGGCCGGCCTGAAGTCGCTTGACAGGGCAGGGCAACTCAGACTACTTCATGCCCCGGGCATGCGCCCTGTGGGGATTGCGTGTGTAACATCGCTTATTTACAATAGGTTACCTTATACCATATTAGATAACGGGCGGAAAGGACCGATGTCAAGCCGGTTTTGGCCGGCCGGTACGCGCTACGCCGTGCAGCATGCCCCGCGGAGCAGCCGGCCAGGGAACAGGAAGGCCGACACATCATGGATGAATCGATCGAAGGCGATCCTGTAATCCGGCCCGATGTGGTGAACGTTCCGGACGTTTCGTATCATGTCCCGGGTCTCCGGCGCGCGCCGGTCGTAGACATCGGGGAGCGGGTCTCCCGTGGTGAAAGGAAACTCGTGTACGCCCAGGTCCAGGCGCAGGACGGGCGCGGGACGCAGGTTCCATGCCGCTCTTTCGGCCGAGATTACCCGATCGGCGGGATTGGCCACCAGGAGCAACCGGTCTTTCAACTCGGTCATCCGATCCTCCAGGCCGTCGCCGTGGAACAGCACCTCTGCCAGCCAGCGGGTGGGAGAATCGGCGAGGCGCCGGAAGCGGTCGTCGACCGACCGGAGCAGTGACCGGCGGCTTCGCAGGTAAGCGGACAGGCTGTCCGCCGCCGAATCGTCCATGATGAACAGGCTTCCGGCACGTATGCCGTCCAGCGGGGCGCCGGAAGCGAAGAGGGCGGCGCGGGCATCGGAGAACCGGTCGCCGGGATCGGCGAGCAGGAGGGTTAGGGCCAGGTAGCCGCCGGCGGAGTATCCCAGGAATCGCACGCCTGCTCCGGCCCTGCAGCCTACGTGCCCGCCTGCGACGATGCGGTCTGCGAGGTCGACGGCGTCGAAATAGGACTGCAGTCCGCCGAGCAGGTAGCGTTCGGGCGCCTGGCCAAGCCGTTCGCTGATACGGCCGTTGAAAGGACTCGCCCGTCCGTTTCCGTCCAGGGCGGCGCGGCGGCCGGCGATACGGGTCTGCGCCTGGTTGCTCCAGAGATCCGATCGCCTGCCGACGTGAAAGGACAAGGGGAAGAGTATGACGGGGATGCCGAGCCGCAAGGCGAAGCTCCCGGCCCAGGGCAGCATCCGGGCGTAACTCCCCTCGTTCAGTCCGTGGAAGACGACCAGGACTTCATCGGCGCCTCCGGCGGGCAGATCGACCGGCTCCACCACGAGATAGTTGAATACGCGGTTTTCCTCACAATCCCGGTCTTCCGGCAGCAGCAGCCCGGTCCATTGCGATTCGAACCGCGGCCGCCGCAGCCGTAAGCATCCGTCGTCCGCGGGATCTCTGCCGGTCCGGTACAGCCGGTTCAACTTATCGGGCTCGTACACGTTCCCGGGCATCAGTCCGTCCCCTCAGGCGCCACCCGGCGGGCGGACCCGGCGAAACCAAACCGGTTGGATATGCATATGCAGATGCGAGACCACCGCCGCGTGACCTTCCGCTCGATCCTGGTCGGAATCTTCCTGGCCATTTTCATCAGCCTGTGGATCCCCTACAATGTCTGGGTCGTCCGCGGGACGTTCATGGACTTCGAACACGTCTCCGCGTCCCTGATGGCGCCCTTCCTGTTTTTCGTCATCGTCGTGAACGGACTGCTGCGCAAGTACCGGCCGGACTCCACCTTCAGCACGTCGGAACTGCTCGTCATCCTTTCCTTCGGCCTGATCGCGTCCACCGTACCGTCCCACGCCTTCATGAGCTATTTCATCGGGGTGATCACCACCCCGTACTATTTTGCGTCTCCCGAAAATCAATGGGAAGCGGTTTTCTTCCAGTACCTTCCGGCCTGGCTGCTGGTCGATCCCGCCGACCAGACCATCCGCTGGTTCTACGAGGGCCTGCCCGCCTACGCCAGTCTGCCGTGGCGGCCCTGGATCGTTCCCTTGTTCTGGTGGGGCACGTTCTTCATCGCCCTGTTCTTCGCGGGATCCTGCCTGGTGGTGATCCTTCGGAAACAGTGGGTCGTCCACGAAAGGATCAGCTTCCCGCTGGCCCAGGTCCTCTTCCGGATCGTGCACGAACCCGATGGCCGATCGTTCCTGCCGGCTTTCATGCAAGGGCGGCTCTTCTGGATCGGGTTCTCCATGCCGCTGGCCGTGATCGGCTGGAACATGGTCGACTACTTCACCCCCGTGGGTGTGATTCCCATCGGGCAGCCCTATGCGACGGACCTCGTCATCGGCCATTTGTTCCCCGCCATCAAGATCAAGATCAACATGTACCTGTTCTGCTTCGCCCTCTTCTCGCCGGTGGACATCCTGTTCAGCATCTGGGTCTTTCACCTCTTCGCCATCCTCGAATCCGGCGGCATGAACGCGGTCGGCCTGCTCGAGACCGGCGCGTCGCCGGACGCCGCGGTGCGTCTCCAGGAGATCGGCGCCCTGATCGTCTTCGTACTCTGGGGGTTCTGGATCGCCCGGCGGCACCTGTGGGACGTGGCGCGAAAGGCCCTGGGGCGGGCGCCGGACGTGGACGATTCCGAAGAGTTCTTTTCCTACCGGTCGGCCGTCCTGGGCGTGATGTTGGGCGTCGCCTACATGGCGGCCTTTCTGCACATGGCCGGCATGAGCCTCGTCATCATGGCGCCTTTCCTGCTTCTGCTCTTCATCTTCTACGTCGGCGTGTCCCGGATCGTGGCGGAAACCGGCCTGGTCGCCCTCGATTTGCCCATGAACTCCCACGAGTTCCTCATACGCGGCGTAGGCTCGTCCGGTATCGACGCCTCGTCCCTCACGGCCTTCGGCATTTCCAACGCCTTCGCCCGGAACTGGAAGACCTTTACCATGGTATCCGTGTCCCACATCACCCGGTTGGGGGACCGGGTCTGGACCGACAAGAAGCTCATGTTCGCGCTGATCTGCGGGGCCTTCGCCCTGGCCTTCGCGGTCGGCGCCGCGTACACCGTCTATTCCGGGTACGAGACCGTCGGCGCTTCGCAGTTCGACCAGTGGGCCTTCACCACGGGGAACATCCACTTCTTCGAGAGCGTCAAGATATGGATCCAGAACCCGACCCGGATGTCGGTCATGGAAACCGCCTGGTTCTTCCTGGGGGGCTTCCTCATGATGCTGTTGATCTTCCTCAGGTACAAGTTCCCGGGCTGGCCGCTGCACCCCGTGGGACTCACCATCGCCCGGGGCGTGGCGATCGACAACGGGGCGTTCACCCTCTTCGCGGCCTGGGCCGTCAAGGTCCTGCTGCTCCGTTCCGGCGGGATCGCCCTTTTCCGCAGCGTCCAGCCGCTGATCCTCGGCATGCTGGTCGGGTTCTGCACGGGACTGGTCGCCTCCAATATCGTCGATATCATCTGGTTCCCGGGACAGGGGCACAGGATACACGGCTGGTAGTCGTTTCAGCGGGCGGGACGCCTTGCGTTTCCCGCGGCCCGCGAGGGATCGGAAAA
>CAZZNP010000008.1:53821-65405 GCA_964655785.1 uncultured Gemmatimonadota bacterium
GGCGGGACGCCTTGCGTTTCCCGCGGCCCGCGAGGGATCGGAAAATGTTGCGATCCATGACGATTAGAATTGACATTCGGGTACCTAAACCCATATACTCAAATGATTTTGCGGTTTCAATCCAATCGGGCGGTCGCGAAGGGTCGATCATGGAACAGCTGGACCTTACCATACGCATCGCGGGCGAGAATGGCGAAGGCGTGCTTACCGTCGGAGACGTGCTGGCGGAAGCGCTGGCCCGGTCGGGGCTGCATATCTATACCTTCAAGAACCTGCCGGCCGAAATAAAAGGCGGGGCGTCCATGACCCAGGTCAGGGTGCAGGATTCCCCCGTCCGCTCGCCGGGCGATGCCCTGGACATCCTGATGGTCTGGAACCAGGAGAACTACGACATCCACGCGGGCGAAGTAAAGTCCACCGGCGTCGTTATCTTCGATCCCGATGAATGCGAGGCGGACGAGAGCCTGGCCCTGACGCAGATCGGCATACCCCTCCAGAAGATCACCAAGACCGTCATCAAGACGATGAAGTCCAAGAACGTGCTGGCTTTCGGAGTGCTTACTTCCTGCCTGGGCATTCCGTTCGACGCCGCGAAGCAGATGGTGTCCGAAAGCCGGTGGGGCCGACGCAAGGAGTTCCTCGAGTCGAACATCAACGCCTTGAAGCAAGCCTATATCTACGTGTCGGATAACGGCATCGATCTGGGGCTAAAGGTCCCGGTGGACCAGCGAAACGGCCACGCCCAGCTGATCATGACGGGGAACGACGCGCTCTGCATGGGCGCCCTGGCCGCCGGCTGCCGGTACTACGCGGGGTATCCCATTACGCCCGCCAGCGACGTGATGGAGACGCTCGCGAAGGCGATGCCCAGGGTGGGCGGCGTCCTGATGCAGACCGAAGACGAGATCGCGGCCATCACCGCGTCCATCGGGGCTTCATTCACCGGCGCGAAAGTCATGACCGCCACGGCGGGACCGGGCCTGTCCCTCATGGTCGAGGCCCTCGGCCTGGCGACCATGGAAGAGATCCCGATGGTGGTCGTCGACGTCCAGCGCGGCGGTCCGAGCACCGGCATGCCCACCAAGACGGAGCAGTCGGACCTGAACCTGGCCATATACGGCGCCCACGGCGAAGCGCCGCGCATCGTGATCGCGGCGACCAATACCGAGGACTGTTTCTACACGGCGGTCAAAGCCTTCAATCTCGCCGAAAAGTACCAGACGCCGGTCATATTGCTCAGCGACCAGCATCTCTCGCAGCGCGCGCAGGTCATGTCCCGCCCCGATCTCAGCGAGATCGAGATCGTCGAGCGGAAACAGCCGGACCTGAACGGAAGCGTACCGCCGCAGGAATTCGACCGGTACGAGATGACCGACGACTACGTTTCCCCCATGCCGCTGCCGGGCCGCCATGGACAGCACTACGTGGCAACGGGCCTGGAGCACGACGAACACGCTCATATCGACTATTCGCCGGAAGCCCATATCCGGATGACCGAGAAACGGCATAAAAAAATCGAATCCGCGGTGAACGAGCCCGGATTCGTGCAGCGGTACGGCGCGGAGGACGCCCAGCTCGGGCTGATCGGCTGGGGATCTTCGGAAGGTCCCATACTGGAAGCGCTGGACCGGACCCTGGCGAAGGGATACAAGGTTGCCGCCCTGATTTTCAAGATGCTCCATCCCTTGCCGGAGAAAGAGGCCCGCGCTTTCATCGAATCCATACCGGTGGTTTCGGTGGTGGAACTGAATGCCAGCGGGCAGTTTGCAACCTACCTGCAGGGCCGCCTGGCGGTTTCTCTGCAGCGGTTCAATATCATTACGGGACTGCCCTTCAAGGCGGGAGACATCGAGGAATACATCGAAGGAGTGCTGCAGTATGGCTGAAGTCCCTACGGCCGATGCCGCTAAAACCACGACTCCGGAGAAAGCCGAAGAGTCCGGCCAGGTACGGCAACCGGTCAAGCGTACGCTCAAGGATTACCGCAGCGAGGTAAAGCCGACCTGGTGTCCCGGTTGCGGTGATTTCGGCGTGCTTGCCGCGCTGCAGCGCGCGCTTGCGGAACGCAACCTGGATCCGAAGGACGTGGTCATCGTATCGGGCATCGGCTGTTCCGGCCGTTTGCCTGAGTTCGTCAACGCCTACGGCCTGCACGTCGTGCACGGGCGGGCGCTGCCCGCGGCCCAGGGCGTCAAGGCGGCCAATCCCGATCTGAAGGTCATCGCCGTCGGCGGCGACGGCGACGGGTTCGCCATCGGCGGTGGCCACGTGCCCCATGCCGTGCGCCGCAACCAGGACATCACCTACATCGTCATGGACAACCAGGTGTACGGACTGACCAAGGGCCAGCCGTCACCGAGCACGCCCCCGGGAATGCAGGCGTTGCGCCGCAGCGTTTCCATGCCCAAGATGGCGCCTTACGAAGGGGTGCTGGAAGGCCAGTTGAACATCCTGGCCATGGTGATCGTGTACGGCTGCAGTTTCGTCGCGCGCACCTTCTCGAGCCAGGCGACGGAAATGTCGAAAACCATCGGCCAGGGGCTCGATCACCCCGGATTCGCCTTCGTGCACGCCATGAGTCCCTGCCCCACCTTCTACAATACCTACGACCCGTGGAAGGAATCTTTCATGCCGTTGCCGGAAGGCTGGGACACCGGCGACCGGATCAAGGCGATCGACATGGCCATGGAAGAGGTGGGCGACGGGGTATTCCACAGCGGCGTGTTCTTCCAGGAACAGTACCGCACCTATACCGACAAGCTGCAGGACGTGTACGCCAAAGCCTACGGGGACGAGCAGGCGACCATAGACGCCCTGATGGACCAGTACGCCTGATCAAGGGGCATCGCGCTGCCCTATCCCGGCCCGCCCGGCTACCTTAATCGCCGTTTGATCCCTCGCATCGCGCCGCGCTATCCCGGCCCGCCCGGCTACCTTAATCGCCGTTTGATCCCTCGCATCGCGCCGCGCTATCCCGCCTCGCCCGAGTCCGGCCGCCCGGTCATGCTCACCCGAGTCCGGCCACTTGGCCATGCAGGCCCGAGTCCGGCCACCCGGCCATCTTAATTTCCGCACAATTGTTATCTGAAAACGACGGTACGGCGTCCGTTGATCAAGACGCGCCGCTGGATGTGGTAGTGTACGGCCCGCGCCAGCACGATGCGTTCGATGTCGTGCCCCACGGCCGTCAGTTCCGCCGGCGACATGCGATGGGTCACGGCTTCCACATCCTGGTCGATGATCGGACCCTCGTCCAGGTCGGCCGTTACGTAATGGGCGGTCGCGCCGATCAACTTTACCCCGCGCCGATGTGCCTGGTGGTAGGGCCTGGCGCCCTTGAACCCGGGCAGGAAAGAGTGGTGGATGTTGATGATGCGGCCCGCCATCCTGTCGCACACCTCGGGGCCGATGATCCGCATGTACCGGGCCAGCACGACGAAATCGATATTGTTCTCCTCGATCTCGTCGATCAGGCGTTCCTCCTGCTCATCCTTGTTTTCGGGCGTAATCGGCAGGTGCAGGAATTCGATGCCCGATTCCTTCGCCAGTTGTTCGGCGTCGGCATGATTGGATATGATGAGGGGAATATCCAGTTGAAGCTTGTCCATGCGCGTGCGGTTCAGCAGGTCCAGCAGGCAGTGCAGTTCCCGCGACACCATGATGAGGGCCCTGGGACGCGTGTCGTCGGCCGACAGGTCCCATTGCATTTCCAGTTCCTCCGCCATGGGAGCGAAGGTACGCCACAGGGACCCCAGGGTCACCTTGCCGCCGAAGTGCACACGCATGAAGAACCGTTCGCTGACGGGATCGATATACGTATCGCTTTCGATGACGTGGCAACCCTGTTCCGATAACCAGCGGGTCACCGTGTAGATCAACCCGGTGCGCTTGGGACAGGACAGGGCCAGCAGGAATTTCTTAACGGTGCGTGCCTTCATGGATTCAAGACCGTTACCGCGTGTTTATGGGATGGCTTGCGTACCGCGTATCCTCTTCGGCAGGAATCGATCGATGATGAAGAGGACATGCGGGCGGACCCGCCACCGCATCCGGTTGCCGCCGAGGCGTGGCGGGTGGATCCGTGGCGAGTCTGGATGAGTTCGGGCGAGTTCGGGCAAATTCGGGCGAGTCCACCCGGAAATCGATGAGCGTCCCGCCCGGTGCGTTTCCGTCAGTCGTCCTGGAAGAAGTCGGCGTTGATCTGAATGTAATCCTGCCATTCGTCCGGAGTGTCTTCTTCGGCAAAAATGGCCTCGACAGGACATTCGGGCTCGCAGGCACCGCAGTCAATGCATTCTTCAGGATCGATGTACAGCATGCGTTCGCCGTCCTTGGTATGAATGCAGTCCACCGGGCATACATCGACACAGCCCTTATCCATTACGTCAATGCATGGCTCTGCGATAATGTAGGTCATACGAGACTCCTCGTTAAACACGCTTTCTTGAAACTGACCGGCATCGTGAATGCGTCGAAACGGTATCGGCGGAAACAGAAAACCAGACATCGGCTTCGTCGCTGAAATACCGTAATATAATAGGCGGGACGGCATGTCGTGTCAAGCCTGAATTCGATTGACCGCGGGAATGTCCTGCGTTAAGTTCAAAGGCCATGCCAACGACCGCCGTACCCGCCGAGCTGGCCCGCCGTTACGATGTCTGTCTCAAGTCCATAGCCATTGGCAAGTGGGTTAACCTGGATATACTGGCGGTACGCGATGCGGACGTGCTCATCGACGAAATCGACCCGGAATACTACGATGAGGATGAACGCCTTCCCTACTGGGCGGAGATCTGGCCCTCGGCGATCGGTCTCGGACGACACCTGTTCGAGTACCCCGCTCCTGCCGGTACCCGTATCCTGGAACTGGGCTGCGGCGTCGGCGTGGCCGGTATCGCCGCGGCCGCGGCGGGACTGGAGGTCACGGCGTGCGATTACGAGGAAGACGCCCTGGCCTTCGCCCGGTACAATGCCCGGTTGAATACCCTTGACGCGCGCGTTACCTTCCGTTTCCTGGACTGGAGAACCCCGGATCTCGATCGCAAGTACGCCATAATCATAGGTTCGGACATACTTTACGAAAGGCCGAATCACGAGCCGATCCAGCGCTTGCTCGACGATACGCTGGAACCGGGCGGCATGTTCCTTGCGAGCGATCCCGACCGCCGGGCGGCCGCCCCCTTCGTCGAATCCATGATCTCCCGGGGATATCGCCACAGCGCGCAGCAGCGAAGGATAAAGTTCGAATCGACGGACAACCGGGTCTTCGTTCACCGGTTTTTGAAAGAAGCCTGAACCTGCAACCCCCGGACGGAACGGACATGAAAGAAGCCATCACCCAACTGCCGGAGGGAATCCGCGGGCGGCTGCTCCAGGCCGGCCGCCTGGCCGATGAGTCGGGGCTGAATCTTTACCTGGTCGGCGGGACCGTGCGGGACCTGCTGCTGGGACGATCCAGGACGGATATCGATCTGGCGGTGGAAGGGGACGGGATCCGGTTCGCCGGTCGGCTGGTCCGGGAAACGGGCGGCCGCAGCGCGCCGCACCCGCCGTTTCTCACGGCCACTGTGGATCTGCCCGAAGGCACCAGCCTGGACGTGGCCTCGGCCCGCAGCGAAACCTATGAGCGTCCGGGTGCGCTGCCCCGGGTGGCGCCCGCTACGATGGACGTGGACCTTGCGCGGCGAGACTTCACGATCAATGCCATGGCGATCTCTCTGAACACCGGGCGTTTCGGAGACCTGGTCGATCCATTCGGGGGCCGGGCCGACCTGGGCAGGGGCCTTGTCCGCATTCTGCACGAACGAAGCTTCATCGACGACCCGACCCGCCTCTTCCGTGCCGTCCGCTTCGAACAGCGCCTTAAGTTCAGGCTCGAGCACGGGACGGAACGGAGATTCCGGGAAGCGATCGCCGGGGACATGATCGGGAACCTCTCGGGCCCCCGGTTGCTCGAACAATTGAGGCTGGTCTGCGTCGAAAGGGATCCCTGGCTGGTGTTCGACCGGCTGGAGCGGCTCGATGCGCTCGAGGCCATACACCCGTCCCTCGCTTCCGACGAAGACCTGGAGACGCTTGTCCGGGAGATCAGCCGGACCGCCGGCGACGATCCGGGGTCCGCCGCAGCTGATCCGGGGACCGCCGGCGACGATCCGGGGTCCGCCGGCGACGATCCGGGGTCCGCCGCAGCTGATTCGGGGTCCGTCGGCGACGACTGGTGGATACTGTACCTTGTCGCGCTGTTCAGGCCGCGCCGGGAGGAGACCCTTCTGGGCATCGTGGACCGGCTGAAGCCCAACAGGCGGCTTCGTAAAGCCATCGAGGACATGTCCCGGTGGTCCCGGGTGGAGCGGGCCGTCGAATCGGGTGAAATCACCACGCCCGCGGACTTCTGCCGCGCGGTACGCACGATCTCGGAGGACACCATGCTGTTCGTTACCCTGACCCACCCCGATCAGGACATGCGAAGGAGATGCGAATCCTATTACCACCATCACCGTCACATGCGCCTTTCCATCGACGGAGGTACGCTCCGGGATCTGGACATCCCGGAGGGTCCCGCATACGGCCGGATACTGGACGAAGTGCTTTCGATGAAGATCAACGGCGAAATCAGGACCGCGGAAGAGGAACGCAGCGCAGCGCGGAATCTCTGGTCGCGCCTTCACCGCCCCACGCACTGATCCGACAAGCAACGCGGCAAAGGAGAATCCATGGGCTTCGATTTTACCATCCTGTTCATCGCCATGCCCGCGATCCTCTTCGCCCTGACTTTTCACGAGTACGCCCATGCCTGGGCGGCGTGGAAACTGGGCGACCCCACGGCACGCAGCATGGGGCGGCTATCGCTCAACCCCCTGGTGCACCTCGATCCGGCCGGCACCATCATGCTGGTCATCACCGTCATGAGCGGGTTCGGCATCGGCTGGGCGAAACCCGTGCCGGTGGATCCCCGGTACCTGCGCAATCCCCGGAAGGACATGCTCTGGATCGCCCTGGCGGGACCGGTGTCCAATATCATCCTCGCCTTCATTCTGGTGGGCGTCTTCACCCACTTGCCCTCCGGCGGCGCGCTGACCGATACGCTGAGACAGATGATCCGGTACGGTATCGTCATCAACCTGGCGCTGGCCTTCTTCAACATGCTGCCGATTCCGCCGCTGGACGGGTCGCGCGTCCTCAGGGGGCTGCTGCCTCCCGCCCAGGCCCATCGATTCGGCCAACTGGAGATGTACGGTCCCATGTTGCTGATCGGACTGATCGTGGCCGACCAGATGTTGCGGCTGGGCATCATCCGGACCTGGATCGCGGTGCCCGCCCAGATCAGCCTGCGCCTGATGAGCGAGATATTCAGCAGCTTCTGAGCGGAGACCCCATGCACCTGCGCGCCGAAACAGTCCGCCTGGACCTTATCCATCCTTTTCGCATCGCCCGTGAGGTCAGCGACCACAGGAACAACGTGGTCGTGCGCGTCACCGACGGTGAGCTGACGGGCGTTGGAGAGGCCGCGCCCTCTCCATACTACGGTGAAGACGCCGGATCGGTCCTGCGGGCGTTGGAGGAGGTGCCCGCGCTACTGGGCGGCAGTCCTTTCGAACTCGAGGAGACGATGGAACGCCTCGTGTCGCGGTTGCCCGAAGATTCCTCGGCGCGCGCGGCGGTGGATATCGCGTTGCACGACCTGGCCGCGCGGCGTCTCGGGGTACCCCTCTACCGATGGCTCGGTCTCGATCCCGCGAAAACGCCCGTCACTTCATTCACCATCGGCATCGACGAGCCGGAAGCGGTCCGCCGCAAAGTCCGGGAGGCCGCCGGGTACCCGGCGTTGAAGATCAAGCTTGGTTCGACGAAGGACCTCGAGATCATGCGTACGATTCGCGAAGAATCGGATGCGCGCATCCGAATCGACGCCAACGCGGGATGGACGGCGGACCAGGCCGTGGAAATGGTCGAACGGCTGTCCGAGTTCGATGTGGAACTCGTGGAGCAGCCCCTTCCCCCCGGCTCCCCGAATGACTGGCGCCGGGTGCGCGAGGCGGCGGCCATGCCGATCTTCGCCGACGAAAGCGTACTGGTTTCTTCGGATGTGCCGGCCCTGTCCGGCCTGGTGGACGGCGTCAACGTAAAACTGATGAAGTGCGGTGGGATCCGCGAAGCGCTCCGGCTCATCCACACCGCCCGCGCCCACGGGATGGGCGTCATGATCGGCTGCATGATCGAAACCTCCGCCGCCATCACCGCCGCGGCCCATCTCTCCCCTCTGGCCGATTACGCCGACCTGGACGGCAACCTGCTGATTGCCAACGATCCATTCACCGGGGCAACCGTGCGGAAGGGACGCCTGGTCCTGCCGGAGGCACCGGGAACTGGGGTAGCTCCCCGACCATAGACACGCCGGGTGTTCACCTCCATCTCGAAGCGCCCCTGGGGTTACGCAAGGCGTCCCAGTGCTTTGACGAGCGCCGGCAGCGTCAAAAGCCACCTCCAATATATAAAATACATCATAATTAATTAATGTATTGGCAGGATCCTCGTCCTCGGCTGCATGTCCACCGCTCCAAACACCGCGCTACCCGACCGCACCGGCAAGGAAACTCCTCCAATCCCCGCTCCGAGATATCGCCCGGAAGCTGCGGTTCCTATTTGAAAAAAACACAAAAAAGGGTTGACTAGGACAAAACTTAGTATAAATTAACCAAAATATAATGATGATATGTTTCGCTAAATTAAATTATAAGTCAGCGCGTTTAGATGGTCCATATCTGCCAACACCGGTCTTCACAAAATCTACAACGTTTGAACCACTGTCCATTTCACAAAATGCACAGGACGGGAAAGGAGGCCATATAGATCCGTCACCTTAACACAGCATCGTAATTACAGCAAAGGGAAACATTCGAAAAACGGGAGACAAAGATGCATTATCTCATAGTGTTTGCGATTGCGTTCGCGCTATCCATGATGGGATGCGAAGGCAAGACAGGCCCTGCCGGACCTTCCGGTCAGCAAGGTGCGGCCGGTCCACAGGGTGTTGCCGGACCTTCGGGTCCGCAAGGTCCTGCCGGTCCGCAGGGTCCTGAAGGACAGCAGGGTCCCAAGGGTGACCAGGGTGGCACCGGTCCCGCCGGTCCCGCCGGTCCCGCCGGTCCCGCCGGTCCCGCAGGTCCAGAAGGTCCCGCAGGTCCAGAAGGTCCCGCAGGTCCAGAAGGTCCCGCAGGTCCAGTAGGTCCCGAGGGTCCTCCTGGCGTCGGCGTCGACGCGGATCAGGTTATTGAGAGCGGCGTGCTGACCGCCATCCACCACATCTTGCTGACCCAGGGCAGCAGTAATGCAGTAACGTACAACGCGCCTGAGTTCGACGCGGCGAACGCGGTAGATGCAAAGGGCTCGCTGGACCTGACCCTGTCCGTGGGCGGAATGACCACGATCGTCGCGAAAGCGGGAGGTCAGGACCGTAATCCCGTGCCGGTCGAATTCGCCTGGGAGTCAGATTCTGACGCCGTGACGGTCGATAACGGTATGATCGAAGCGGTAGCGCCGACTACAGGTGCGGAAATCACGCTCTCGGTCGTGGGCAGAGGTATAGAGATCAAGATGACCGTCAGCGTGCTCGAGGTGATCAAGCGGATCGAGTTCGCCGCAGGCCAGGCGACCTCTTACGTCCTGCCGGTCGGCGGTTCGATCGACCTGATGACACCCGTTGCTTTCGACGAGGTAGAAGGCGGGGATCAGATCGCCGGCGCAGAATTACTGATTTCCTGGGTGAGTTCCGCACCCGATATAGTCAGCGTCGATGGGAACACGATAACGGCGGAGAGCATTGGAAAGGCTGAGATCACTGCCCAGGGCCAGGGTGTCACGGCCAAGGCCAAGATCGAGGTCACCGTCGCCGGTGGTACGGGCGTCATCAGGTACGTGATGAATCCTTTCCCTTCCAATCCTGTCGACCGTACCCGGGCCTTGACGCTTCCGGTCGATGACGATCCTGCCACCGAGGGTGTAGATGAATCAGTGGCCAGGGCGGTGGAGCCCAATACGAACATCGTTTTTCTGATCAAGGTGTCCGAGGTCGGTCATGACGGTAGGCTGTCGAACAATGACGGGAGTGTGACGGCAACAGTCCGTAGCCAGAATCCTGACGTGATCGCCATACCCGAAGACGCCGCTGCGTTTGAAACATCGACTGACGAACTTACGGTAACGATTCAGACCGGAGAGACGTGGATCGTAGGTCACGGAACGGCATACCTGGTGGTTTCGATTCCAGGGGCCGAAGATCTGCCCCTGGCTCCGATCATGATCAACAAGCCGTCGTCATGATATACCGTTCACGCGGTTCGGGATAATCCGGGCCCGTAGCCAGGGTGCAGACAGAGTCCTGGATGTAACTTCGAAGTTCCGGGGTGTCGCCTGGGATTATCCAAAATGAGGTCAGGATTCTCTTTACAGGAGGATCAGCCTTCGCGGAAGCCTCATGCATTTGTATCAGGCACCTTGGAACACCTTCCCGTTCGCCTCGAGTAGGAGCTACGGCCACCGAAAGGAGCGAGCGGTCGAACGGACTGAAGCCCCGGCGCTCTCGAGTGCCGGGGCTTCCGCCGATCATCCACCCCGGCCTTCCGCCGATTATCTACCCCGGTCTTCCGCCGATTATCTACCCCGGTCTTCCGCCCACCCATCCCCGTACTTCTCCAGGTTCATCTCGCCTTCGCGCAACACACCATAGGTATGGTGCCGGATCCAGTCCCCCAGGTTGATATACACCTTTTTACCTTTATTCTGAAGCGTCGGGCAATGGTTGTGCCCGAAGACGACCATGTCGTAGCCGTCGTCCAGCAACGAGAAAGCAAGTTCCCGGTAGGCTTGCCGGGGGTCCCAGGAGGTGGGTTTACCGTGACGCCTGCTCAGCCGCGAGGCCAGGCGGCCGATCGCGAAACCGCAGTCCGGATGGATCATCTGGAAAAGTCGGATACAGAAAGCGCTGTGCATGATCTTCGAAACCGCGCGATAACCGCGGTCCCTTGTGATCATACCATGGCCGTGGGCGATGTAGATCTTGCGTCCCTGGTGGATCGCGGTCAGCGGTCCTTCCGCCGTTTCTACCCCGACCTGTTCATCCAGGAAGGTTCCGAGCCAGAAATCGTGATTGCCCGGAAGGTATACGACCCGCGTGCCGCTTTCTACCAGTGAACTCAATGCGTGCAGTACCGTGTAGTGCTGTCGAGGAACGACGCTGCGGTACTCGAACCAGAAATCGAACAGGTCGCCCACGATGTACAACAGCCGGGCCCTGCCCCTCAAGCTTCGCAGGAAGGCCAGCAATCTTTCTCTTTTCCCTTCCTCCGCCGCGTAGTCGTCGAGTCCGAGGTGGGCGTCGGAAATGAAGTAGACGGGACCTTGACTCATATCAGGTATCAATCCGGAAAGAGGCCGGCTGTCAGCGGGTTTTCCGGGTAATCGGGGATACAACTTTGAATTGACATTACACATCGTGCGCGTAAATTAAAATACATGGGACCATACATTTAACTAACAAAAACTTGGATCGTGAAACATAGGTCCCGGACACCACGGCTTCGACCCG
>CAZZNP010000009.1:0-17879 GCA_964655785.1 uncultured Gemmatimonadota bacterium
CTAAGAAACATCTATCAAGAGCTGCAGGCAACTACCTATATTGTTGGAGCCAGTGTGAATCTGGCGTGTCGAGCCTGGTTGCGAACCTTAACGCCGTTTGACTCCGTGAGATCATCCCAGGGGAACTGGACCGATGTACCATCTCAGCTTCATGCTCATCGATCCCCCGTCTCGATGGTGCGGGAGTATAGACGATACCTTCTCATTCATCAGATCCGCCGGATACGAGGGCGTTGAACTGAACCTCACACCGGAACTGGTGAGCCGGCTGGATGAAGTCGACCACGCCGCCCGCGAGCATGATCTGCGTGTTGTCTCACTGCTCACGGGTGTGGCCTACGAAGACGGGCTGTGTCTGAGCGCGTCGGACGAATCAATCCGCGTACGGACCGTCGCCCGGCTGATGGAGAACCTGGAGACCGCGGAACGGTTCAACGCCATACTCGTGGTGGGTCTGCTTCAGGGGCTGCGTTCCGACGAACCGGACACGGATACAGCCAACGAACGGATCGTTGCCTGCCTCGAACAAGTGGGCCGCGCGGCCGAAGAGAGGGGCATAGACATCGTGATCGAGCCGGTGAATCACCTGCAGGTGGGGTTCAATCACAGCGTGGGAGAAGTCCGGGAACTGATCCGCGCCATCGGATCGAGCGCCTTTCATCCCATGGTCGATACGATCCATATGAATATCGAAGAGACCTCCCTCGTGCAGCCGATCTTTGACTGCGGCGCCGGTCTCAGGCACGTACATCTCTGCGAAAGCCACGGCGGATTGCCGGGCACCGGCCGGATAGACTTCGCCGACGTACTCGGTGCCCTGGAAGCCATCGGCTATCCCCATTTCGCCTCGGTGAAGGTCTATCGGAAGGCCGGATTGCGGGAAGCCGCAGAGAAGAGTATGGCCTTTTTCAAAGGATTGAATGCCGTATAGGTTCCCGGGAAGCCGCGGAGAAGAGTATGGCCTTTTTCAAAGGATCAAATGCCGTATAGGTTCCCGGGAAGCCGCAGAGAAGAGTATGGCCTTTTTCAGGGAATAGAAGTCCAGGCAGGTTCCGTGATGCCGATCCCTGCGGTGCCGATCCCCGAGGTACGGGGGCCGTCAGGGCCATTCCGGCTTCTGCGGCTGGCCGGTGCGGATGGAATTGAGTCCGGCTTCGCAGATGGCCACGACCCGGGCGCCGATTCGGGCGGGGATCGGGTTTTCCATCTTCCCGTCCAGCGTATCCAGGAAGTCGATGACGGACCGGCCCCACCCGTGGCCGCCCACGGCGGCATCGTCCGAGGCATTGGGAAGGTCGACCGGTTCCTCTCCCCGCCGGTACAGCTTTCCATTCCACAGCGTCCCTTCCGTACCGTAGACGGCCAGCATGCCGCCCCCCATGCCGTGGCCCGAACAGCCGCTGGAAACGAAGACTTTCCCAAGTACCCCGTTCTCGAATTTCAGCATGACGATATAACAATCGTCCGAGGGAAACTCGGGCACGCTCATCTTGCTGCTGTAAGCGAAGACCTCCGCAACGGGCGAATCGACAGTGGAGAGCATGTTGTCGATCGGGTGGCAACCGCCGCCCAGGAGTATGTTCTGCGGGTTCTCCCGGTCGATCCGCCAGGGCGTGTGACCCCTGCCGCCGGGATGGTATATGGACCACATGTCGTGGATGTAGTCGCCCTGGACGAAGAAGACGTCCCCGATTTCACCCGACCGGGCGGCCTGGGACATTTCCCGCCAGGGGTACATGTAGCGGATGGTATGATCCGTCATCACCGTCAGGCCTGTCCTGTCGGCGGCCTCGATGATGCGACGGGCGTCGGCTACCGTCGTGGCCAGTGGTTTCTCCACCAGGGCGTGGGCGCCGTGTTCCAGGGCCATGATGGTCTGATCGGCGTGCAGGTGGTCTGGTCCGGCCACGGCGACGACGTCAGGCTGCGTGTCCGCGATCAGTGATTCGAGGTCGTTACTCGTTACGGCATCGGGGTAGAGCGACCGGGCCGCGGCGAGCTTCTCCCCGTCCGGGTCGAACAGGGCAGCCACCCGGGCGCGTCCGCTTTGCTCCGCCACGTGGGCCACGTACTTGCCGGCGCTGCCGCAACCGCTCAGGAGGATGGAATAAGGCATGGAATTCGTTGGTTCAGCAGCCTGGAGTCACTTCACCTGCTCCAGCCTGGTCCGGTACTTGTCGTAAAGGTCGGTGTGCTTGCTGCTGAGATCGACCGGACGGCCCTGGATGAAGGCCCTTTCCACCCGTGTCATGATCTCCAGCGGGTCCCCGTCGGTCACGATCAGGGTGGCGTCCTTGCCCGTTTCCAGGGAGCCCAGCCTGTCCTCTACGCCCAGAATGCGCGCGGGATAAAGGGTGACGGACTTGAGCGCTTCCTCCTTCGGCAGGCCATAGGCCGCCGCGGTCGCTGCGTGATAGGGCAGGTTGCGCACGTTCGAACCACCACCTCCTTCCAGCCATACCCTCCGTTCGCCGATACAGAAATCCACGCCGGCTTCGTACAGTTTCAGGGCATTGGTGAAGGGCGTATCGTAGGCTTCCCAGCGACGCATGGGCAGGTAGTGCACGGCGCCGATGATCACCGGGATCCGGTTCGCCTTCAGACGGTCCGCCACGCGCCATACGTCGGCGCCGCCGATCAGGACGATCTTCAGGTCTTCTGCGAGGGCCCAGTCTATGGCGGCGTGGATCTGTTTCTCCTCGGACGCATGTACAAAAACCGGGAGTTCCTTCATGAGCACGGGGATCATCGACTCCCAGCCGAGGTCCGAAGGATGGACAGGACCGCCGGCGCGCTCGGCCTCTTTCGCGATCATGTACGCCCGGGCTTCGCGGAAGGCGTCGCGTAATCTCGTCTGGCTTTCCCGGCGTGCCTTGATCTGTTCCTCCCTGCTTACCGCGCCGGGAAAGTCCAGAACGCGGTAGGATGGCCACCGCACGTGGAGTCCCACCGTGGCATCCAGGGTCATGTCCTCGGTGGTCCATCCGTCCAGCGCGATCAGGCCGGAGAGGCCCGCGATCAATCCTCCGGTCGGCATGGTCAGGGCGGTCAGGACCCCGTTCGCCCGTCCCACCGGGAAGTACTCACTATCCGGGTTTACGGCGGAAACCGCGCGGACGCTCGGGGTAACGTCCCCGATTTCCACGTTGTCCTGGGTCGCCCGCACCGAGCCGATCTCGGTAAGGCCCAGGGTGGTGGGCGCGGCGATCAGACCGGGGTATACGTGTTTCCCCGTTATGTCGATGATCCGGGTGTTTTCAGGCAGGGCCAGATCATTCCCAATACCGGTGATGACACCGGACTCGAAAAGCACCGTGGCGCCTTCGAGGACGCCGCCGCTCACGGTATGGACCGTTCCGCCGGTCAATGCGATGGGGTGCACCTGGGAACCGGCCGGCTTCTGTTTCGAGGCCTCGGCATCGCGGACCATAGGACCGGTCGCGAGACCGAGTGCCAGCAACAGAGCCAGCGTGCGTATCCCCCAGGCGCGTGCAACGCTTGGTACCGAAGGAATCGACCTCTGCGGCATGCGGTATAATGCCGTCATTTCCAACCTCCAGTCGCCGGGGCCCCGGCGTGTCGTGTCTAAACCTCCGGCGCCTCTTCTTCGTCCACGGCGTCGGGGGATGGGTCGTCCGCTTCCGGTGATTTGAGCAGTTTCTGAATCAACCTGGTCCGTTCCTTCTCCACCTCGATGCGCATCTGCCGGTCCTCGTCGATGTCGAAGTACTTCCTTCCATCGATCCAGGTTTGCTCGCACTTCGTGTACGTGGACAGGGGATGGCCGTTCCAGATCACGAAATCGGCGTCCTTGCCGGTTTCCAGGGAACCGACCCATGGGTCGATGGCCAGTTGCTTCGCCGCGTTCAACGTGACGAACTTCAGGGCTTCCACCTCGTCGACCCCGCCGTATTTCACCGCCTTCGCCGCCTCGGTGTTCAGCCTCCGGGCGAGTTCATCGCTGTCCGAGTTGAAGGTGACCAGCACGCCGGCGTCGTGCATCAGCGCACCGTTATGGGGTATGGCGTCGTAGGCTTCCACCTTGAAGGCCCACCAGTCGCTGAACGCGGATGCTCCGGCGCCGTGGGCGGCGAGTTCGGGCGCGACCTTGTACCCCTCCAGTACATGCTGGAAGGTCCCTATCGTGAAACCGAAGTCATCGGCCACTCGAAGGAGCATCAGGATCTCGTCCTGGCGGTAGGAATGGCAGTGGACCAGGCGTTCTCCCGTGAGGATCTCCTGCAGCGTTTCCAGTTCCAGGTCGCGCCGGGGCGGTACGACGCCGGAATTGTCCGCGAGGGCGTTGTAACGGTCCCACGCCTGCCGATATTCCCGGGCCGCGCTGAAACGGTCCCTGATGATCTGTTCCACGCCCATGCGGGACTGCGGATACCGGTCACTGAGGACGCGCCAGTTGCTCCGCTTCACGTTCTCGCCCAAAGCGAACTTGATACCGGGCTGGGCCTCGGTGAACTTGAGTGCCTCGGGACCCAGCCCCCACCTCAGTTTGATGACCTGGTTCTTTCCGCCGATCGGATTGGCCGATCCGTGCAGGATATTGGCCGCTGTGAGACCACCGGCCAGCTCCCGGTACATGGCTATATCGTAGCTGTCTATTACGTCTCCGATACCCACCTCGGCCGTCACGGCCTGTGTGCCCTCGTTGATGCCCTCCAGGATGGCCGTGTGCGAATGGGCATCGATGATTCCGGGCGTTACGTGTTTGCCGGTTCCGTCGATTTCCACGGCGTTTTCAGGCGCCTGGAGGCCTGTGCCTACTTCGGCGATCTTGCCTTCGCGAATCAGCACATCCGCGTTCTCAAGTTTACCCCGATCGTCCAGGGTCCACACCGTCGCGTTCCGGACGACGAGGTGTCCGGGCTGCTCGGGGGCGCCGCTCCTGCCGAATGCGCCCGGCGGATACAGGGCGGGCGGGTCGTCGGTTTGCGCAGGCACCGGCATATCGGTGGTTTCCGGTTCGTGCGCCGCGGTACGTTCAGCGGACCAGCTCATGCTTTCGCCATCGGGACGGACTCCTCGGCCGGTGATCCGGTCGCCCTGAATCGAACCCGAGAAGCGCCATACGCCGGTTTCGCCAAGTGCATCGTCTTCCAGACTGAAGGTAATGCGTGTGTCGTCCAGTTCCATCCGGTCCGCCTTGATTTTGGTCCCGTCTCTTTCGAAGGTGCCCTTGAGCTTGCCGGGCGTCCCGTCGACGGAGAGCGACAGGCTGTCCTCCTGCAAGGCGACCGCCCACGCGCCGCGGGGATCGACGACCGGCCGGGGTGTGATCACGTGCCGGTTACCAGAGACCCATACCTCCTGCACCTGCACGTCTTCCGCGAACAGCGGGCCATCGGTGATGGTCATATTGGCCAGTTTACCGGGCTCCAGGGTGCCGAGTTGGCGGCTGAGTCCGAGCATGGACGCGGGGGTAGTGGTCAATGCGGCCAGCGCGGCTTCATAGTCCAGCCCCTGCCTGATCGCCTCCCGCACCCTGTCGTGAAACTCGGAGCTTTTGCCCAGTCCGGAGCTGCTCAGTGCGATAGGGATCCCTGCCCGGTGCAACCGGCCCGGATTCCCGGGCGCCAGTTCCCAGTGCCGCAAGGTTTCCAGTGTAACATCGTTGGCGTCCTCCGGCGTGGAAACGTAGAGGTCCTTCGACTGGGGAAAGTCGAGAGGCAGGATGACCGGTGCGCCCGTCTCGCGGACCGCGTCCTGCATACGGTACTCGTGGCCGCTGCCCATGACGAGGAGTCGAAGACCGAACTCCTCGGCCAGGCGGGCCGCGCGCAGGAAAGCGTGGTCGTTGTCGACACTGATGAGTACGGCCTGACTGCGGGCGATCACCCCGTCCAGCGACGCCAGCGCATCATTTTCCTCCGGCCGGTTCTGTTGGGGATTCTCGGCGAACGCCGCGTGAGCGCCCCGGTACCACTGCGCATCGAGGATCGTCTGTCGCATCAGGGCGACGACACCCATCATGGACGCCGGATAAATGCGGTAAGGGTTTCGCTTCATGCGCAGATGCTGAAATACGTCGCGCTTCAATATGTTCTCGTTAGGTGTCCGGGTACCCAGGTTGACGACCGCGCTGCTACCCGCGAAAACCCCTCGATCGGACACCACCATGGCCGCCGCGAATCCGGACTGACGCAATCGTCCGATCTCAGTCTCGCTGACTCGGTATGCATCGGCCGCCGAGTGTTCGGGACGGACCGCGGGATTCCAGTAGGTGGACCCCGAGGATTCCGCCGCATCCGCTTCGGGTAGTCCGGCCTGTGTGAACATCTCGATCAGACCGGGATAAATGGTCATCCCGGCGTAGTTCCACCGCCAGGCATCCGGAGGGATGTCGACGGACGACCCCGCTTCGACGATCAGTCCGTCCCGGACGATAACGACGCCCCTGTCGATCACGAGATCGGGCCGGACGTATATCCGCGCGTTCTCCAGAGCGTGGACCCTGGAAGGGTTCTCGCGCAGTCCCGCCTGCGGTGCCGTTTGCTGGCCCTGGGCGGCGAGCGTTACCGCCCCGGCGAATATGACCGCCCCGGCGAGTATAACCGCCCCGGTCAGTCTGATCGCCCTGGCGCGCGTAACCGCCCCGGCCACCAGTACGGCCGGGACTGATTCCCAACCCAATTTCATCATGGTTCCCTCCAGCGAAAACGATTCGATTATTGATTGGAACCGATTGTTTCGCGGTAAGTTACGAGGATAGCTTACATCAATAGTTCAACCACTTTATCCGTGGCCTGGTCGACCCGGGCCGAGAGGCCGTTTTCGTCGAGCCGGCCAATGGGATGGTCGATTTCGATAATGGGATAGTCTCCGTTGCCGAGTTGCTCCGCCATTACCCGGGCGGTGTGCAGAAAGTTGGACGTGCACAGCAGCGCGGCCGGCAGTCCAAGGTGCTCGAGCATGAGGGAATCGTGCATGCTGCACGCGCTGCAGGACCCTCAGTCGCCGACGCCCACCAGCGCGAAATTGCAGCGCCGCACGATGAGATCCGTCATCTCGTCCGACAGCACCCGGCTGGCGCTTTCCTTGGTAAATTCGTGGGCTTCTACGGGATGGTCCAGGCGCCCGCTCAGTCGATCGAAGACGCCGCGCAGGATCACACTGGAATTGGGCTTGCCGTTGCTTACCAGCGCGGCAACGGTATTCCGGGAACCGAGCGGGCGAACGGCCAGCCGAAGGGCCGCGGCGCCGGCGGAGGCCGTGGGATCCACGAGGGTTACGGGCATGTTCATCGCTCCAGGTGTCTGAAGGTCGCCTTGCTCCCGGCGACCGGGTTTCAAGCTGCCTTTTTCATACGGGGATCATGCGCGTCACGGGCCGCGATCCGACACCCCGGCCCGATCCCAGCCACGGCGGAATGATGGCGGAATGACCACCCGCCGATCCGCCCGCAAAGACAATCCAGATTCCATCCCTGCCCGGCGTCAGCGTGATGCGTTCGTCTGGTCCCACGTCGTCGTGCCGCCCAGTGGCATGGATTTCCCGTCCCGTGGCCGCGGTTCCTTCGAAAAGCGCTCCACGAATCATCTCGCGGGTCCATCCTGCCCGGCTGAAGATCGACCGGTGTTCCGGGCAGATGACGAATACGATGGCGGCTCCGGCGTAATTGGTCGTTCGGGCGATCCGGACGAAAGACTCGACCAGACCCGCGGGATCGTCATGCACGTGATCGGCCACGGAATGCGGGGCTTCGGCGGCGAGTACCGTTACGGCGCTGCTGTCCGCTGGAACACCCAGCTCATCGCCCTGGGTCGGCCAGCCGCTGCAACGGGCTTCGGGCAGGCAGAACGCGATGCGTCCCGCGTGGGCTACGGTCGCCCGGTCCAGGTCGCCGGGCACGCTTCCCATGCCGTTCCGGATGACCAGGTTCAGGGCCCGCCCCAACGTGAGGTTGGACCGGTTGCCCGCGCCCAGCACGGCGGTGCCCGTGTTGAAATGCAGCGAATCCACGACGGGGCCGTGGACGAGGACCAGGGGGGCTGCGCCACCGGTACTGGCAGATGGGCCCACGATATTGAATGACGGGTCCAGCACGGCTTCGACCGAGGAAAGGACGACGGGGAACAGCCCATCGGCGCATCCGGCCATGACCGCGTTCGCCGCCACCAGCTCGGCGGATATGGATCTGTTCCGCTCGGGTACCCTTCCGACCTCCCGGTCCGGTGCGATGCCGTTTACGTCCAGCATCCGGTCGATACGTTCGCGGGTGGGAGGCACGACGGGAAGGCCGTCCGACCAGCCCCGGTCATAGGCGTACGCTATGGCATCGATTTCGGATTCGACCTGGTGGGTCATCGATACAACCTGGTGGGCCAATGGAAGCGTTACCTGCCGTAGTAGTTTTCGAGATAGGTCAGTATGGTCTCTTCGGTCTGCTTATCGAATTTCTTCAGTCCCTTCTCCGCCTGCATCCACCGGATAGCATCCAGCCACTCAGCGCGGTTTGCCCGGTAGGAACGTATGATCTGGGTGGGATGGCACTGGGCGCATTCCCTTTCCACGACGGGGTAGCCATCGCCCATGATCAGCCTGGTCCGTTGATTCAGTTCCAGGCCCGTCCGCGGGTCGAACATCGCCACGGGCTTGGCCGCTTCCGCCCTTGCATTGGCCAGAGCGGTTTTCGATCGTTCCGCTTCGTAGTAGATCAGGCCGACCACTATGGCGTCGAGCACGATGACAAAGGCAATTTGACCAAGGACCCGCAGAAACGAGTTCATGCACCCCTCCTGTGTCTTCAACGGGAACGGATCGGATCATCCTGTTCGGCGGGGCGCTATCGCGGTCGTGCGCCGACGGGGAGGCCGAATCCCGCGTACCACGTCCGGCCAGCGGCCGGCTCGAAGAAACGGTCACCGAATGCGTTCGGGACGATGGATCCGTTATAACGCGTGTCGAACAGGTTGTTGACGCCTGCGAAAAGCACGACGCCGAACACATCTCCATGATAGGTGAAGCCAGCGCGTAAATCAACGAGCCCATAGCCATCATTGACAAACGCGGATTTCGGCTTGTCGCTTCCCGGAGCGGGACCGTTGAAGTCGTTGGCGAAGTACTCCGCGGTCCACTGCGCGTTCATTTCCATGAAGGCGCCGCTGCCCGGGTGGATGTAGGTGAAGCCGGCGAACAGGTGATGGGGCGGGACGCCGGGCAATTCGTTGCCCGATAGCTGGTACAGACTGGTGTTGCCGTCGACTTCCCGTTCGAGTTCGAAATCGTCGAATTCGAAGCGCATTCCCGTGTAGGCCAGCGCCAGATCGAGCGCGGGAAGTGGAGACCAGGTCAGCTTCAGCTCGATGCCCAGGTTTCGCGTCTTGCCGGCATTTCTGAAGTAGATTTCGTCCGTCTCCGGATTGTCTATCTGAAAGGGCAGGAGCATGTTGCTGATCCCGAAGGCGAACACGGCCGCGTCGTAGGCCATCCCGGCCCCAGGCACGAATCCCTTCACGCCCGCTTCGAAACCGCGCAGTTGTTCGGGCTCGAGTCCCGGATTGAACCCTCCGGCTTCCGTGGGCCGGTTGCTCAGTTCAGACGTGGTCGGAGTCTGGAAAGCGGTGGAAAAGTTGCCGTAGAACGCCGTGAGCGGCGCCGGTCGGAACGCTATGCCCAGTTGGGGACTGAACTGTGACATGTTCCGCGCGCCGGAGTCGTCGGTCCGATCCGAAAGAAACCGGTCCGTCGCCTCGAACTTGAATCGGTCGTAACGGCCACCGGCGGTTACGGAGACATCGGGCCGGGGCGTCCATTCGAGTTCCACGAAGGGCCCAATCCCGTCCACGCTTTCCTCCTGGTCCAGTCTGCGATCTCTCAGTGAAAGCTCGTCGAAGACGCGTCCGTCGTCCAGCGTGCCCACGAGATCGCCCGGTACGCCGCCGTTTCCGTATTCGAGTCTTTCGTCCCGCTGAATCTCGAGGTCCAGTCCGGAAGTCAGTCTGACCTTTCCTGTGCCGACTTCAGCGTCGAGGCTGTAAACGCCCCGCAGTCCCGCGCCGCGCCGGCCCAGGTCGATGACCCGTCCCGGGATGGGATTGAACAGCGTCCGTCCCATACCAAATACCGTGACCTCGCCCTGCTTTCCTTCTGTTTCATACCGTAACGACACGCCGCCCTGGACCTGCCTGACCCGCTTCGAAGCGCCCTGGCGCTGGACGAAAGCTCTAGCACTGGACGGATCCGAATCCGCGGTGGGCTTGTCCAGCGAACTCGGGTTGAACTGATATGGGGCGTTGAAGTAATTGATCACGGTGGTCAGATGCCAGGATTCGTTGATCGGCCTTTTTCCCACTAAATTGATACCGGTCGACCGTGCGTAGGCATGGTCGCGGAAACCGTCGAACCAGAGCGAGTTGTAATTAACGAGAAACTGGTTGTCACCGGTCCGACCGGCGGCCTTACCCTGGATGCGCCGAAGGCCATGGGAACCGGTTATGAATCGGGGGGTGACTTCCAGCGGCCGATCCGGGGCCTGCTCGGTACGGATTTGTATGACGCCGCCCGCCGCGTTGCCGTAAAGGGATGAACTGGGGCCGCGCAGCACCTCGATCTGTCCCACCGACGTGAGGTCGAGGTTGTTGAGCTGGGACTGGCCGTCGGCCATGGTCAGCGGAATGCCGTCCAGCACCAACTTCACTCCCCGCACCCCGAAGGACGCCCGGCTACCCAGGCCGCGTATGCTGATCCGGTCGCCCTGGGACACGTTGTTGCGGTTGTGGACGATGATACCGGGAAGGCTTCGGACGCTCTCTTCCAGCGACAATCCCGGTTCGGCCAGTTGGATCGCGTCCCGTTCCACGACGTCCACCGCGTAGGGGATTTCGAGCACGGGGCGGACGTACCTCGTGGCCCGCACCTCAATGGGCTGGAGCGTATAATCTACGGTTGCTTCAGTGGTGTCCGGGGCAGCCTGCGGCCAGGCGAATGCAGGAGACGACTGCAGTAGGAGTGCGAGGCAAACCGGGAGGATATTCTTCATCGTGTACCGAATAGATGCAGCGGGGCGGACGGTCCGGCCCGCCCCGCGGAGGCCATTAATCCAATGCACGAATCTTGACGTTCTTGAAGCGGATCTTGCCCTGGCCGAAGGCCTGCAGTACGACTACGCCGCTGTAGTGAGAGGAATCCTGGATCTTCACCGCTTCCTCCCCGTTCAGCATGACCGTGATGTCGCGTCCGTCGGCAGTGATGACCATGGTGTTCCATTGGCCTTCGGTTTTCGGCGGGGGTTCATACTTGGCCAGCGCCACGATGCTTCCCGTGGTGTAGCCGGAGCTGTGGGTGTCGGCAATGTTGATTTCGTAGAAGGAATACTGGTTCACCCGAGCCCCGGTATCGCGAGGTCCGCGGACGAATACGCCGCTGTTGTGCCCTGCGTCCTGGTTGAACTGCACACTTAACTCGAAATTGATGAACTTGTCATAAGTCCCGATGTAACCGGGACCACGGCCTGTCACCTCGCCGGTGAGCATACCGTCTTCCACCGCCCACGTTGCCGTGCCTCCACGGTGGGTCCAGCCCAGCAGGGTCGTGCCGTCGAACAACAACTTCCATCCTGCTTCCTGCTCCGCTTCGGTCAGCATGTTGTCCTGCGCGGCGGCCGTTCCTTGCAATCCGGCCGCGATGAGGACGGCGGCGGCCACGCTCCAAAGATATCGTCTCATTGCAAATCTCCTCTAAATTCATCCCGATTCGGTAAACTTCCCTGACATGATGCCATTCTCAGTCTCGACTGACCCGACTATTCGCCTTCTTCGGCTTCGGGCTCTTCACCCAGCTTCAACGCGACCAGTTCGGCGGGATGGCCGCTGCCGCCGACCGTCATGACGATGTACTGTACGTCGTTATGCATGTAGGTCATGGGCATGCCGCTCTGGGAGGCGGGCAGTTCGATCGACGCCACGACCTCGCCCGTCGCCTTGTCGTAGGCATGCAGCAACGGATCACCGCCGTATCCTTCTCCGGCGAAGAGCAACGTGCTCGTTACCATGGACCCTATCCGGGTCGCCTTGCCGGTTTTCGGCAGATCCACGCCGGCGAGTTCGGGCAGATCCTTGATGGACTGTGGCGTGTCACCGTTCGGCGCCATCCATACGTGGTCGCCCGAATTCATATCGACCGCGGTGATGCGGCCCCAGGGCGGCTTGACCAGTGGTATCTCGCCGAATACCCGCGGCGCTCTCAGACCGGCCGAGAAATAGTCCATGTCCGATTCCTCGGGATCCGGCGCGCGCAAGGCCAGTTTGGAAATACTGGTGTTGGAGGGGATGAAGTTCACGCCAGAGACCGGATCAAGGCAGGTCATGTTCCAGTTGACCCCGCCATTTGCGCCCGGGATCTGGATCGTGCCGATGGTTCCATCCGGCGCCTCTGCGAGGGATGGAGGGGTAAACAGCGGGCCGTAGCGGTGGTTCGACATCAGGTTGATTGCTTCCTGGCGCACCGCGGGCGTGAAGTCGACCAGGTCGTCCTGGCTGATGCCCTGGTGCTCCCAGGGAGCGGGTTTTACCGGTATGGGCTGCGTAGGCGAGGTCCGGTCGCCCGGCACGTCGCTTGCGGGAACGTCCGTTTCCGGCATGTCCCAGATGGGTTCGCCGGTCACCCGGTCAAAGACATAAGAATATCCCTGCTTCGTATTTTGAATGACGATCTTTCTTTCCACGCCGTCGATCGTCACGTCGGCAAGGATCGGTGCCGCAGGATTGTCATAGTCCCAGACGTCGTGATGGACGATCTGGTAGTGCCAGATCTTTTCGCCGGTCGTGTAATCGACGGCTACCAGGCTGTTCGCGTACAGGTTGTCGCCGAGGCGGTGGCCACCGTAGTAGTCATTCGTAGGCGCTTCCACCGGCAGGTAGGCGTAGCCCAGTTCGGTATCGGCGGAAATGGAAGTCCACACACCGGCGTTTCCAGTGTAGGATCTCGAATTCTGTTCCCAGGTCTCGGAACCTTCCTCGCCGTCTTCCGGAATGACCTTGAACTTCCAGATTATGGCGCCGGTACGGGCGTCATAGGCTACGACGTCTCCCGGCGAGTTGGTCATCGACCTGGGCCTGAATCCCGCGGCGAGGGCCGGCGGGACGAGGATGATGTCCCCCACGACCGTCGCGGGAGAAGTATTGGCCAGGTTGCCCACGGGCGTGACGTTTTCCGAATTGCGCCAGCCGTCCATCATGTCGACCACACCGTTGTTCCCGAAACCCGGTACGGGCATGCCCGTATCGGCGTCAAGCGCCACCAGGTAGAATCCCCGGGTGATCAGGATGACCCGGTTGTCTCCCTGCCCATCGGTCCAGAAGGAGACGCCGCGGCCCGAGTTGCGACGCGGGGCCGAGGCCCAACGTTCATGGTCTTCCACCGGGCGGTAGGTCCAGATAGTCTCTCCGGTCTCTGGCTCGATGGCCATGGCGCTGCGGCGCGTTCCTGCCGTGGAATAGAGCATGCCGTCCACGTAGATGGGTACCGGCTGGGCGTAATATTCGGGACGAGGTCCGAAATTGTCCTGCTTCCATCGCCAGGCTACTTCGAGGCGTTCAACATTCTCTGCGTTGATCTGGTCCAGCGGGGAGTAACGCGTATAGGCCAGGTCGCGGCCGAGCGTGCGCCACTCGGCATCGGACTGTTCGACGGAGATCATCCTGCCCTGCGGTCTCTGGGCCGCGGGTTCGCAGGCGGTCATCGCCACGATCGCCAGGGCCAGCACGATGGCTGGCGAAGTCCAACGGTATAAACAGAAAGATCGACTCATCACACGCTGCCTCCCATGGTATGGGTTGAGTGGTACTGCATAACGCATGCACAAGGCGATTCGGCCACGCGAGACTCCAAATGACGGCCACGAGTCAGGTCCGAGCGCCTGTATACAATTCGAACAAACAGGAAATTGGCTTGAAAATTAAGGTAATTATCCAGCCAATGTAGTCCTGCGATATATTGATGTAAAGCCATTTATTGGGGAGACGGTAGACTGTAGCTGCTGAACGACAATTCCAGTTGGAAAACACTAACCAGGCAGCCCATGTTCCGCCGGCAGCCCATGTTCCGCCGGCAACCCATTTTCCGCCAGCAGCCCATGTTCCGCCAACGCGAACTTCAGTTTCTCGATCGTCGTGTAATGATGTCCGGTCATTCCGGTTTCTGTCGCGGCGGCAACGTTTTCAACTCGGTCGTCTATGAACAATGCCTCGTTTGCATTGATACCGAGCAGTTCGAGGGCCGCGTCGTAAATGCCGGGATGGGGCTTGACGTGCCCGATCGATGAGGAATTCACGATGCAGTCGAACGCGCGATCTATACCCAGTCGCCTGAGATCGGACTCCAGCCTCGTCGTTGCGTTGCTGATGAGGGCCAACCGGCGCCGGGGGCGGCATTTCTGCAAAAGGTCCAGCACATCCGAATCGACCTCTCCCGGCGAATGGGACCACAGACGCACGGCTTCACCGGCGTCGGCCTCGGGAAACCGCCGTCGCAACCGCTCGGCTACTTCTGTCCTCCAGTGCTCGTCTGAAATCCGGCCGGTCGTGGCGCGGAGCAGGAGTTCGGGTTCGAACGCGGTAGTCAGCAGGGAACCATGGGGCAGGCCTGCGGCGCTTTCAGCCTTTCGTTCGATTTGGGGATCCCACCTGCGCACGACGCCGTCGAGGTCGGTCAGTACCGCTTTGATCATGTAGCAGGTCATTCCCTGCTCGGCCAGGGCGCGGCTGGCGGATCGAAACTCGGTTCGCCCAGCGCGGGAGTCGACAGGCAGTAGAATCCGTGGTTGGTGAACAGCCAGACCAGGTTGCGGTCGAATTCGACGTAAATCCCGTGGGTCAGATTGCCCAGGGCGTAACCTGGGGTCCGGGAGGGATCGAACTTCGGTACGAAGTAGGCCGTAATCTCAGGACTGGTAAGGTCGGACACGTCGAAAACCTGTACGCCGGCGTTGTAAAAGGCGTATAGCAGGATGTCGTCCTTCGGAGTTCCGGGCTGGGTGTAGTAGCCGCTTCGTTTCGGACCGAAGCTGCCCCGCCGCTGCACGAAATCCGTGAATGGCGCGTCCTCCGGCGGCACCGGCCGGGGCAACGTGCCGAGCAGCCGCGGATTGGACGGATCGTTCACATCGATCATGAAGACGTCCTTGTAGGGTTCCCAGCCGTCCTCGTTCAGCGGATAACCGGAGAAGTAGACCACCCCGGTCTTCTCCGCCTGCGATACATTGATGTAGTCGCCTTCCGTCCCGGCGACGCTCGGCGGGAAGTTCAGGTGCCCCAGCGCCTTGATTTCGGCCGGATCAGAGATGTCCAGCACGAAGAATCCCAGGCCGCCCATGGCGGCGTAGCCGTACCTGCCGCCTTCCTCCACCGGCCTCGGCATGAATATCGACATGCGCGCGCCGAACCAGGAGGTACGGTTTCCCGCGCGGGGATTGGCCCTGTAAGCCGCCTCGTCGTTCGGATCGCCCAGTTTCTGCCCCGGCACGTTGAACTGGCTGAGGAATACGGGGTTGGCCGGATCGGACATGTCCCAGGCCTGGTAACCGGCCGAGTAAAGGTCGCTCGGGTATTCAGTAAGGGCGTACTCCGCGCTCGGCGCCGCGGCGACGAACATGTACCTGCCGCCGTGATAGGCCGGGATGTCCCGGACGCCGGATCCCTGTTGTTGCCCCACGGGCGCATCGGGATGCAGGTAATCGGTGGTCGTCTCCGACAACAGCACCCAGTCATCGGGCAAGGGGCCGTTCATTTCATACACCTTGAATCCCTTGAGATGATTGGCGTGGCGAATCTCATTCACCTTGTGCGGTTCCGCGCGCTTGTCGCTGAGCACGCCGAAGCGGCGGATCTCGAAGGCCTGGACCATGATGTACTTGCCCAGGTCACTGTTCCACTGGATGGACGCGGCGCCGAACATGTCGCCTTCCGCGTAAGGATTTACTTCTTCGCCGGGACCATCCCCGGTCCAAGTGCTGCCCTTCTCGTGCACGACCTTCAAATCCCGCGGATCGGTGATATCGTAGATCTTCATGGCGCGGCGCACGTACTGGTACATGTACCGGCGGCCATCGAAGTCCACGATGTTCTGCCAGGTATGAAAAGGTTCGACCGTAATCGGGTAGTAGGCCTCGACGGTCATGTTCTTCGCGTACTCGTTCGTATCCCAGTAATCCAGCTGGCCTTCGAAGGGTTTCGATTCGTGCTGGTGCGGGGTGGCCTCCGGGTATATGAACCGGCCGGTCTCCGGATCCATGCCATAGCTGGCGGGATCGGGTTCGGGGGGTGTGCGGTCCTCCACCAGCGCGTCGGTTCCGAGGACGTATTCGTCGGTTACGGGCGGCGCCGAGGAAGTTTCACCGGCAGGATCGGGAGCGGACGATGACCCGCAGCCGAAAACCATCGCTCCGCTTAGAACGAGGGCGGCCATCGACCCGCTCAACAGGAAGGCGGCCATCGACCCGCTTAACAGGAAGGCGGCCATCGACCCGCCTGCAACGAGGCCGGCCTTCGTCGTCGCGGAGCGGTCCGGGCGATTGTTCCGCGTTTCAGTGCCGTGGCCAGTGCGTTTCAGGGCGAATCTCATCGACTCCCTCGATTCAAGGCTTGGCTTCCATCAATTCAAGGTTTGGCTTCCACCCATTCAAGGCTTGGCTTCCATGGGCGTAACGAGTCTGCCGATCCCCTCGATCTCCATTTCCACCACGTCTCCCGGCTTGAGGTACTCGGGCGGATTTCGGGCCCGTCCCACGCCGTCCGGGGTGCCCGTGGCGATCACGTCGCCTGGATAGAGGGTCTGCACCGAGCTCAGGTACCGGAGCATATGCGCTTCGTCGTAGATCATGAAACTCGTATTGCTGTCCTGCTTGAGCACGCCGTTGACCCAGGTCCGGATCTCGAGGTCGTCATGCCGGATGAACTCCTTGGGCACGATGTAGGGACCGAAAGGCGCGGCGCGGTCGCTGCTCTTGCTGTTGAACCAGTTCGGACCAGGAAACATGCTGTTGATGGGTTTCAGTCCGGAACCGCCCCGGCGGCTGACGTCGAATACGATGCTGTAGCCGAAGACATAGTCGTGGGCGTTTTCGAGGGTAAGGTCGAGGGCCGGCCGGCCGACGATAATGGCCAGTTCGACTTCCCAGTCGATGTTCACGTCCTTCGGCACGTAGTACGGTTCGCCCGGATCGATGATGGTGGAACGGGGTGATTTGGCGAAGAAGTAGGGCTCTTCGGCGTCCACGTCCACTTCCACGGCGGAAAACCCCGTGCCTCCGATATTGGATTCTTCCATTTCATCGGCATGGGCCCGGTAATTGGCCGCGGCGGCCAGCAGATTGTACGGATACTTGATCGGGGCCTTTATGGACACGTCTTCCGGATCGAAAACGAAGGCCAGGCCATCCTGGGCAACCCTGTTGTCCGTTCCCATGTAATTCGCTATGGTGTAGATACGATTGGAAATGGCGTCGTACTGTTCGATCAGCGCGCGCATTTCTTTCGGAATGGATACGACGGGCAATCCGAGCTGCTTCGTGACGTGGGCGTTTGCCTCGTGCAGATCCATCAGGCGGTCCTGGACGGACATGCCGATGCGGATCGTCCCCGTGGCTTCGAAGGTGGCGAGCTTGAAGGGCGTGTCCGGCTGGTCGGAAACCTGGGACCGGGCGACGCCTGGTGATGCGGCCAGAAGCAAAGTGCCCAGTAGCAGGGCGATAAAGGAGGGAAAGCGATTTTGCAATACCATGGCGAGCTCCATTTGGGTAGGCTGCACGACACGCGTTCGATCCCACAGCGGGAATCTACTGTGCGGAAATCCGCTGTGCGGGAATCCGCAGTATGGGAATCGGCAGTGCGGGAATCGGCAGTGCGGGAATCGGCAGTGCGGGAATCGGC
>CAZZNP010000009.1:17979-33352 GCA_964655785.1 uncultured Gemmatimonadota bacterium
GGGAATCGGCAGTGCGGGAATCGGCAGTGCGGGAATCGGCAGTGCGGGAATCGGCTGTACAGGAATCTGCATGGGATCGTGGACCGATGACACCGGTAATACGCCCGTCTGCCCGGCAGTGCTATCCTGGCAGTGCTATCGCGGCGGCATAGGCGCAGAAAAAGGCAATAATGCGATGATGATTATATGATATTCGGAGAAATCGGATCGGGGCGGGGAGATTTGAACTCCCGACCTCCTGCTCCCGAAGCAGGCGCGCTGACCGGGCTGCGCTACGCCCCGATGTATGGCCGATCAAGGGACGAGGACCCGGTGGGCTTCCTCGCCGGAATCGGGGCGACTGGATTTGAACCAGCGACCACCAGCCCCCCATGCTGGTGCGCTACCTGACTGCGCTACGCCCCGAAAACTTCGGCGTATAATGTACGGCGAGAGGGGCCTTCAGGCAAGGGATATTTTCCGGGTCAATCCGTCTTTCGACATGACCCCAGGCGCCTTCCGGCCTGTTCCACGAACCACCGGTGATCGGCGCGGATCAGGAACTCATCCCGCTCTTCCGTAGCGAGAAAGCCCAGTTTGTTCACGACGCGATACGCCGTATACAGATCCCACCAGGGCAGGCAGCCTGAATCCACGGGATTGAGGGACTGGTAATGATGGGTGAAGGCGTCCATGATTTGCGAACCGTAGAGCATCAGGATTTCGAACCGGGCGTTGGACAGATCGAAGAGGGGATCTCCCCTTCGGGTATCCTCCCAGTCGATGACCGCCGTGAGCCGCCCGTCCTGCCACAGCGTGTTCCCCGGCCAGTAGTCGCCGTGCAGCACGACCGGGGTGTTGTTGCGGGGCAGCGGCCAGCAGGGCGCGAGCAGGTCCAGGAGCTCCCGCTCACGCGCGTTCAACTCCGATGGGTTCCGCTGCCGTTCGGCCGCTTCGGCGCAACTCGCCGACAATTTCAGCAGGAAAGAAAGGTCTCGGCCGGCCGTGTTCATCTGGTGAATCCTCGCCAGTTCCCGGGCCATTTGCATTACGTAGTCTTCCCGGTCGTCCGGCTTCAGATCGGTACGGCCTTCCATATATTCGACCACCAGGGATGGGGTCGGGAAGAGGGGGTCGGTCGCGTCCAGGTAGACCGGGGCCGGCGTTGCCAGTCCCTCGGCGTGGGTCAGTTGCAGCACGCGGAACTCGTCCGCGGCCACGTTCGGATTCTGTTGCAGGTCCACTTCGCCGTGCAGGCGGTGTATGAGTTTTCGCAGCCCGCCTGATGTTTCCACTTCCAGCACTGTCACATCGGCTGAGTATCCGCCGGGAAGGCTTCGATAGGCTTTGAGCGTGGCGTGCGGGTCGATCCGGCGGACCAGTTCCGCGAACCTGCGGGATTCATCGGTCGCAGCCGCGGATGTTTTTCCCAGGGACATGAACAGGACCAGGTTATTCGGAATGGTTATTGGGAATAGTCGACTGCCCATTTCCCCGATCCGCTTCCACCGTCCCCCGCGTTCTTCCAGAGCGCGAGCACGTCTTCCGACGCATGGTTTTCTGCCAGGTGAGCCAGGAAAAGGGCGTGTAGGTCCTTCAGCATACCAGAGTTTTCAGCTGCGACATTGTGGCTTGCCAGGCGGTCGCCGGCCAGGTCGTAGAGTTCCGGTTCGCCATTGGCGCCCACGGGCGCGTAACCCCATTTGTCCGTCACGAGAAATGGCGTGGTGGCCCGTCCCGGTACGCCGCCGGCCGGATCTTTGATGTGGCATCCGCTGACCGCGAACTCGCGGTGCGTCGAGTTTCCGTCAAGTACGGCACCCGCGAAGGATTTTCCGTCGAAGGGTTTGGGCGGTTCAACCGAAACGCCGGCCAGGTCGCACAGGCTCGGGAATATATCGATCGTCTGCGTGATGAGCGGAAGTTGCGCGCCTTGCGGCACCGCGCCGCCGGCCAGCATCAGCATGACGTGGCCGATTTCCGGGTAGATGGGCCAGAACCGTTCGTCGCCCTCGTGAATGTTTGACTTGCCTGTCCGGTCGTGTTCGCCAAGGGACATGCCGTGATCGGACATGACCAGGACGATGGTATTTTCCCACAGGTCGAGGTCATCGATCTTGCGCAGGATCTGGCCGATATGGCGGTCCACGAGCTCCGCTTCCGCGGCATAGTGCGCCCAGAGATTCTGCAGCTCCCCAGGCGTGTAGGCAGAGGACGGTCCGTAGTTGGGATGGAGCATGGGAGGTCCGTCGTAATCCGGGTCGTACCGACGGACCAGATACTCGGGCGGGTCCCACGGTTCGTGCGGGTCGAAGAGGTCCACCCACAGGAAAAAGGGGTTCGCCGTGCTGTTTTCTTCCAGCCACCGTACCGTGGTCTGCGCGGTCTGTGCGGAGAACACCTCTGATTCGTACTTGAAATACCGGTTCACCCACCTGTGCTGGTTGACCAGCGTGTGTCCGCGATAAATGGGTTCAGTCCGTGTTTTATCATCTTGCACAACGACTTCCACCGGATCGTTAAAGTGGAGCAGCGGTCTGTCGCCTTCCTGTCCCCGGTGCTGGTAGGACGCGTCGAAACCGTCCGGGAAACGGGCCTTGAACAGGTGGGGACAGTCGCAGATCAGCTGCGTGGAATACCCCTGCTCTCCGAGCATTTTGCCGGAGTGATTGGGTCCGCTCAGGTCGATGGCCTGCCAGCCGTAGTGGGGCCATCCCGTGACGCCCGTCGCGAAATCGGTTCGATGGGGGATCGTGGGAAAACTGCCCATGTGGGCCCGCGTGATCTCCGTGGCACGTTCCGCCGCGAAACGATCGAGTTCGGGGGTTCTTACGGGTCGCTCCGCCCGTTGTCCCAGGTTGTCGTGGCGAAAGGTATCTGTTATGATTACGACGATGTTCTTGGCCATCCTGATCCTTTCGGGTTGATTTCGTATTCAAACTCGTATTGGAAGTTCGATCTGAAATTGAATGCGCGACCGTCCTGGTATCTCATACAGGCCCGGTGGACTGCGCCTCTTCGATCTATCCTCGGTCCCCTGGCGCCTCGATCTATCCTCGGTCCCCTGGCGCCTCGATCTATCCTCGGCCCCCTGGCCCCTCGGTCATCCTCGGTCCCCTGGCGCCTCGATCACCCGACGATCCGGCAGGATTCCAGGTACTGGTCTACCGAAGCTTTCAAGGTCATCTCGCCGCCCAGTACCTGGTCTTCGTATGCCCGGTACCAGCCGGGAATCAGGGATCGGGCTTCGCGGAACTCGGCGAGGATCAGCCGGGCGAAATCTCCGCTTTCGCGCAGATAGCCCGATGCATGAAAGCTTGCAATCGCACTTGCCCGATCGTAGTCCAGCCGGACGATCTCCGCCTTCCATTCCCCGTTCTCCAGCGTCAGTTGACCGTAGGCGGCTCGCGGATCGCGATCGAATGGCGCGCCCACCGCGCCCACGTTGACTACCAGGGTGCCGTCGACGGTACGTATCAGCGGCCGGTGCGTATGACCCACCAGCAGGACGCCCGGCGCCGGCGCGATTTTTACGCGCAGCGATTCGTCCGATTCATCGGGGAAGATGCCCTTCCGATCGCCCAGCATGGAGGCGTGCACCATCCGGATTTCGTTCCCCTCGTCATCGAGCATGTCCCATTGAACAGGCAGGGCGGTGAGTGGCTCGATCAGGCCGTCCAATTGATCGAACGTCCATTTCGCGTGCCGGATGATTCCATATTCGGGCCCCTGGTCGGGCAGTTTTCCCGTGCCGTTCATCAGGACGTATCGTTCGTGATTGCCCCGGATAACCGCCCAGTCTTCGTCCTTCGCCCGTTCCAGCACGCGTTCCGTACAGGCACGGGGATTCGGGCCCCGGTTGATGATGTCCCCGGCGACGAGCACGCGGTCGGGCTGCCAGCGATCGATGTGATCCAGCACGGTTTCCAGCGCGTCCAGGTTGCTGTGCACGTCGGCGAATACGGCGATCTTCATGGGTTCCGGCCCCGGTTCGGACCGTCTGTTGCCAGGAACCGCCGCAGCACGTTGGATACGATCCTGGATATGTCGTTATCGCCCTCGTTGTACAGCAGGCTGCCGCAGAAGGTGATGGAGCCCGTGGAGAAGAGCAGGCTCCCCGATTCCGATTCCTGGTACACCATGTCCGCGCGGATCAGTTTCTCGAGGGGTTCGCCGGACCAGGTCGTGATATGGGTAAGCAATTCCTCGGGAACGGGTATGAACGATTCGTGGTGATGTTCGGAGCTGGCGACGACCCGGGTATTCTCGGGAGTGCCCAGCCGATGGTCGGCCCGGTCCAGTTCGAAGCCGGCGGCCCCGTTGCCGCTGAAACCGTAATCGCCCACGGTGTCGTGCTCCACGCCCTCGAAGATCCATGCGGTCACCGGATCCTTGCGCGCTTCCGGGTCGATACGATACCAGGATCCATGGAAGTTGCCCTGGGCCGAGAATCCCACTCCGGCGAGTTTCTGAGGTGGACGGTTGTTGCGACGCCACAGCCCGCCGTAGCCGCCGTCGAAGGCCTGAAAGTACTCGCCCGGTTCCGCTGCCCAGGCCCGGATCCCGCCTTCGTTCCTCCTGATCTCCAGGGTCCCGTTCCCCTCCGGATGTATTGCGATCCGCCAGTAGAATCCGTTCCCGCCGAGGTACATGAAGTTCCCGCCATGGTCCCGGAACTGTTGCAGCGCGTCGAGCGTGCGAGGCGTATGGTACTCCGGATGAGATCCCGTGGTGACCGCGCGGTATCCCCTGATCGCCTCGAGACCGTCGTCATGCAGTTCCTGGTCGGTGATGATATCAAAGGGAATGCCCATCTTCTCGAGCCAGGCATAGAGATGGGTATCCGCCTGCAGGTGTCTCAGGCCCGAACAGTTCCCTTCCGTGGCGCC
Organism: uncultured Gemmatimonadota bacterium; assembly: GCA_964655785.1. Classification (GTDB taxonomy): domain Bacteria; phylum JAAXHH01; class JAAXHH01; order JAAXHH01; family JAAXHH01; genus JAAXHH01. The sequence goes on from CAZZNP010000009.1 coordinate 22,848, forward strand.
GAAGGTGACGTAGCCCGGCCGGATGGTGAATAGGGGCCGGCGATGGTTTGCATGGCAAATCCCGCTACCGTCCGTGTGAAAGTTGTAGGTGGAGAGTCCGTATTCCCGGTGTACGGCGGGATTCCATGGATAGGCGTTCCATGCTTCGATACGGTCGAGCCAGGACGGATCGAAATTTGGACGGGCGTGGTTGCCGTAGACGGTATAGGTGAACGTGGAAGCCAGCACGCAGAGATCGGCGGTTCGCCTGCCCCTTGGCGGGCAGACGTAGAAGGGCATCAGGTCCTCGTGATCCCCGCACCGGATTCGGGCCGCGTAGAGCCCGGACCGCATGTCTTCAGGGATCGTAAAGGTAAAATCGGTTTCCCAGCCGAAATCGTAAATGTCGTCTTCGTGGAAGTGTATGGCGCCATATTGCTCCGGGGCGTGCTTCCACGACATCTCCTCCCCGGTCCAGGTGGATCCGGTCATGGCGCGGGACGGCATGTTGACCAGGCGGCCGTGCTGCGCCAAGGGCCCCATATCCACGATCCGGGTCGAACTCGTATCCCTGGCGAAGTCCCACCGGGCCCAGGCGCCTTGATGGTTCTCCACGTCGAATTCGCGGTCGTCGATTTCCTCTACGGGCAGGTCTACGATGGATGGCCCTTCGATCTTCCCGTTGAAGTGGCCGTGGACCGGATCGCCCTCAACGGCACCGAAAACACACCGGGCCAGGTCCGCCATGGGAACGGATCCTATGGCTGTCACCGTGTAGCTGGATGGTGCGGATGGAGCGTCCAGCGCGCGGCATCCCACGCTCATGGTGCCGTTTTCACCATCGTAATTGGCCCACACCCGGTACCACTGCCTGGTCCTGATCGGCTCGCTGCGGCAGGCGGCGGTCTCCTGTTTCGACGATGAGCGGGCGACCGCGGTGACGATGCCGCGGTCCAGGCAGAGGCCCAGGACCGGCTCCTGTCCGGTGTCACCGATGCTGATGATGCCTTGATGGGCTTTATCGGGCGTCGTCGGCCAGATCGTGGCGGAGATGAAGACGCCCCGCGTGATCCGGAAGCGGTCGTCGAGGGGGATGACGGCGTACGAACCCGGGTAGAAGGGCTGCGGCCTGGAGGGGAACTCGCCGCCGAAGGGAATGCCCACGTCTTCCATTTGCAAGCCGGGACCGGCCGGATTGGGATCCCCGCAGATCACGCGGATGAGGCGGGCTTGATAGGGCACCTTCGATACGCTACTGACCTTAAAGGCGATTTCGTCGCCGGGCCGGCCGGACAGCCGGTCGGTGTATCCCATCAGGGGAATGTCGGCCATCAGTTCCCCGGTAGGAGTTCGTCGCCCTGCCGCCGCTCCCGGTAGCCGCTTACCATCAGCCCCGGCCGGCCGAAGCTCTGCCCGAATTCCTGACGGTTGTCGGGATCCCGGTAGCCCATGCGTACGAGCCGCCGAGGCCGCCTGGTCTGGTTGATGTAGGAACCGTGTACGGTGTCGATACAGAAAATGACCACGTCGCCGGCCCTGGCCGGAACGGGCACCGTGTCTTCCAGCTTGTACTCGTCCGTGGGCAGGTGGGGCGCGCAGGGGCCCTCTTCCGATTCGGTGATGTGCTGCAGATGGCCGGACTTGTGCGAGCCGGCCAGGAAGCGGATCTCCCCGTTTTCGTGGCAGGTGTCGTCCAGGTGGACGAGGACGTCGATGTACCGGCCGTCGTGATGGCCGTAGAAGGGGTTGTCCTGGTGCAGGGGAAAGGGATGGCCCGTCTGGGGCGGCTTGATATGCAAAGTAGTGTGGTGAAGCTCCACGTTCGGCCCGAGCAACTGCGTCAGGGCCTCGACCAGCCGTGGATTGGCAACCGCCCTGGACCAGGCCTGGGAATAGAGATGGAGGTCGTGCATGGCTGTCAGTTTGGACTTCGCCTCCGTCTCCGGATCCATGTACGCCAGGCGCCAGGGTCCGTTCCAGCCGGGGCTCGTGAACGCCCAGTCCTCGACGAGCCGGTCCATCTGATCCGACAGTTCGGCCGTTTCTTCCGGCGTGAATACCTCGGGGATATGGAGAAACCCATTTTCATGGTAGAACGCGACCTGCTCGTCGCTCAGCACGGTTTGTTCCATGACCATGGTCATCTCTGGTGCTCCTTTTTTGGTTTTGCGCTCAGGGAGGTTCAAGGCTCTCACAATTTAGCGAATTCGATCCGCCCCGGCAATCCAATTTCACACGGTCTGACGGTACACCTCGGCAAGAAGTTCGTAGGACCGCAATCGGGCATTGAAATCGTGGGTAATCGTGACGGCCATGACCTCCTGGGCGCCGAACTGCCCTGCAAGCCGGTCGATCGTATCCCGGACCTGTTCCGGACCGCCCACGGCCGCCAGGCGGAACTTGTCATCGAGGAAAGCCCGTTCGGCCTCGCTGAACTGGTGCTTTTCCGCCTCTTCCACGGTGGGCACGACGTTGCTGGGCCTGCCTGAAGCGAATCGGGCGAAAAGCAGGTCCCGGCTCAGGGCGAGGCGCCGGGCTTCCGCATCGGTATCGGCACAGATGACGTTGATCGCGATGCAGGCCTCGGGTTCAGACGATTGGCTGGAAGGTTCGAAATAGTGGCGGTAGAATTCAAGGATGCGCGGGTCGATATTGCTGTTGATGAACAGGGCGAAATTGTACGGGAGTCCCAATCGGGCGGCCAGCATGGCGCTCTCGGGGCTGGAGCCGAGCATCCACACGGGCGGCGGCGACAGGATGGGCGGCGTGACGGGCGGCTCGAAATCCTTTTTCTGCAAGATCTCCACCAACTGGGCGACCTGTTCGGGAAACTGTTCGAACCGGGGCCCCGCATCGGGCGCAAGCATCCGCGCCGTCTTCATATCGCCGCCGGGCGCCCTGCCGACGCCCAGGTCGACGCGGCCGGGATAGAGATTCGTGAGCACGGAGAAGCTTTCGGCGACCTTGAAGGGACTGTAATAGGGCAGCATGACGCCGCCGGACCCGATCCGCATGTCTTCCGTGGCGGATCCGATGGCCGCGAGCAGCACTTCGGGAGAACTGCCGGCCAGGCAGTGGGCGTTATGGTGCTCGGACACCCAGAAACGCCGGTAACCCAGCCTTTCGGCTTCCCTGGCCAGTGTCAGGGTCTCCTGGAAGGCCTGCACGGCCGTTACACCCTCCCGTACGGGGGACTGGTCAAGTATGGACAGGTTCATGTATGGGTTTCCCGATCCTTTTTGAGTTTCCTGATCCTTTGTTTTGTTTTCCTGAATCCTCAAGCTCTGAACATCATTGTACCGCGCAGTGACGCGTTGCGCCACGTTGCCGCGCCTCGTGCCGCGCCCCGTACCTCGTTGTGACGCATCGAATTGCCCTGACCTCTACGCGGCGCTACCAGCCGTCCACGACGTGGCCCGCCCCCGGGAAGGCGCTACCAGCCGTCCACGACGTGGCCCGCCCCCGGGAACCAGACCGCGTCTACCAGGAAGGAGAGGAATACGCCCAGTGCGTAGCCGGCGAGTATACCAATGAAAAACGGCTGGCCACTGCGATAGAGCGAAACGCCGCCGAGCCGCAGGACGACGGATTTGACTATCCAGACGATCAGGATGGAAAGAAATGCCATATCCGCAGCATAGGTGGTGACGATCCCGAATCCCACGGGATGGAGGGGCCAGAAGTGAAGCCGGTGGTGGGCCCAGATCAGAAACGCCGAGATCAAAGCGCCGTTCATGACCATGGTCAGCTGGGATCGCGACATGGCCTCCGGGTTCGTCAGAAAGGTCTCCAGCTGTCCCCAATAGCCTTTCGCCCCCGATTCGAAACCGCCTGCCTTGAGCTGGGATGCCCCCATGTCGTATCCCAGGTAGAGCGTATACACCAGGGCCGTCATGAAGCCGATTGACAGCGAAAGCGCGATTGCGCCGAACACCCCCCTGCCCACGCCGCCCATGACGTCGCCCACCTTTGCGGCGTGCGCCATGGAACACATGCCGAGGGTACGCCAGTTTCTGGTGAACGTCTGGCAAAGCCACATCCCCGTGATGGTGCGGGCGTCGATATTCTCCGATCCGACGAACCTGAACGTGATTTCGTTGGCGCTGTTGTACGGCAGGTCCAGGGATGCCAGTCCGGTTTCGGCCACCACGCGGGTAACGCCCAGATACAGGATCAGCAACACGGACATCATGAGCGCCACCACCCAGAGCGTCATGCCGGTGCTCCACAAAAGGAAAACCATGTAAATCGAACCGCCGGCGAAAGACAGCACCGCCGTGCGGTATGAAAAGAACTCACGCGAATCATCGATCTCAGGCGCTTTTCCCAGGGCCTTCCGGAATACGTCGCGGATGTGTTTTCGTGCCATCCACAGCCCGAACAGCACGAAGACGAAGAAGCCGGACAGGTGCTGGAAGTGCATCATCTCCAGCGGACCCGGCACGCCGACTCGGGTCATCACCCCCTGCTGCACGATGCGGATGAGGTAGAACAGCCACACGCTGAGCAACACTTCCACCCTCGTGAAGTAGGCCACCCCGATCAGCAGGAAGTTCAGCCGGACCTGGATGGGATGGAATGCCTCGTACAGGGTCAGGGGAAAGGCGTGTCCCGCGCCGAGGGGGATGGCGGGCATCAGGTCGAAGAAGCTGAACAGGTTCCAGGTCATGATGAACAGCGTGATGCCGAACCCCCACCAGAACATGCGTGCGCGGGCTATCCTGGGAAAGAGGGCCTGCTCCTCGGCGCCGTCTACCAGGGCCAGGGGCACCTGGGCCAGCGGAAAGGTCAGCCTTTCGTGTTCGACCCATTGCTTTCGAAGGATGACCATGATCGAAGCGCCGACCATGAACAGGGCGATGTAGAAGGTCACCCACCAGAACATGGGAACGAACCAGATCTGCCAGCGTATGTTCCTCGTTGAATACACGCCTTCGTAGAACTGGTTCAGTCCGCCCATGTGGTCACGGACGACCAGCCAGGATGGCAGGTAGTCGAGGAAGAGGTCTGCCCACCGGTTTTCCGGACTGGCGTGGTAGAATGGACCGCTGATGATCGATATCGCGTAATTGCTGAAGGCCCAGCCGGGTATGACGGAAGCCGTGAAGACCAGGAAGAAGATCACGATGAGTTCCTGGCTGTTGAATGGTCGGCTGAAACCGGTGAGTTTCAGGCAGGGATTCACCAGGAGGGCCATCAGGAAAAAGGGCAGAAGCGCCGCTACCGGGAGGTGGGTGACCGTGATGAACGAGCCCCGCGTAACGAATTCGGAGGAGAGCGACCAGATGGTCAAAAGTACGGTGAAGACGCATCCCAGGGCCACGGCCCGAATGGTCAGGCCGGCGGAAACGGGCCGGGTTGCGTGCGGGGCGCCCGATGTGTGTCTATCGGAATGTGGCAATGTGGCAGTGGACATGATCGCGAAGGGATGTGCGTGGCGGTTGAATGTGATGAAAGTTGCCGGACTGGTCCGTCATTTCTGATTCACCCGTTTTCTACACATGCCCGCAGCTTTTGCAGTCCTTTCTGTGCGGTTCTCACCGGCCCTTCGGCCCAGTAGGCCGGATTGAACAGTTCGAGCGACAGCATGCCCCGGTATTCCTGCCGTTCCAGACTGGCGACGATCTCTTCCCAGGGGGCTTCGCCGTCGCCCGGGTAGACCCTGTGCTCGTCTTCGATATCCACGCGCGCAGGCACCGGCGGGTAGTCGTTGACGTGGACCAGGCCCAGCCGGCCGGGATCGAAGTAGTCCATGCCCCGCAGGTGTCCCGAGCCTTTGTACATGTGAAAGATGTCCGTAAGCAGCCTGGCGTCCCGCACGCCGCTTTCGGCGGCCACCAGGAGGAGTTCCCCCACAGTCCCCAGGGTCCGGGCAACCCCCCAGAACTCCAGCAGGGGCTTCGGGGCGTAATCCGATACGGCCTCTGTCAGTTCGGCGAATCTCCGGGCGACGGAAAAGAGATCGACCTGCCGGTCGTGAATCCCCTTGGGCGCCGTGGCCACGTAAGGGCATTCGAGGGCCTGGCCCATTTCGAAGCACCTTCTCGCCTCTTCCAGGCCCCTGGCGTGCCGGTCTCCTTCGGGTACCGCCCATTCGAAGAAGGCGATCAGGTTCACGATCCGTATCCCGCGGTCGGCGGCGTGGTCCCGCAATTGTTCCAGCGTCCCGCCGCTTTCGATCCAGGCATCGATCTCCTCGACCCAGGGTTCGATTCCATCGTACCCGGCATCGGCCGCGATATCCACGTATTCCAGGACGGAAACGCCGGGCGAACGGATCGTACTGGTATTCAGGCAGTATTCGAATCGTCCCATCGTATGCTTCCCTTCCGTTGGACTGCCGTGCCGACCCATGGGAGCCGGGCTTGGCCGGCACGGGTGAAGATCGTTGTTTTCAGTGATTGAGACTTCGAGCCAATGTACTTGCGAATTTCAAAAAAAAGTACCCTTTTAGCCGGTTTCGCCTATATTAGATACCGCAAAGAAGAGCTTCCTGCCCACTGTGATACCCCGAACGAATGCGAGGCACGTTTCGAGCTTGCCGAGATGTATTCTACTTCTTTGCTTCCTTCTGATTCCCCGGACGGCGGCCGGACAGGTGAGTGTAACGGACGACATCGGGACCACGGTGACAGTCCAGCGTATTCCGGAACGGATCATATCCTTCATCCCGAGCAACACCGAGTTGCTTTTCGCGGTCGGCGCGGGAAACTCGGTCGTGGGAGTCACGACCTACTGCGACTACCCCCCGGAAGCCAGGAAAATCGAAAAGATCGGCGGCGTCACGTCGATGAGCCTCGAGAAGATAGTCGCTCTCGAACCGGACCTCGTGCTGGTCTCCAAGAGCAACAACAAGGAACTGGTATACAGCCTGATGGCGCTGGATGTCACGGTGTTCGTTCTCGACCCCCAGTCGGTCGAAGAAGTGCTCGAGGCGATCACCACGGTGGGCAAGCTTGTCGGGCGGGAGGAAACGGCGCGCGAGCTCAAAGACGGCTACCGTCAAAGGCTGCGCGTGGTTTCGGACCGGATCGACGGACTATCCGAAAATGCACGTCCCACTGTATTCGTCGGCAGCCCATTCAGAGACGAGCACTGGACACCCGGCCCCGATACCTATACCTCGGCCGTGATTCGACGTGCGGGCGGGCGGAACGTCGCCGACGACCTGCCGCCCAACAAATGGTCTGTATACAATATAGAGAACATCGTTTCCAAGAACCCGCAGGTCCTTCTTTCCACGCTGCGTGAAGGAGAGGACCCGAAAGAGACAACGGCGAGATACCTGGAAAGGGCGAGATCGCTCGATGGCTGGCGGGACCTTGACGCCGTACGCAACGAGCGCGTTGTCCTGATTCCCGAGAACTGGTTACTCAGGCCGGCGCCGAGGCTGTTCCTTGCGATCGAGACCCTTGCGGCCGCCTTGCATCCGAACCTTTTCTGAAGGACGCCCAGGCAATCATCTAACGATACAATAAGACCATTGCATCCGTCATGCCCCTTTTAAACAAGATACCTGTAGAACTCAACGGCCTGTTAAGGTCCAGCCTGCCGGCAGACGAGAAAAAGGCGGACCTCATTTTCGCCTGCAGGACCGACCTGGCGCCGGACGGCAGCATCGAGGAATCCATGCTGGTCGTGACCAGGCGCCACCTGGCGGCAGCCACGCGGTCCGGCGGACAGTGGTCGCTGACGCACGCTCTGCCCCTGTTGGATATCTCCGGTTTGACCGTGGAACCCCTGGTAGGCGCGAGCGCGCTCATGGCCACGGTGGACGGCAGGGAAGTCAGGCTGCTCCGTTACACTCACGCGGTGGCGCAGGACATGTCGGACGCCGTCGAGTCCTTGTTGCACCTGATCGGTCCGGACGGAAATCCGGACCACACGGAGCCCGTTACCGAAGAGGAAGTACCTGACTGGTCCAGCCGCGAAGCGCACCTGCGCACGTTCCGGCGCTTGTGGTCTTTCTGCCTGCCCCACTGGCGTACGCTGGTCGTCGCGATGCTGGTCACGGTCACCGCGTCGGCCATCGACCTGCTGCCTCCCTATCTGACCATGATCCTCGTCGATCAGGTCCTGGTGGACCAGAGCACCTTCATGTGGCTTCCGATTATCGTCGCCCTCCTGGCCGTGTCCCGCATCGTCCATACCGGGGTGACCATCATAAGCGGGAGGATGATGGCCGTTCTGGGCGACCGGCTGGCCTACGACGCCCGGTCCGAACTGCTGAACATCCTGCAGCTTCTGCCCCTCAAGTACTACGATATGCAGCAGACGGGCGGTCTCATGGCCCGGATCGCCCGGGACGCCAAGTCGATCCACTACTTCTGGATCGATTTCGCGCCGCAGGTGGTTCAGCAGGGACTGCTCGTGATCGGCATGACCGCGGTGCTCTTCTACCTGAACTGGGAACTGGCCCTCCTTGTCCTGGTCCCCATTCCGGCCATCATCTACGCGTCGATCCACATCAAGCGGTACCTCATGTGGTTCTACGGCAGGTCGTGGGACAGTTGGGCGACCTTCTTCGAGCGGGTGAACGACGCGCTGTCCGGTATCCGGGTCGTGAAGATCTTCGCCCAGGAGAAAAGGCAGAGCCGGGACATGCAACTAGAGAACGAAAAGGTGTTCACGGCAGAGCGCAACATCCATGTCCGGTCGCGCACCGTGCGTCCGCTCCTCGCCTTCATCGTGTCCGTCGGGGGGCTGCTCGTCTGGTGGTACGGCGGGCTGCAGGTGCAAGCGGGGGAAATGACTACCGGCATGCTGATGGCCTTCTTCCTTTACCTTGCCATGTTCTATAGTCCCGTGCAGCAGCTGACGAGCATGGCCGACTGGATTCCCGAGATGATGACGGCTATCACCCGCACCTTCGAGGTCATCGACAGTCCCATCGAGGATTATGCCCCGGCCGGGACCGTCGACGTGCCCCGCTTCGAAGGGCGCCTTGAGCTGCAGGACGTAAACTTCGGCTACGTGGCGCACCAGCCCGTGCTCAAGGGGATCAACCTGCACGTCGAACCGGGCGAGATGATCGGACTCGTAGGGCACTCGGGCGCGGGCAAGTCCACCTTGATCAAACTCATGTGCCGTTTCTACGACGTCGACGGGGGACAGATACTCATCGACGGAATCGACGTGCGCCGGATGGACCTGATGCAGCTGCGAAGCCAGATCGGGTACGTGGAGCAGGATCCCTTCCTGTTCTCCGGTTCCGTGGCCGACAACATCCGCTTCGGCAACCAGGATGCGTCCCGCGAGGCGATCATCGAGGCCGCCATCAACGCGAACGCCCACGAATTCATCGTCAAGATGCCCGATGGGTACGACACGCCGGTCGGGGAACGGGGCGGAAGACTCTCCGGCGGGGAGCGTCAGCGTGTCGCGATCGCCCGGGCCATCCTGCATGATCCGAGAATCCTGATACTCGACGAGCCCACGTCGGCCCTCGACCTGGAGACGGAAAAGAAGATTCAGGAAGCCCTGGGAAGGCTCATGGAAGGCCGAACGACGCTCGCCATCGCCCACCGCCTGTCCACCCTGAGAGACGCCGACCGGCTGCTCGTGCTCAAGAACGGCGAGCCGGTGGAACTGGGCACCCACGAGGAACTGCTGGACCGTCAGGGCGAATACTACCGGCTGGTCCAACTGCACACCAACGTCTCCAGCATCGTGGGCGTGGAGGGTTAAGACATGTCCTTTCTCGATCCGGGCGCCATACGCCTTGAACGGCGGGACGACCAGCCGCCCACGCTCTCCATTGCGGGCGACCTGTACTTCAACGTCAAGATCCGCCAGGCCTTTCCGCTTACAATCGAAAGCCGGTACGTCACCTTCTTCGACCAGGAGGACGAATACCTGGGCCTCGTGGCCGACCCGGCGTCCTGCGATGAAGACTCCTACCGTATTATCCGGGATGAGATCGAATGGCGGTATTTCCGCCCGACAATCACGCGTGTAGTGGAAATGGAGGGGCGGGGAGGGACTTCACTATTCTCGGTGGAGACGGACCGGGGCGCGGTAAAGATCCCGATGCGGGACCTCAGGGAAGGTATGATAGAGTTGTCGCCCGGTCGTATCCTGATCACGGACGAGCACGGCAACCGGTACGAAATCCACGACCTCGAACGATTGGACCGGCGCAGCCGCCGCCTGATACGCCGCCTGATCTGACGCCTGATACGGCTAACTCAACAGGATCGGCACGATCTTCACGTAGGCCGTCTTGAAACCGAGCACGGCCAGGTAGATCCCCACTCCCAACAGGACCACCAGGAGCGTACCCAGCGTGACCAGGAGCGGCTTGCTCTCGGCGAATCTGGCCTTCAGTCTCTCCACCTTGGCGTAGATCTCCGGGTACTTTTCCTCCAGCCGGGCCAACATGCGTTTGGCGAAGGCGCTGTGCGTGGACAGGATTGTCAACCCGATCACGATGAACAGCACGCCCTGCAGCAACGGCAGGAAGATGCCCAGGACTCCGATGACGACGAATGCCCATCCGAGTATGGACTGGGCTATGCGTACCAGTA
>CAZZNP010000009.1:33452-57021 GCA_964655785.1 uncultured Gemmatimonadota bacterium
CGCAGGTACGGCCAGTCGCAACTGGATCAGTCAAGAAACGCGAGGGCCTCCCGCATTTCTTCCAGGTCCTTGGCGTCGCCCTGGCGCTGCGCCACGACGATGCCCCGTTCGTAACACCTGCGGGCTTCGTCATCGCGATCCAGCTTCTCATAAACCCGGCCCGCCTGATGATAACCCGCCGAGTAGTCCGGCGACGCTTCCATGAGCCGTTCCAGGATACCCGCCGCTTCTTCGAGCCGGTCCGAACTCACGTATTCCAGCGCGATCGCGTACTGAACGAAGGGATCGCCCGGGTCCTTACTTGCGAGCAACTCTAGTTGTTCGAGGCGCGAGTTCATTTCGCGAATCCTCCGAGTATCCTCCGCTGCCCTAGATGAGCGAACGGGACTGGCATCCATCGACGTTGATGCAGGCGCCGGTGACCCTAGATGAGCGAACGGGACTGGCATCCATCGACGTTGATGCAGGCGCCGGTGACCCAGCTCGCCCGGTCCGATGACAGGAAAACCACTACGTCCGCGATCTCTTCGGGATTGCCAAAGCGACCGGCCGGGAGCTCCTGCTCCACGAACTTACCGATGCCGTCGGGGTCCGCGTCCAGGCGTTTCTGCCAGTTCCCCCCCGGGAATATGACCGAGCCGGGTGCCACCGTGTTCACACGGATACCGGTTTTGGCCACTTCCTTGGCAAGTGTCTTTCCCATGGAGATTTCCGCGGCCTTCGTGGCGTTGTAGGTGGCGGGTCCGCCCGCTTCGCGGCCGAAGATGGAAGAGATCGTGATGATCGATCCGCTTTCCTGCTTACGCATCGTCGGGAGCACGGCCCGCGTCGCCCGCACGGCGGCGAACATATTCAGATTGAATACGTACAGCCACTCGTCATCGGAAACATCGTCGAAGGGATTCCACACGCTGCCGCCCACGTTGTTGACTAGGATGTCGATGCGCCCCCAACGTTGTATTGTGGCTTCCACGACGCGTTCAATGCCCTCTGCCGTGGTCAGGTCTCCCGCCGTCGCGAGCGTTTCGACACCGCTGCGCGCGACTTCCCTTTCGGTCTCATTGAGTTTTTCTTCCCCTCTGGCACTCAGGCTGACGTGACATCCCTCGTCCGCGAAGCCCAGAGCGATCGATCGTCCAATGCCCCGGCTCGAGCCGGTAACCAGGGCGACTTTGTCCTTCAATCCCAGGTCCATTTGATTCCCCTTATCTGGTGTTCGTTGATCGTCTGGTGATCGTTGATCGTCTGGTGATCGTTGATCGTCTGGTGATCGTTTCCTTAAAGTTTTGTACGGGGCGACTACCTGGAGCTTGTCTCCTGCAGTGCGTCGCCTGGAGCGCGCCTTCGTCAGTGCGCCGCCTGAAGCGCTCCGCCCACAGCGTTACCTAGTCGACCGGTTCGAACAGAATCTTCATGCCTTCTTTATTCAATAATCTGCGGAACGCGTTATCCCACTCGGTTAATGGAACCACGTCCGACACGATGGGTTCCAATTCGATCCTGCGCTGATCCAGCATCACCATGGTCCGGTCCCAGGCATCCAGGGATCCGGCGAAGGAAGTCCGTATATCGATTTCCTTCAGTTCCGCCGGGAAGAAATCCACTTCGAAGGGCCCGCCGTGCAGACCGATCTGCATGATCGTGCCCTGCTTCCTCACCAATTCGATGGCCGATCGGGTGGCCGCCGCCGACCCGGAACATTCGTATACCACGTCGGCGCCGTAGCCCTGTGTCCGGTCCCGGACGAGCTCAAGCAGGTCGGTTTCTTCAATGTTTACGGTCTCGTCCGCCCAACGCGCGCCGAGTTCGAGCCTTTCCTCATCCTCCGAAGTGCCGGTCAGGATGACGTAGGCGCCTTCCGCCTTCGCTACCTGCGTCGTCAACATACCGATGGGCCCCGGTCCCGTTACCACCGCCACATCGCCGGCGGTCAGCGACGTGCGTATGGAGACGGCCTTGACGCAGCAGCAGAGCGGTTCGCTCAACGCGCCGATGGCGAGATCAAGGTGCTCCGGGATCCTGCGCAATGCCCAGGCCGGCATGACCACGTACTTCGTGAAGACGCCGTGCACCCCGCTGCCGATGGATTTGCGACTGTCGCACAGGCTGTGCTGCCCCGCCGTACAGTACCTGCACACGCCGCAGACGACGGTGGTCGGAATGCCGGTCACCTTGTCACCCGGCCGGTACGCGTCCGTGCCGGACACCTCGTCCACGACGCCGGAGAACTCGTGGCCCATGATCACGGGCGGATCGTAGGGGTACTCGTCCTTGTAAATGTGGATGTCGGTGCCGCAGATCCCCGCGGCGCGGATCTCCACCAGGACCTCCCCGGATTCGGGCGCCGGTACCGGCATCTCCCGGACTTCCATGTTGACCGGTCCGTGCTCGTATTTGACCAGGCCCTTCACGCTCGGTCCTCCCGCTTCCAGGTGACTGTATCCCTGCCGCTCGATGCTCCGCCGAACAGGAAGGTTTGAATATAGGGCGGCAGGTTTTGGATGACAAGATCAATCAATGCCGGTTTGCCGCTCAATCAATGCCGGTCCGCCACCCGATCAATGCCGGTCCGCCACCCGATCAATCCCGATCTGCCGCTCAATCAGTGCCGGTCCGCGGCATTAAGGCGTTGACAACTCAGCCGGCGCGTTCATATGTTGAGCACGGACCGGAACCAGTCTTCTGCCCCCGTAGCTCAGAGGATAGAGCAGCGGTTTCCTAAACCGTTGGTCGGGTGTTCGACTCACCCCGGGGGTATTTCCGGTCTCCGCCTGGTTTACACCGGTACTTTCGCCTGTTTACACCTGTTCTTACGCCATTCCCGATGCACGCAACACAGGAGGTCCCCATGTCCGATCTGTCCCGGTACATTCACGAGACTCGGCTCATAGATACCCATGAGCATCTCCGGTTCGAAGAAGACTGGGTCAACAACGGACCGGACGTGTTGCAGGACCTCTTCAGCAATTACGTCCCGGCTGATCTCGTGGTCGCAGGCGCGTCGCAGGAGGACGTCGATGCCCTGATGGACCCGGGAAAAGGTAGTGTGGCGGATCGTTTCGATCGCGTCCGGAAGGCCTGGGAAGCCGTTAAGCTAACGGGTTACGGCGAGGCCGTGCGCATCCTGGCGGAAGACGTATACGGTATAACGGAGATCACGGCCGACGGACTGGCGGCGGCGCAGGCCGAGAACGAGCGGCTGCGGGCTCCCGGCCAGCGCCTGGCCCTTCTGCGGGACCGCGCGGGGCTCGATCACGTGCAGACCGACAACTTCGTCTGGGCGTGCGAGCCCGACGTATCCGGGCCGGACTTCTTCCTTTACGATATTTCGTGGGTAGGGTTCTGCAATGGCGAGGTGCCTGTGGAGCAAATCGCGGAAGAAACGGGGATTACCGTGAGCAGCCTGGACAGCCTGCGGGAAGCCATGGCCGCAATTTTTGCGAAACACGCTCCCCACGCCATCGCGGTAAAGGCACAGCACGCCTACTCGAGGACACTTCGGTGGGAGGAGCGGAGCGACTCCGAAGCCGCCCGGGCACTGGACACCATCCTTCGCGATCCGGACGGTGCACCGGAGGAGGCCGCACTTTGCCTGGGGGACTGGGGCTGGGCGCGCGGCGTGGAACTATCCATCGAGCACAATCTGCCCTTCAAGATCCACACCGGCTACTATGCGGGCCACAGCCGGATGCCGGTGGACCGCATCAAGAGCGGTAACCTGTGCGGCCTGCTGGCACGGTATCTCGACGCCCGGTTCGTACTCATGCACATCGCCTACCCTTACAGCCACGAGCTGATCGCCCTCGCGAAGCACTACCCCAACGTCTGGGTCGACCTCTGCTGGGCCTGGTCCATCGACCCCTTCAGTTCCTGCGATTTCGTCCGCCGCTTCATTCACGCCGTGCCCATCAACAAGCTGTTCGCCTTCGGTGGAGACACCGGCTGGCCCACCAGTGCCTACGCCTACGCCGTGCAAGCGCGCAGGTGGCTCGCCCGCGCCCTGGAAGCCGAGGTGAGCGACGGCCTCCTCACCGAAAAACAGGCCATGGACGTGGCGCTCCGGCTCATGCAGACCAACCAGCGTGAGTGTTTCGATATAGCGGGAACCAGGGGGAATATAGAGCGCACCCTGGCCGTCCAGCCGGCCTGAAACGGAGGCCGCACAGGCTTAAAAACGGAAGCCGCACAGACTTAAAAACGGGTTGCATTCAGGGCTGCTGAAGTATATATTGTCGGCGATTTAACAGGCCACGATAGCTCAGCTGGTAGAGCAATTCATTCGTAATGAATAGGTCGTCGGTTCGAGTCCGACTCGTGGCTTTCTGCCCCTATGATGGATTCCGCGCCTCTAGTCTTTCATAGATCTTTGCTTTTTCTCACGCCGCTCCCTATTGTATACCCGTCTTCGTTCTTTTGTTTTTCCTTTACAGGATTGCAAGGGGTTTAATGTCTCGAGCTTCAACGGTATAGACGTACAAAGTCATATCCTTCGATCTAATCTCACCATAATCGTGATAAGACAACAGTGAACAAAGAACACTATATCACTTTCGCTTATGGTTCGAATATGCTAAGCTCGCGGCTATTTGAACGGTGCCCGTCCGCTAAGTCATTATGCTTTGTAAAATTAAACGGTTACATGCTCTGTTGGCATAAGTGGAGCAAGAAGGACGGTTCAGGAAAGTGCGACATTGTTTCGGTGTCCTCACCTAAAGCGCACATTTTCGGTGTACTTTATCGGGTGGCGGTGAACGAAAGATGTGCTCTGGACGCAGCCGAAGGTTTGGGTAAGGGTTATGTAAAGATCTGTATCAACGTGGAATTCAAAGGGGTGCCGATAACTGCCGAGGCATATCAAGCTACCGAGATTGACAATTCTCGAAGGCCATATTCCTGGTACCGGGCACTGGTTGTGGCAGGAGCACGAGAACATTGTTTGCCAGAGAAATACATATCACAATTAGAAGCGGTTGACACGTGGGAAGACCCGAATCGTGCGCGTCACGACAAGAACATGAGTCTAATTCGGGATTTACGTGAAAAAATGTAGTTAGAGACTAATCTCGACTACCCAATCACACCACAAGTGAGGTCCCATGTTAAAGATACTATTGTTATCTGCATTTCTGATTCCTGCAGCGGTTCAGGCTCAACAGCCCAAATTACTTGCCGAATGCACCAACTTTGAAGGGTATGCGTATTATTTCCCTAACGTGCTTCAGACGTCGATGAAGGGATGGGATTCATCAGATTTGGCTGGTGTTACTATCGGGCTATTTGAAAACACAGGGGCTGACGTTGAACCATTCACCAAGTATACCGTAATGTACAATAAGGAAAAACAGGGTTGGCATACTCCAGGTCCATATCTGACCACTTTGACTTTGAGTGAAAACGCTCCTAATTTCACTGTAGCAGCGCTCTACGCAGACAACACGACAGAACTTTACATGTTTTTAATGGATAAGGGTAAGGTGGCTGTAAACCTTATGCGGCATTCCGGGATTTTGGAAAACACCCGACTACTCGTAGGTGACTGCAGGCGGCCCTTAGGCAGTGTGTGGCACAGATTCTTATTTTGGTACTTATAGAACCGATTCAAGGCTTTTGTTGCCTCATTGCAGCCTAACAGGCGGGCCTCAACATTTGTATACCGCCCCCGGCACTAAAATGTAAGCTTCACTCGTAATCGTATGTAAATCATGTAGTTAAGTCATGATCTGTCGGCCCGCTCGTGGCTTTCTTCAACTCGCCTGGTTCCCCGAAGACTCCGCTCGCTATCCCGGCAGACAGGGGTTCGCGCCCCTTGATCGCCCCGCCCTGCCGTTTTGAATGCTCCGCAGTACCCGATGCATTGCGTCCTTTAATTCGAATCCGCACCCAGCTTCCATTCGAGACTAGGTCAGAGGTGTATTCCGAGCCTTTCCTGCGATTTTCCTACGAGTGCTCCCTGTCCTGTTCAGCCCTGGCCTTCGACAAAGCCGATGCGATGATTCCAGGAGGAATGGCGATGACGCCTAATCCGATCATCAGGAGCAAGAACGTGAATATCCTTCCCCCTCCGGTCACTGGA
Organism: uncultured Gemmatimonadota bacterium; assembly: GCA_964655785.1. Lineage (GTDB taxonomy): Bacteria > JAAXHH01 > JAAXHH01 > JAAXHH01 > JAAXHH01 > JAAXHH01. The sequence goes on from CAZZNP010000009.1 coordinate 39,526, forward strand.
TAGGTATCGCCGTAACCCACGGTAGTCAAAGTTACAACCGCCCACCACAAACCATCCAGAACCGAACCGAATTTTTCAGGTTGCGCGCTGTTTTCGAAGTACCAGATTCCCGCTGCCGCCAGATAAATCAGGATCATGGACAGGACCACGAACATGATAATCTCTTCCCTTACGATGACGACGGCACGTTGCAGGCGGTCTACAGCCAGGCTGTACCTAAGCAGCCTGATAATCCTGAAGATACGCAACACACGAACGACCCGAAGTACCAGGCCGTCGACGTACCCGAAGCCGAACATCATCAGGTAAAAAGGCAGGATAGCCAGCAGGTCAATGATGCCGAAGAAACTGAAAATGTATCGCGTTCTTTTGAATGCGACAAAGCACCTCAAGCAGTATTCGAATGTGAACAACACAACGGTAATGACTTCCACCCAATGGAGGAAAGACTGTGTCTGGCTGGTTAAGCCTGGGATTGTTCTTAACGTGAATGTGATCAGGGACAACAAGATCATCCCGAGTACGAAATCGTCAAACACACGGCCCTGCCAGGAGTCTCGACGTTCGACCATATGCCTGATTCGTTCAATGTAGGTTGTGCGGTTCATGTTCTTACCTGTCCAGTGATAGCTGTTATCGTGCTTAAGGTTGCAACCAACGCTCAGTCACAGCCCTGAGCTTTCAATCCCTCGAACAAAGTGTCGATCGTTCGGCTGATGGCGGTCGCCGACTGCAGGGTCTCGACCGGAACCGACACGTGCAATCCCGCTTCGATCCTGTTTCTCAATTCCACGGCCATGAGGGAATCCACCCCCAGGCCGCGCCAGGACTGCCCGAAATCCACGCTTCCCGGATCCACTTCCACGATACGGCAGATGGCATCGGTCACGTATTCCTCGATATAGGGGCGGAGTTTTTCCGCAGGCAGCGCGCGCACGTCTGATTTTGATAACGAGGGTATCGACTGTGGCGTCCGCGTCTGCTCTCCTTGAGTGTCCGGCTCCATGAACCGGGCCAAAAGTGTATCTTTCTCAGGCTCCACAGTAGGGATCACGCCTACGCGTTGGATGTTGAGGTGCAATATCCGGTCAAGCAACTCGACGGCTTCACCGGGCGGGATCGGCCGCAGTCCCTGCCGTTTGAGACGATCGATGGCACGTTCATAAAGCATCATCCCCTTGCCTTCCCAGGGACCCCAGTTGATCGTCGTTACCGGCAGGCGCTCCTTGCGCCTGAGGTCCGCGAGTCCGTCCAGATAGGCGTTGGCGGCGGCGTAGGACGACTGGCCTGCCGTGCCGGCCAGGGAAGCCACCGACGAAAAGAGGACGAAGAGATCCAGGTCCAGATCCCTGGTCAGTTCGTGCAGATGCAAGGCGCCGGTCGTCTTGGGCTCGAGCACCGAGAGGAACCGGTCCGCGTTCTGGGTGAGCAGAATGCCGTCGTCCAATACGCCGGCCGCGTGGAAGACGCCACTCAACGGCGCGTTCTCTCTTGCCAGGTCTGCGACGAGCCGCGCCATCGCCTTTCGGTCGGTTACGTCGGCCTGTACGTACTTCACCTTGCTGGTGGGAAGGGTGGCCGGCACAATCTCGACACCAGGTCTCCGTCCCGCCTCATCGTCAGGTGTCGCCTCGACACCAGCTCTCCGTCCCGCCTCGTCGTCGTGTGTCGCCTCGTCGCCAGGCCTCCGTCCCGCCTCGTCGTCGTGCTCCGTTTCATCGCCAGGGCGCCGCCCGGTCACAACCACCAGGCCGGCGCCGCGGTCAATCAACCATTCCGTCAGGTAACGGCCGATCCCGCCCGCGCCCCCCGTAACGAGGTAAGTCCCGCCCGTTCGTATGACCGGGTCATCATCGCCCATATCCACTGGAACGGGCGATCCGTCATCCACGAGCACCAGTTTTCCCGTGTGCCGGGCCTGGGACATGAACCGGAAGGCATCCCTTGCTTCATGCATCGGGTGGACCTGGTACGGCAGGGGACTCACCGTCCCTTCCGCAACCATGGCTACGACCGCCTGCAACAGTTCGCCCGCGCGATCGGGCCGTTCCTCGATGAACTGCGCAAGATCGATGGGATGAAAGGATCGATTGTGATCGAGCTGGTTGAGGTCGACGAGTCCATGGTTCAGCACATCGGTCTTGCCGATCTCGATGAAGCGCCCGTAGGGAGCGAGCACGGACAGAGAAGCCGTCATGCCAGGTCCTGACAGCGCGTTGAGGACGATATCCATCCCCTTCCCATCCGACTTCTCCATGATCGCATCGGAAAAGTCCGGCGAACGGGAATCCATCACGTGCAAAATGCCCATCTCACGCAGTAAAGCACGCTTGTCGGATGATCCCGCCGTGGCGAAGACCTCGGCTTTCGCGTTCTTTGCAAGTTGCAGGGCAGCCAGGCCCACTCCGCCGGTCGCGTTGTGGATCAGGACGCGGTCTCCTGCGGATATCCCACCCCGGATCACGAGACCCAGGTATGCCGTCAGAAAAGCCACGGGCAGGGTGGCAGCCTCCTCGATACCCAGATGATCCGGCTTTCGGACGACCAGATCAGCCTTCGCGGTCACATATCCGGCCATGGCCGACGGCATCATGCCCATGACCCAATCGCCTTCGTCGACATGATCAACCCGGCCGCCTTTTGCCGTTACTTCGCCCACACATTCCCAGCCGAAGGAGGGCGGACGTCGCGACGGGGCTTCGAGCATGCCAAGGGCCGTCAGCACGTCCCGGAAATTCAGCCCGGTGGCCCGTACGCGCACGACCACCTCATCCGGCGCCGGTTGGGGCTTCTCTTTCGTTAAAAAACGTAGATCGTCGATCGATCCCGGCACGGACTGAGACAACCTGTAACTTGTTTTTGAACAAGATGTTACGGGTATGACCTTCGCTTCGCACCACCGCAGGTCGAATGGGACGAGACGACGGACAAGAAAGTCAGTTCCTCGCAGCGCGATTTCACCTGGTAGCGCGTCCGTTCTCACGATTTCGGCAAGGCGTTCTACATCGAAATCGGCAGTCTCGCCAGTACCGGACGGAAGGTCGATCAGCGTACAGTTCAGTTCGGGATGTTCGCGCATGGCGACCCGCCCGCAACCCCAGATCGTCGCGAGTTCCGGTGTCGCCCCCTCGCCTGCAATCACGGACTGCGCGCCTGCCGTAATCAGTCTCAGTCGGCACGAAATCTCAGGACAGTCCAGCAACGCTTTAATCAGTTTGAAGGACTCCAGTGCAGATACGGTATGCCGGTCTGATCGCTGGTCGTCGTGGCCTCCTCCCGTCCAGATGCCTACGACACCAACAGCATCTCCGGTAGCGGGTTCAATCGATCTCAGTTTACCGTGCAGCACGTCGGCCGGGTTCGTCTTCTGATCGCCAGAGTGAACGATGAATTCACATTTTGCGCCGTGGCGCGACAGGGCACCGGCCAGGCCGGCTCCGAGTCGCTGGTCGTCCGAGATCACAAGCCAACAGGATGGCGTGGTGGGTTCAGCGCCTCCCTCCAGGGATGTTACATCCACCCACGATTCGCGGTACAGTCCGTGTGGATTATGGATGCCGCGTAGGCCGCCTGGACTACCTGCCCGGTCCAGGCCCACATCTGTGTGTCGGCCCGCGCCCGTGTGCCGCCCCGCGCCTGTGTTGTGCCGGCCCGCGCCTGTGCTGTGCCGGCCCGCGCCCGTGTGCCGGCCCGCGCCTGTGCTGTGCCGGCCCGCGCCTGTGCTGTGCCGGCCCGCGCCCGCCGGAGACAGTGCAACGCCTTCCATAGTAACAACGGGAAGGCCTGTTTCGTCGACGAGGCGCACGTCGGCCAGCAGGCCACTGGCGTCTGAACGTTCTCGCAGTCTCGAATAGGCAAACAGGCGTTCATGCTGTCTGGGAAGTCTCTGCAGCACAAGGTATTCCACGCCGACGGGAAGATGGGGAACATCATCTGGCATGAGCATCAGGAGAGCCTGCAGGCCGGCATCCAGCACACCGGGGTGCAGGCGGTAGGATGCCTGGCCATCATCCAGGGCGGCCAGGGAAGCCAGTACTTCCCGATCGGAGTAAACGAGTTCGTCAATCTGGCGGAACGCGGGGCCGTACTGGAAACCCTGCTCGGCGGCGCGTTCGTAGAATCGCCGGCTCATGACCCGAAGGTCGCAACGGGATCTGACGGTTTCCAAGTCCACACGTTCGTCCATCCCACCCATGCGGGCACGTTCGTCCATCCCACCCATGCGGGCACGTTCGGTTTGCATGTTTGACAGCCAGCCTGAACCTGTATCGGCCGATTCCGGCCTGGAGGACAGGGTGTACCGGTTCTGCCTGCGAACGATCTGGACGAGATGTGCTCCGTTTTCGGGCATTAACAGAGGATTCAGGAGTTTAAGGTCCTTGAAAACAACCGGTAAATCCCCCTCGGCGAGGGTTTCGAATAGCATTTCGATCTGTCCGGCAAGCGGCATGATCGAACGGTCCCGTATCGTGTGATCCGACAGCATCGGGTGGGTGTCCAGGCTGACCGGTCGTTCCCACACGGTGGTGTAGGGATCCACGGAAGATTCTACCCCCGTGCCGATCAACGGGTGCGGGTACTGCCCGCCCTGATGAGCCGCCATCCCGTACAGCCAGAAACGCTCCTTCTGCCAGGGGTATGTCGGCAACTGCATGGAAATGCGAGGCGGGTCCACCAGACATTCCCATCGAATATCATGGCCGTGGACGTAACATTTCGCCACGGATTCGAGCAGGACGTCCCACGCTCCGAGGTCGCGTCTCAGCGAGGCGAGCACATGGCCTGTCCGGCTTAGATGGGCCAGGTTTTCGTAAATGGCCGAGGATAGCACCGGATGGGGGCCGATCTGGAGGAAAACCGGCGCAGCGCCATCGGGAATCTGTTCGAACGTCCGGTCGAAGAGGACAGGGCTCCGGATGTTTCGCCACCAGTGGTCCGCTGTTAATTCCGTCCCCGCCATCGGCGCGCCAGTGACCGTGGACAAAAGGGTTGTTTGCGTTTCCGAAGGCGACAAACCGTCAAGAGACGCCAGGAATTCATCGCGGATCCTGTCCATCTGTACACTGTGGTAGGCGACTTCCGTGTGCAATTTGCGGCAGAATAGCTGCCTGCCGTCCATCTCAGCCTGCAATCGGTCGATATCCGCTGTCTCCCCGGATATGGTCACGGAAACCGTGCTGTTGACGGCGGCGACAGACAGGCTGTCCCCAAAGGGTTCGATGGCCACTTCCGCATCTTCCAGCGACAAGCCCACCGCCAGCATCTCGCCCTGGCCCTGCAACGCTTTCTGCAGCCTGCTGCGCTCACAGATAATGCGGACGCCCTCTTCCAGGGAAAGCGCGCCCGCAACACTGGCGCCGGCGATTTCCCCGACACTGTGCCCGATTATGTACCGCGGTTCGATACCGAGTGATTTCCACCATGCCGCCACGGCCCACTGCAGCGCCATGTTGGCAGGCTGGGCGATTTCCACGTCGGTGATTCGTTCGCCAGCCGTCCCGTTCCACATGCTTTCGGTAATGGGCCTGCCGGCAATCTCCGCGAACATGCGGTCAAACTCGTCCAGCGCCGCGCGAAAGGCAGGCGCCGCGTGATATAGGTCCTGCCCCATGCCGTACCATTGCGGCCCCATGCCGGTAAAGACAAATACGACGGGCCCGGGCTCCGCGGCGACTCGCGCAGTCTCCAACCGGTCCGGGATGCCGCCGCCGCAGAACTTCTCAAGTCCCTCGGCGGCTTCTCCGGTCTCCTCAAAGACCAGTGCCAGGCGGTGATCCAGATGTGCTCTGTGCAGGCAAAGCGATGCGGCCAGATCGGATGGCGGTATTTGGGAATGATCCTGGAGCAGGGATGCCGTGTCCGACGCTTTCTGTTTCAGCGCGTCCTCGTTGTGGGTGGACAGGACGAGAAGTCGGGGAACACGGGGACTGGAAACCCCGGCCACATGCGAATCCTCAGCCACCGGCGAATCCTCGGCCACTGGCGAATCCCCGGCCATCGGCGAAACCCCGGCCACTGGCGAATCCCCGGCCACCGGCTGTGACTCGGCCACTGGCGAATCCTCAGCCATCGGCGGAGAACCCAGCACCACGTGGGCGTTGGCGCCGCCGAAGCCAAAGGAGTTTACGCCGGCGTAACAGAGCTCGGGGAGGCGGTCCGATTCGGTGACCACGCTCAGTCCAAGTTCATCAAAGGGTATATCGGGGTTCGGTCGATCGAAATGCAGGGAGGGCGGAAGGATTCCATGCTTGAGTGCCAACGCCGTCTTGATAAGGCCGGCGACCCCGGCAGCCGCCTCGGTATGGCCGATATTGGTTTTCACCGACCCGATCCGGCAGCCGGTGGATCCCGTGGCCCGGCCGATGGCGGCCGCTTCCACGGGGTCGCCCGTGGGCGTTCCCGTACCATGGGCCTCCACGAAGGCCAGGTGATGGGCGTCCAGGCCTCCTGCCCAGGCGGCCGCCTCGATGACGGCCTGCTGGGCGTCCTGCGCGGGCACGGTAAGTCCTCGGCTGCGTCCGTCCTGGTTGATCGCGGAACCGAGAATGACCGCATAGATCGAATCGCCGTCGCCCACCGCATCGGACAGGGATTTCAGCACGACGATCCCCGCGCCGTCGCTCCGTCCATATCCGTTCGCTCCCTGGTCGAAGGCGCGGCAGCGGCCATCCGGGGACAGCATGTGCGCCTGCTCAAAGCCGCGCGTCGTCTGTGGTGTAAGGAGGAGATTCGCGCCGCCGGCGAGCGCGGCCGTACAGGTACCTGCCTGGATATCCCGGCAGGCCAGGTGAATGGCGGTCAGCGAAGAGGAACAGGCCGTGTCTACCGCGATGCTCGGGCCTTTCAAATCCAGGAAGTAGGATATCCGGTTCGCCGCGATGCTCATCGTGCCGCCCGTGTTGGTGTGCATCCCGACGGCCGACGGCGCGGCATAGCGCTGGAGGTCCCAGTATTCGTCCAGGAAGATCCCCATGTACACGCCCACTGGCCGTCCTTCGAGCTTCACCGGCGGAATCCGCGCGTCTTCCAGCGCCTCCCAGGCGAGTTCGAGCAGGACGCGCTGCTGGGGATCTATGTGACGGGCTTCCCGAGGCGAGATGTTGAAGAACGCCGCGTCGAACCGTTCGATCTCGTCCACGAATCCGCCGTGGGCGGGATAGTCAGCGCCGGCGTGCCACGGCCCCCACAGCGATTTCCGCTCATCCGGCAAGGCGCGGATGGCGTCTCCGCCGCTTAGTACGAACTCCCAGAAGGATCCTGGCGTTGATATCTTTCCGGGAAACCGGCAGGCGATGCCGGTTATGGCAATGGGTTCACCGGACATGACTCGGGGGCCTTCGAAAGGTCCATTCGGCGTTTTCGTACCGGGTCCTGACCAGGTCCTCGGCCGCGCGAATCTCATCTTCGTCCAGGGCGTCCTCACGGCCTTCGAGGTTGAGAAGTTCGATAAACGACCGGGAAAGGCCGTCGGCCCATTCCTCGAAGGTGGGTACACCGGGGATCAGATCAGCAACGGAGATCGTTCGCTGGTTCAGCAGCCGGGCGATGGTCTCCCGGCGTTCGTGGTCTTGGGTAGGTATCAGCAGCGGCAGTCTTTTATGCCCGGGCCCCAGCAGGATGGATCCGTGCTGCAGCACTCGCCCGCCCGATCGGCGCTGGGCGCTCCCGGCCAGCTTCCGGCCGTGGACGGTAATCTCGTAACGTCCCGTGGCCGTGAAACATACATCGCTCCTGCCGCCGATCCCGCAACTTCCCTCAGGCGCCAGTTCACCAGGAATTCCGAAGCGACGCAGCGTTCTGGCCAGCGCCTTGCCGGCAGCGCGGAACATCGCGCCGGACCCGGTACTCACCGAGGGATGGGATTCCGGCGTTACCAGGCTATACGTCAGTTCCTGGTCGTGCAGCACCGTGCGACCGCCAGTGATCCGTCGGACCAGGTCGATGCCGTACCGGTCGCATTGGCCGGGATCGACCTCCTTTTCGACTTCCTGTCCGTAACCGACGGACACGGCCGGTGGATGCCACGAATAGATGCGCAGCGTCACCAGTTCCGGATCCCGCCCGCACGCGTTGAACAGCGCTTCGTCGATCGCCATGTTGTAGGCGGCGGAACACCCGGGCGTGGAGATCACGCGGATCATGACCCTTCGCTGTCCCGGGTAGACTGCAATTGTTCTACGGCCTGGCGCGCGGCGTCCTGTTCCGCGTTCTTCTTGCTGGTGCCCGTGCCCTTGCTGACGGCGTTCCCGGCTACAAAGACCTCTATGGTGAAGATCTTCTCATGGTCGGGCCCGACGGCGGAATCGACCCGGTATATCGGCTGCCCGATGCCTTCGCCCTGCGTGTATTCCAGCAGCGCGCTCTTGTAGTTGCGCGAGTTATCGACATCAGTGGGACGTTCCTCGCTCAGTTCCTGCAGCAGGGTTCGACGCAGGAAGCGTCTGACGGGTTCAAGCCCGCCGTCCAGATAGATGGCGCCGATGATGGATTCGTAGGCGTCAGACAGGATCGAGTGGCGAAACCGGCCGCCCGAACGCGCTTCGCTGGAACTCAACAGCACATATCGTCCGAGTTTCATCACCCGGGCCTCTCGGGCGAGCGCCTTCCGGTTGACCAGCGTGGAGCGGAGCTGGGTCAGCTCTCCCTCGCGGCGCCTGGGGTACTTTTCGTAAATGAACTCGCCCACGACGAGGTCCAGCACCGCGTCGCCCAGGAATTCCAGCCGTTCATTGGAGGTTACGCCCGATTGTTCTCGGGAATACACGTAGGAACGGTGTTTGAGGGCTGTGATCAGGAAGTCGGGATTCTTGAAACGGTAGTCGATGTACTTCTGAACCTGGTGTGCGTTTTCCCGTTCTACGGCCGTACGGTGCGCGTCTTGACGGGAAGCGCCTTTCAGACCCGCTATCAGGGTCGAGGCCATGCGCCGCATCTTGTGCAGAATGGAATGCCGTTTTGGCAAGGTAATCCCCGAAACACGTTCGAGGTGTTTCGAAGGACGCTACGCCGTATATTTCTTAATCACGAGAGTCACGTTATGCCCTCCGAAACCGAACGAATTGGTCAAGGCTGCCCGTACTTCCCGCTTTCGCCCAGTGTTGGGGACGTAGTCAAGGTCGCAATCGGGATCGGGCACCTCGTAGTTGATGGTAGGATGGACGTAATCACGGGCAACGGACAGCGTGGACGCGATGAATTCGACTCCGCCCGACGCACCGAGGAGATGGCCGACGAGCGATTTGGTGGAGCTGATCGCGAGACTTTGCGCATGATCGCCGAAAACCTTCTTAATGGCCAGTGTTTCGATGCGGTCGTTGAACGGCGTGGACGTTCCGTGCGCGTTGATGTAATCGATCTCGTCCGCGCCCATCCCCGCGTTCCGCAGCGCCAGGCTCATGGACCGCATCGCGCCTTCGCCCGATTCATGGGGCTGGGTGATATGAAAGGCGTCGGCCGTCGCGGCGTAACCCGCCAACTCGGCGTAGATCGTAGCGTTGCGCTGCTTCGCGTGCGAGAGGGTCTCCAGGACGACCATGCCCGAGCCTTCGCCAAGGACGAAACCGTCCCGTCCCGCGTCGAAGGGTCTGCTGGCGCGCTCTGGTTCGTCGTTCCGCAGGGACAGGGCACGCATGTTGCTGAAACCGGCCACGGCCATGGGCGAGATACTGGCCTCTGTTCCGCCGGTGACCATGACGTCCGCATCGCCATGCTGCAGGATCCGGAAGGCGTCGCCGATGCCGTGCGCACCGCTGGAACAGGCCGATACCGTGGTGTAGTTCGGACCCTTCAGGCCGTGAATCATCGAGATTTGGCCCGGCGCCATGTCCGCGATCATCATGGGAATGAAAAAAGGACTGACGCGGCCCGGACCCTTGTTTACCAGGTTGGTGTGCTGGTTTTCAAAAGTCCATATCCCGCCGACGCCGGTACCCATCACCACCCCGATGCGTTCGAGGTCCTCGGCATCCAGATCCAGCCCGGAATCTTCGATCGCCATCTGCGCCGCGATCACGGCATATTGAACGTTCTCGTCCATACGCCGCACTTCTTTCCGGTCAATGTAATCGGCCGCGTTGAATTCCTTCAGTTCAGCGGCGATTTTCGCCGGAAAGGCGCTCACATCGAATTTCGTTATGGGGCCTATGCCGCTTCGACCTTCGCATAGGGCTTTCCAGTAGGTATCGAGCGTGAGACCCACGGGGCTCAGGACGCCCATACCGGTGACGACAACGCGTTCTGCCACCCCGATGCCTCCCAAGATCAACCGGCCGAGTCGCCCGGACTACGTGGATATGACAGCCGGGCCTTGACGTGAATCAGCCGTCTGTATTGGACGTGAATCAGCCGTCTGTATTGGACGTGAATCAGCCGTCTGTATTAGACGTGAATCAGCCGTCTGTATTAGCCTGGAGATATTTGATCGCGTCGCCGACCGTGACGATCTTCTCGGCATCCTCGTCGGGAATCTCGAGATCGAATTCCTCTTCGAGCGCCATGACGAGTTCCACCGTATCGAGCGAGTCCGCGCCCAGGTCGTCGGTGAACGAGGCGTTTTCGGTAACCTGGTCACCGTCCACACCGAGCTGCTCGGCGATGATCTCCTTTACGCGATCTACCATCATCTTACCTCCTGTACTGATGAATACTGGTTCCTTATTTGAATTCTAAAATCATTTACGCCACACTTGAACGCACTACAAGCCATCTCGTTGCTTTCAGCCTGTCCGATTACATGCCCATGCCGCCGTCTATGCGCATCACCTGGCCCGTCACGAAGGCGGCGTCATCTGAGGCGAGGAATGCCGCGATACCGGCCACGTCGCCGGGTTGTCCGGCCCGTGACAGCGGGGTGGCGTCCAGGAACGCGGTCCGCACCGCTTCGGGCAGTGCTTCCGTCATGGCCGTTTCGATAAACCCCGGCGCGATCGCATTCACCGTGATGCCACGGCTGCCGACCTCTTTTGCCACGGACTTGGTGAAGCCGATGATACCGGCCTTGGATGCGGAGTAATTGGCCTGACCCGGGTTGCCCGTAAGACCTACGATCGAGGTCATATTGATAATCCGACCGCTTCTCTGCCGCATCATCTGGCGAATTACGGCCTGGGTGCAGATAAACACGCCGCCCAGGTTTACGTGGATGACCTCGTCCCAGTCATCCTGTTTCATGCGCATCAGGAGCGTATCCCTGACCGTGGCCGCGTTGTTGACCAGGACGTCGATGGAACCGTACGCCTCGACCACGCCGTCGATCAGCTCTTTCACGCTGTCCCGGTCGTCAATGCGCACGGACAATCCCCTGGCATCGCCCCCCTTGCGGTTCAACGCCTCGGCGGCGTCCTGCGCCTTCGCCCCGTCGCGGCTGGTCAGGATGACGCGCGCGCCCTCCGCGGCAAAACGTTCGGCGACGGCGGATCCGATGCCTTGCGCTCCGCCCGTTATGATCGTGACCTTGTCCTTTAAGCCGCGCAATCCTGTAGACCTCCGCGAGACTGTACCGACTGCTTCGCCGGGTTATCTTCCCGCCGGGTTATCTTCCCGCCGGGTTACCTTCCCGCCGGGTTACCTTCCCGCCACGGTCCGCCCGAGCGTTTCCGTTTCGCCGGGTTACCGTCCCGCCACAGTCCGCCCGAGCGTTTCCGTTCCGCCGGGTTACCTTCCCGCCACGGTCCGCCCGAGCGTTTCCGTCACTTCGAAGACGTCATCGAGCTTGTCCGCGTTCAGGATGCCGACGTCGCGGTGCATTCTCTTCATGAGACCCGCGAGTACGTTGCCCGGTCCGGCTTCCACAACTGTGCCCACCCCCTGGCCGGCCAGGGTGGCCATCGATTCCGCCCAGCGTACCGGACGGGTCAACTGCTCGATCAACAGGCGGCGGATTTCGTCGGGCTCCGTAACGGTACGGGCGGTCACGTTTGCCACGACGGGCGTTTCCGCATGGGAAATGGAGGCCTTTTCGATCGCTTCCGCCAGGCCCTGCCGCGCGTGTTCCATAAGCACGGAATGAAATGCCCCGCTGACTTCGAGCGGAATGACTTTTCTGGCCCCCGCGGCGCGGGCAACTTCCATGGCCCGTTCCACGGCAGGCACTGCTCCCGCGATGACGGTCTGCACCGGCGTATTGAAATTCGCGGGCTGAACGGGTTCGCCTTCCTCAGACGCAGACTGGCAGACTTCGTCGATCTGCCGCGGTGAAAGGCCGATCACGGCCGCCATGGTTCCATTCTGCAACTGCCCTGCTTCGTGCATCAACTCGCTCCGCAAGCCGACCAGGCGTAAAGCCTCCTCGAAACCGAGGGAACCGGCCGCCACGAGCGCCGAGTATTCCCCCAGACTGTGACCCGCGACGAAATCAGGATGGATCCCGTGCTCCTTCAGCAGGGACGCGACCGCTACGCTGTGCACCAGGATGGCCAGTTGCGTGTAATTCGTTTGCTTAAGCGTCGCCGCGGGGCCGTCAAAGGACACCCCAGCGATATCGGCGCCTGTAATCTCAAGAGCCTGCTGGTAAAGCGCCCTTACCTGCGGATACCGGTCGTGCAGGTCCCGGCCCATGCCCACGTACTGAGAGGCCTGGCCCGGAAACAAGAAGGCGATCCTGGTCTGGGTCATGGGTATCGGCGCCGAACTTAGATCGCTTCGACTTCCTGTACTTCCCTTCCCTGGTAGTAACCGCAGTGGGGACAAACGCGGTGGGGGCGTTTCTTTTCGCCGCAATGGGAACATTCCACCAGCGCGGGCATCGAAAGAACCCAGTGCGTACGGCGCTTTCGACTCCGTGCCCGGGATTGACGCCGCTTGGGCAGAGCCATTTTTCAATCCTCCTTCCACAAGGATTTCAATGTGTGCCAGCGCGGATCTACCTGACGGGTACCACAACCGCATATGTCCTCGTTGAGGTTTATTCCGCAACCGGGACAGAGGCCCTTGCAATCTTCGCTGCAAAGGGGCTTCATCGGCAAATTCAGGTTGACGAGTTCCGCGATACGCCGACTCAGGTCGATCGTCTTCGCGCTGTAATCCAGGATTTCCACGTCGTCCGACTCGGTCAGTTCCTCGCCTTCCGGTATGGCCCTGCCGGTCTTCTCGTAGTAGGTCGCGATTTCGCCGCTGATTTGGTCATCGACGTCCTGAAGACACCGGCCGCATGAAAAGGTCATGGAAACCGTTATTTCAGCCTGCAGCACGAGGGAATTCTCGGAAACCGTCAGCGTGCCGTCGACCGTGACGGGGGAAGCGAAACGGCAGTCCTCGACCGGAATGAAATCGTCGGCGGGAGTTTCTTCCAGATGGATGGGATGCAGACCTTCGGCCAGATCTTCGATCGCTAATTGCATATAGACTACTTGTTCACAGGAAATCGACCACGCTTCTCATGCCGCTACACGCCGGATTCCGATTGCGCCGGCCTCCCCTTGATTCGGCCCGAAGCCACTAATAATAGGGAGGTTACCCTTATTGTGTCAAGAGAAAAAACCCCCTATTGGACGAGTGCCGCGCGGATCATCGAACGAGTGCCGCGGAGATCATCGGACGAGTGCCGCGCGGATCATCGGGCGAGTGCCGCGGAGATCATCGGACGAGTGCCGCGCGGATCAAATCGACCATGTCGGCCGAACGGTCCGCCACCGGAATGCCCGCACCGTTCAGCGCGCTCACTTTCTCTTCCGCTCCGCCTGTTCCCCCGGATATGATCGCGCCGGCGTGCCCCATGCGCTTTCCGGGCGGCGCCGTGCGGCCCGCGATGAACCCGACCACCGGTTTGCTCATGTTCTGCTGAACGAATTCCGCGGCCCGTTCCTCGTCTGATCCGCCGATTTCACCGATCATGACCACGGCGTGAGTATCCGGATCCGCCTCAAAAGCCTCTAAAGCGTCTATGAAGCCTGTCCCTATGATCGGGTCGCCGCCGATACCCAGGCAGGTCGACTGGCCGATGCCCGCGCTCGTCAACTGGTGGACGATCTCGTAGGTCAACGTTCCGCTGCGGGAAACTACGCCCACGTGACCGGGACGGTGGATGTGACCGGGCATGATGCCCACCTTGGCGACGCCGGGCGTGATGGCGCCGGGACAGTTCGGTCCCAGGAGTCGCACGCCGGACTGGCTCAACACGGCGTAGACCCGGGCCATGTCCAGCGTGGGAATGCCTTCGGTGATACAGATCACCAGGTCCAAAGCCGCGTCGATCGCCTCGTGGATCGCGTCGGCCGCGAAGGCAGGGCGGACATAGATGATGGACGTATTTGCGCCTGTCGCCGAGACGGCTTCATCCAGGGTATCGTAGACCGGGATGCCGTCCAGGTCCTGGCCGCCCTTGCCGGGTGTGACCCCGGCCACGACGTTCGTGCCGTAGGCTACCATCTGACGCGTGTGGAAGGAACCGTCCCTGCCTGTGATCCCCTGCACGACGACGCGGGTGTTTTCATCAACCAGGATGCTCATCTCGCCCCCCTCCCCAGTTCTACGGCCCTCTGAACGGCTTCCGCCATGGTGTCGACTGCGACGAGCCCCACGGACTCGAGTATCTTGCGTCCCTCTGCTTCGTTCGTCCCGGTAAGCCGGATGACGATAGGCAGGGTGAGCGGGCCGCCGGGACCCGAAGCGATGCGGTCAAGGGCGGTCACGATGCCGTTCGCCACGTCGTCGCAACGGGTGATACCCCCGAATATATTGAAAAGCACGGCCTTGACCCGGTCGTCAGAGGTAATGATGTTCATGGCGGTGACGACCTTGTCCGGGTTCGAGCTGCCGCCGATATCGAGGAAGTTCGCGGGCATGCCTCCGTAGAACTTCACCATGTCCATAGTCGCCATGGCCAGGCCGGCGCCGTTCACGATACACCCGATGTCCCCGTCGAGTTTCACGAAACTGAGATCGGCGTCCCGCGCTTCGGCCTCCGTGGGTTCCTCGGAATCGGGATCGCGCATGGCGTCGATTTCCTCGTGCCTGAACAGGGCGTTGTCATCGATATTCATCTTGCCGTCCAGGACCCGCAACTCGCCATCCGGCGTGGTCACGAGTGGGTTGATCTCCGCAAGGGACGCGTCGCTTTCCATGAACGCGTCGTAGAGCCGGGTGAGTATGCGGACGGCCTGGCTGACCACCTTGGGATCGGAATAGAGTTTGTACGCCAGCGAGCGGGCCTGGTAGGGAAGCAGTCCAAGCAGGGGCTCGACGGCCAGTTTGTGAATCTTTTCCGGTGTCTCCCGGGCGACCTCCTCGATATCGACGCCGCCTGCCGCGCTGACCATGAATACCGGCCGCCTGGTCTGCCGGTCGAGGATGATCCCCACGTAGGCTTCATGGGCGATCTCTACCGCTTCGGCTACGAGGATCTGCCGGACCGTCAGGCCCTTTATGTCCATGCCCAGGATCTGGCTTGCCTGCTCGAAGGCCTCTTCCGGGGACGAAGCCAGCTTGACGCCTCCCGCCTTCCCCCGGCCGCCGACGTGCACCTGGGCCTTGACCACCACCCGGGTGCCCAACTCCTCCGCGATCCGCCGGGCTTCTTCCGGCGTCCGGGCTACCTGTTCCCGCGGGATCGCCATCCCATGCCGGGCGAAGATTTCCTTCGCCTGGTATTCGTGTATGTTCAATGCGCACTCCTTCGATTTCGAATTTGCCTTGTCTCTAATGAACCGGGGCCGGTCCCATCCGTTCCAGCCGTGTCCTAAGCTTCCGCCGTGTCCACCGTGTTCTGCGGCTCCTTCGTGCCCATCTCGTCCTCACGCATCACGGCTCCTTTGCTACCATGGCACCCGCCGTGTCCTTCGCGTCCTCCGGCTTTTCCGCGTCCGCCGTGTCCAGCGGCTCCTTCGCGTCCGTCTCGTCCAAGCGCATCACGCCTGCTTCGCAACCATGGCGCCCAGGGCTTCGAAACCCGGTTTCAGGGCCGGGTACATGGACCGGAATATCCCGTAACACTCCTCGTACCGCGACGCGGCCTCCCGGTCGGGCTCCGTCCTGGATATCACCGCGACGAGGTCATCCGCGGCTTCCTCGACCGTGTCGTATACACCGGTGCCGACCGCGGCCAGCATGGCGGCGCCGAAAGCGGGGCCTTCCTCGGCGTTCACGGTGACGACCTCCGCACCGTAGACATCGGCCTGGATCTGCCGCCATAGGCTGCTCCGAGCCCCTCCGCCCGTGGACCGGACCTGTTCGACGGACAGGCCCAGTTCCCGCATGATTTCGATGGAATCCCGCAATGCGAAAGTCACGCCTTCCATGACCGCCCTGATCATGTGCGGGCGGCCGTGACGTCCCGTGATACCGATAAACGCGCCGCGCGCGTTGGCGTCCTTGTGGGGGGTGCGTTCGCCCATGAGGTAAGGTAGAAACACCAGGCCCTCGCTGCCTGCCGGGGCACGGGCCGCCTGGGCCGTCATCAGTTCGTACGGATCGGTGTCCAGCATCCGGGCCGCGCTCACCTCGACTTCACCCAGCGTGTTGCGCAGCCACTGGAAGGCGCCGCCCGCGAAGAGGGTCACGCCCATCAGGTACCACTTGTCGGGGACGCTGTGACAGAAGGTGTGGACGCGCAGCTCCGGGTCAACACGGACGTCGTCGGTGTGGGCGAAGACGACGCCCGATGTGCCGAGACTCGCGAGTATCAGCCCGGGACGGACGATGCCGGCGCCCACCGCGCCGCATGTGTTGTCGGCGCCGCCGCCGACCACGGGCGTGCCGGCCTTCAGTCCCATTTCCGCGGCCGCTTCTGCCGTCACGCGTCCGCATATGTCGATTGATTCGAAGGTCGGGGGCATGAATTCCGCCGGCAGGCCGATGGCCTCCAGCATGGGGGCGGACCAGCGCCGGTCGCGTACGTCGAATAACAGGGTGCCCGCGGCGTCGGAGACTTCCATGGCGAATTCGCCGGTCATCCGGAACCGGATGTAATCCTTGGGAAGCAGGACCCGCCTGATCCGTTCGTATACCCGAGGTTCGTGGTCGCGGACCCAGATCAGCTTGGGCGCGGTGAAGCCTTCGAGGGCGGGATTGGACACCCACCGCACCAGGTTTTCCTCACCCGCCCGGTCCGTGATCCAGCGGCACTGCTCCGTGGTCCGCGTATCGCACCACAGGATGGATGGCCGGAGCACCTCGTCTTGTTCATCGAGCAGCACCGAACTGTGCATCTGTCCCGACAGGCCTATCCCCGCGATGGAATCGGCTGCGACCCCCGATGAGTCCAGGGCCGCGCGCACTGTATTCGCTGCCGCACGCCACCAGTCCGCCGGGTCCTGCTCCGCCCAGTTCGGACGGGGCGTGTGCAGGGGGATCTCCTCGAAGGCCCGCGCCGCCAGGCTGCCCTGTTCATCGACGATGATCGTCTTGATGCCCGAGGTGCCGATATCGATGCCGACAAGGTGTTTCATATGCGATTTGTTGCGTGCCTGAAAAGTGCTTTTCCGGCACAAAAAAACCTGCGCAAGATCGCAGGAACATGGTGATTGGAACTGGTATCCTGATTCAACTCATGTAAGCGTGCAG
>CAZZNP010000009.1:57031-61794 GCA_964655785.1 uncultured Gemmatimonadota bacterium
AGCGTGCAGCCGGACGCTGCGGGAAGTATGGCGCAATCGCCGGAGCGCCCGTTCCTTGATCTGACGCACCCTTTCACGAGTCAGGCCGAACTCCTTGCCGATCTCGTCCAGCGTCATCGGCTTGTCCTTGTTGATCCCGAAATAGGAACGGATCACGGTGGCTTCCCGGTCCGTGAGGGTATTCAGCGCCCAGAACACTTCCTCCCTGAGCGATTTCTCCATGACCGGCGTTTCAGGCGACTCTATGGTCGTGTCTTCGATCACGTCGAGCAGGCGCCCCTCCTCGCCCGGAGAAAAAGGCGCATCGAGCGAAAGGTGGGGGCTGAACGTCCGCATGATTTTGACCACTTCCTTGTGGTCCAGCGACAGCCGTCCGGCTATTTCGTGGGTAGACGGTTCCCGGCCGAGTTCCTGTTTGAGACCGCGTATGACCTTGTTGATCCGCCGCAACTCCTCCGCCCGGTTCAGCGGGAGGCGGAATATCCGGGATTGCTCGGCCAGCGCCTGCATGATCGCCTGCCGCACCCACCAGACCGCGTAGGAAATGAACTTGAACCCCTTGTGCTCGTCGTACCGCTGCGCGGCCTTGATCAACCCGATATTGCCCTCGTTGATCAGGTCGGAAAGCGGCAGGCCCTGATTCTGGTACTGCCGCGCCACCACGACGACGAATCGCAGGTTCGCCTGAACGAGCTGGTTCAGGGCGCCGCCGGCCCCGTTCCGCGCGTCGCGCGCCAGGGCCATTTCCTCCTGAAGGTTCAGCACCGGTATGGCCCTGATTTCCTTCAGGTAGGTTTCGAGCGATCGGTCATCGCCGGGATTCCGTGATCCAACCCGTGAAACGCGGGCAGCCGGCTGTGCGGACTTGGGCATGGACTTCCTCCGATACCCCATGCAGTCCGGCGATGGACTATGGTACACCGGTACGCCGAACTGGTTGTGATATCGAATGATGCGGATATCGTCAGGACTGGGTGGAACCGGCTCCTGTTCGGATTTCAAGGTATTACGATTCTTACAAAACTATAATGATGTTCGAGTCGGAGAGTCAAGTCATTTAAAGTGAATTCCGCAGTATACGATTTTTAACTCCGCAGCATATCCACATCCGTCTAGAACACCCGTTTTTCGACGTTGTTCCCGATATAGATGTCCATCATGGTGGTCCGGTTTCCCCAGAACAGATCCTGACCCCAGGCATTGGGATCAAGCCCCTTGAACCAGGGCTTGCGCAGTTCGAGCACATGGGTGTGATAGATGAACACGCCGCCGACGTCTTCCACCAGGATACGCTCCGCCTGGGCGTAATATGCCATGCGCATGTCGTAGTCCAGCGTCGTGCCTCCGGCTTGCAGCAACCGGTCGAATTCATCGTTTTTCCAGTCGTGCCGGCCGTGGCCCACCGGCTGGGAATGCCACACCTGGGACAGCATGTTGTCCGGATCGGGATAGTCGTACTGGTAGGGAATCAGCCCGAAGGGAATGGTGTACTGGTACATGTTGTCCATGTACAGGCCGATTTCCTGGTTCCGGATATCGACGCGCATACCCAGGGTTTCTTTCAGCATGCCCTGAATGGCCTGGGCGATGGACATCTGGGTCGCATCCGCCTGGCGCAGCCAGAATTCGATGGGCGGCAGCCCCCTCCCGTCCGGGTAGCCGGCTTCCGCGAGCAGGCGCCGGGCCTCGGACGGGTCGTAGCGCTGGACATCCTTCAACTGGTCGCCCGAGTAAGCGGGGAAATTGGGCGGCAGCATCGTGTAGGCGGGCGTGCCGTGTCCCTGCAGGATGACCCGGCAGATGGTCTCCCGGTCGATGGCGTGGCTGACGGCTTTCCTGATCCGCACGTCGTCGAAGGGCGGCACCGCGGTTCGGAAGAAGAGATACCAGGTCTGAAAATGGGGGTTGGAGGTCAGCTCCCGGGTCAGGTCCGCACTGTTGTCGATCTCGCCAAGATACGTTGCAAAGACGCCCTGCCTGTCGACTTCGTTGTTTTCATACGGCGCGATGCCCGGATGGGTGCCCGCGATGACGAATTTCAGTTTGACCTGCTCCAGGAATCCGGGATACGGTCCGTTGTAATAGGGATTCAGATCATAGGAGATGTACCGGTCCGTGACCCACTCGTCCAGTTTATAACTGTAGTTGCTCACCATGTTGCCCGGCTCGGTCCAGCGGCGTTCATGCTTCTCCACCTGCCACGGGGGGACCGGCGCCGCGGAGTTGTAGGCCATGATGTGGGGCAGGTAGGGGCAGGGCGCTTCGGCCTCGATCTCCAGGGTCAGGTCGTCGATGGCGCGCACCCCCACCGAATCGGGATCGTCTATATTGCCGTGATTGAAGGCCCGCGCGTTCTTGATATTGTAAAAGAGAAAGGCGAATACATTGCCTTCGTCCGGGTCCAGGAACCGCTTGAAGGTGTATTCGAAGTCGTGGGCCGTAACCGCCCGTCCGTCGCTCCAACGGGCACCCTCCCGCAGGTAGAACGTCCAGGTCCGCCCGTCCTCGGAAGGTTCCCACCTGTCGGCCGCGCCGGCCCTGAGCACGTCGTCGGCGTCGAACATGGTGAGCCGTTCGAACAGAAAGGGATCCGAGCCTTTGACCCCGTAATTGTCCAGGCTGACGTCCAGCGTCTTGGGTTCCTCTATGAAATACATGAGGATCTGTTCATGCAGCGGCGCGGCGTCGGGCGGAAGCTCCACACCCTGGCTGTTTATGACGGGTCCGTCCGAAGGCTGGACCTGAGTGTTCTCATCGCCGCCGCAACCGGTCAGGATCATGAAAGGCAGGAGAAAAAGGAGGCACGGGAAAAGCGGGTGAGCATGAAGCGGGCGAACACGGGAGGGCATGGCATGCGCTGCCTGTGATCTAATGCTGACCGGACGTCGACCACGTATAGCCATCACGGATTATCCAATTAAGCCCCGGGGGCAGTTGGACGATAGATTAGCGCATAGATCAGTGACCGGGGTATGCTGTACAGTTGCACCTGGCGTATGCTGTACAGTTGCGCCCGGGGTATGCTGTATACTTGCGCCCGGGGTATGCTGTATACTTGCGCCTGGGGTATGCTGTTTTGCGTGTTTCACGTATTATGACCACCCACGATAACAGGGTCAACAGAAAAGAGAAGGGTAAATGGAGGGTTTCTTGACACCGGAGCAGCGACACGATAGGTTGAAGGCGGCGACTTCCAACACACCTGAGTCGTATACCTGGTATCACCTGGGTCGGCCTTTTCATTGCACTCGCGTCGGCTTTTGCCTCACCTGGGTCGGCCTTTTCATTGCACTCGCGTCGGCTTTTGCCTCACCTGAGTCGGCCTTCTATAATTTATAACCGAAATCGTTACCCATGTCCGGATCCAAGGCACGACCATCCCGTCCCTCGCTGCGAAAGTCTCTCGGGCTTTTCGACGGCATCACCATCCTCGTGGGCATCACCATCGGGGCCGGGATCTTTTCTGCGCCCCAGATCATCGCCGGCTTTACTGCGTCTTTCACCCCCATCCTCTGGCTCTGGATCGCGGGCGGCGCCTTCATATTCATCGGCGGGCTCGTCTACGCGGAACTGGGCAGCCGGATGCCGGACACCGGCGGCGAATACATGTACATCAGCCGCGCCTTCGGCCCCTTTGCCGGGTTCATGTTCGGCTGGTCCCAGCTGTTCATCATCCGCACAAGTCCCCTCGCCGGCCTGGCTATCGTGACGGTAAATTACCTCACCTACTTCGTCGATCTCACCCGCACCGAGCAGATCGCCGCCGCCCTGTTCATCATCGTGATGCTGGCCATGCTGAACTACATGGGCGTGCACCGGGCGGGGTTCTATCAGCGGCTGACCACCGTGCTCAAAGTCGCCGGACTGATGCTCCTCGTGGCGCTTGGCTTCACCCTGGACTACGGGGGAGAAAACCTGCTGGGAACCTTCGCGGCGCCGACCGGAACGCTGGGGCCCGTCGGCAATGTCATCGCCGCCGCCTTCATGGTCGTCTTTGCCTACATGGGATTCGAACGGGTGGGTTACTCGGCGGGGGAGATGAAGGATCCCAGGCGCACCATCCCCCTGACCATGTTCGTGGGAATTTCGGCGATCGTCGTGATCTATGTCCTCGCGAATCTCCTGTACCACCAGACGCTGGGCATGGAGGGCGTCAGGACGAGCAACATCGTGGCGTCGGACTCGGCCGTACTGCTGCTCGGCCCCCTCGGCGCGGGATTCATCGCCGTCACCGTGATGATTTCAACGACCGGCAGCATGAACGGGACCTTCATGACCGCCACGCGGGTCTATTACGCCATGGCGCGGGACGGACTCTTCTTCAAGTGGCTGGACTATATCCATCCCGTCTACCGCACGCCCTCGCGGGCCATCATCGCCCACGCGGTGTGGGGATCGGCCATTCTGCTGTTCCGGGGGACCTTCGAGACCATCATGGCGGGCATGGTCTTCGCGGTGCTCATCTTCTTCGGGGCCAATACCCTGGCCCTGTTCAGACTGCGCCGAACGGACGTAGGCGTCACCGGCGGCGGATACCGCGTGCCGCTCTATCCGTGGACGCCGGCCCTCTTCCTGGCCGGCATCGTCGCGCTCGTGCTCCTGCGCGCCACCTTCGAATGGTATAATTCGCTCATCGACCTCGCCTTCATCGTCACGGGCCTTCCGTTCTGGCTGATCTGGCGCAAGACGCGGGCCTTTCGTTCTGGCTGATCTGGCGCAAGACGCGGGCCTTCCGTTCTGGCTGATCTGGCGCAAGACGCGGG
>CAZZNP010000010.1:0-5356 GCA_964655785.1 uncultured Gemmatimonadota bacterium
TGAGTAACGGTGGATGGACAGGCACGATTCTGCGCGTCGATCTGACCACCGGTCGGATCTCCAAAGAGCCCCTCAACATGGATTGGGCAAAATCATTCGTTGGCGGGCGCGGCCTCGCGGCCAAGTACCTCTATGAAGAAATGGACCCGACGGCGGATCCGCTGGGCCCGGACAACAAGATGATCTTCGCGACCGGCCCCATGACCGGCACGAACGCTTCGACGAGTTCACGCTACATGGTGGTCACCAAGGGCGCGTTGACGAACGCCATTACGACGTCCAACTCGGGCGGCCACTGGGGGCCGGAACTGAAGTTCGCCGGATACGATTTTCTGATCGTGGAAGGCCGGGCGCCGGTGCCGTCCTACATCTCCATTTGCGACGACGACGTCCGGATCTGCTCTGCCGAGCATCTCTGGGGCAAGACGGTATGGGAGACGGACGACATCGTCCGGGAAGAGTCGGGACAGCACGACACGGTAGTTACCTGTATTGGTCCGGCCGGCGAAAACCTCGTACGTTTCGCCGCCATCGTAAATGACCGGCACCGGGCCGCCGGACGATCCGGCGTCGGCGCGGTCATGGGTTCCAAGAACCTCAAAGCCATTGCCGTACGCGGTACCGGGGGCGTACCCATCGCCGATCCACAGAAGTTCATGTCGGCCATGTGGGAGATGAAGAGCAAGCTGGTCGAGCATCCGGTAACGGGTGAGGGTCTGGCCGCATACGGCACCGCGGTGCTGGTCAATATCATCAATGAAAGCGGCGCACTGCCGACCAACAACCACCAGGTGTCCCAGCTCGAGGGCGCGGACAACATCAGCGGGGAGACCCTCGCCGATACGCGGCTGGTGGCCAACAAGGCCTGCTTCGGCTGTACGATAGCCTGCGGCAGGGTGTCGCAGCTGCCGGGCGAGGCGCAGGACAAGTTCACCGTGACCACCCGGCCGCACAACTGGAAGATCGCGGTGGAGGGACCGGAATACGAGAACGCCTGGGCCATGGGCGCCGACTGCGGCATCGACGACCTGGACGCGCTCATCAAGGCGAACGCCCTGTGCAACGAACTGGGCATGGACCCGATCTCCTTCGGCGCGACGCTGGCCGCGGCCATGGAGTTGTACCAGAACGGCGCCGTCAATGATTCGCAAACCGGCATACCGCTGGAATTCGGAAGCGGCGACGCGCTGGTTGCCATGACGGAGCAGACCGCATACCGCGAAGGTTTCGGCGACGAACTGGCCGAAGGTTCGAAGCGCATGACGGTCAAGTTCAACCATCCCGAGTTCTTCATGGGTGTGCGCGGCCAGGAGTTCCCGGCCTATGACGCCCGCGCGATCCAGGGCATGGGGCTGGGTTACGCGACCTCGAACCGGGGCGCCTGCCATCTGAAGAGCTACACGGTCGCCCCCGAGATCCTGGGGATCCCGGAAAAGATGGACCCGGCCGTGACGGAAGGAAAAGCGGAGATCACCAAGATCTTCCAGGACGCCACCTGCACCGTGGACGCGTCGGGCCTCTGCCTGTTCCTGACTTTCGGCGTGGGCTTGGACGAGATACAGCCCCAGCTCGAAGCGGTGACCGGTATTTCCTACACGGTGCCCGATCTGCTGGAAGTCGGGGAACGCGTCTGGAACATCGAGCGGATGTGGAACCAGCGGGCGGGCTTCACGGGCAAGGACGACACGCTGCCGAAGCGGTTGCTCGAAGACCCGATCCCCGATGGTCCGACCAAGGGCGAAGTAAACCGGCTCGGCGAGATGCTGCCGGAATACTACGAACTCCGCGGCTGGAACGCGGATGGCGAACCCACCCCGGAGAAACTCGCATCGCTGGGACTGTGATTGTCGTCCTGGCGCCCGATCCGGCTTTTGAGCCGGGGTGATCCCGAGGGCGCGTCCCCGCGCTCCGCGCATCGCCCGGCCTGAGCCGAGGAACGGAGCTTTCTTCATGACACACGGGTGGGCCGGCCATATTCTGCGGGTGGATCTGTCGCAGGGCAAGGTGACCAGGGAACCGCTGAGGCTGGACTGGGCCGAGGAGTACATCGGCGGCCGCGGGCTGGCCGCCAGGTACCTCTACGAGGAGATGGACCCCGCAGTCGACGCCCTCGGACCGGAAAACAAGCTGATCATGGCCACCGGTCCGCTTACGGGTACCAACGCTTCCTGCGGTTCACGCTACATGGTAGTGACCAAGGGTCCGCTCACGGGTGCCATCACGACGTCCAATTCGGGCGGCCACTGGGGTCCGGAGCTCAAGTTCGCCGGCTACGACATGGTCATCGTCGAAGGCCGGGCGGACCATCCCTGCTACCTCCTCGTCGATGATGACCGCGTCGAGATCCGCGACGCCTCCAACGTATGGGGCAAGGTGGTCTCGCAAACCGAGGACGCCATCCGCGACGAGACCGGCATGCCCGAACTGCGGGTAGCCGGGATCGGTCCCGCGGGCGAAAACCTGGTGCGGTTCGCGTGCATCGTCAACGACAAGCACCGGGCCGCGGGCAGATCGGGCGTCGGTGCGGTCATGGGGTCCAAGAACCTCAAGGCGATCGCCGTCCGCGGCAGCCAGGGCGTTCGGGTCGCCCGTCCCCGGGACTACATGTCCGCCATCTGGCCCTACCACGAACACCTGGCGGAAAGTCCCGGCCGGCAGGGTCTCACGGAACTGGGCACCGCGCCTACGGTAGACCTGGTCAACGCCTTCGGCGGCCTGCCGACGCGCAATTTCACGGCCGGGCAGTTCGAGGGCACCGAGGCGATCAACGGCGATAGCATCAAGGAGAACTGGCTGATCGCCAACAAGGCCTGCTTCGCCTGCAACATCGCCTGCGGCCGCGTTACACAGGTCTCCCCCAATGCCGACAAGTACATGGTGAACATGCACCCCCGCAACTGGAAGGTCGCCGGGGAGGGACCGGAGTACGAGAATCTCTGGTCGCTGGGGGCCGACTGCGGCGTGGACGACATGGACGCCATCGTCATGGCGAACTACCTGTGCAACGATCTCGGCATGGATCCCATCTCCATGGGCGCCACGCTGGCCGCGGCCATGGAAATGTACGAGCGGGGCCTGCTGAGCGACGAGCAGACGGGCATGGCGCTCCGGTTCGGCGACGGCAAGGCCCTGGTGGCCATGACGGAGGCCACGGGATTCCGGGAAGGCTTCGGCGACGAACTGGCCGAAGGCTCTAAGCGGATGACCGAGAAGTTCGAACATCCGGAGTACTTCATGGGCGTCAAGGGACAGGAGTTCCCGGCATACGATCCACGGGGCTTCCAGGGCATGGGCGTGGCCTACGCGACCTGCAACCGCGGCGCCTGTCACCTGAGGGCCTGGACGCCCGGCATCGAGACGTCCGGCGAGCACGATCCTCACGCCACCGAGGGCAAGTCGGTCTGGGTGGCCGAGGAGCAGAACCGGACCACGGCCCACGACGCCACGGGCATCTGCATGTTCACCACGGCGGGCGCTCCGCTGGACGACCTGCTCCCCGTACTGTCCGCGGCGACCGGCGTGGACTACACCATGGACGACTTCGTGCACATCGGCGAGCGGATCTGGAACATCGAGCGGCTGTGGAACCTGAAGGCGGGTCTCACCGCGGCCGATGACACGCTGCCGAAAAGACTGATGGAAGAAGCCCATAAGGAAGGACCTTCCGCGGGGGTGACTGTCGATCTGGACGCCATGCTGCCGGACTACTACGCGGCACGGGGCTGGTCGGCCGACGGACGCCCGACCACGGAGAAGCTGATGGAACTGGGACTCGCGTAACGAGATGGAACTGGGACTCGCGTAACGAGATGGAACTGGAACTCGCGTAACGACACGTACTCGCGTAACGACACGTAAACGAACAGATCGCAAAGGATGAGTTGAACCAAAGCCAGGGATGAATATCGAACCAAGCCAGGGATGACCTGTACTTCGTTATTAGTTACTTTCTCTGAAGGAGTGGATTATGGCTACAGAACACGTGATTATAGGCGGCGGACCGGGCGGGATGAACGCCATCGAGACGATCCGCGGCTACGACGCGGACGCGTCCATCACCCTGATCTCCGATGAGCCGGCCTATTCCCGTATGGCCCTGCCCTACTACATTTCAGGGAATATCCCGGTCGAACAGGTCAACACCGGGGACGACGACTACTTCGGCAGACTGGGGGTCAAGACCCGCTTCGGGGCCAGCGTCACGGAGGTGAATCCCTACGCGAACATGGTGACGCTCAGCGACGGTTCGATGGTGCCCTTCGACAACCTGCTGATCGCCACGGGATCGTCCGCCCAGCAGTTGAACATTCCCGGAGCGGACGGAGACGGGGTCCACAATCTCTGGACCGTGGCGGACGCGGAAAAGACCGTGAGCGCCCTCGGGAGCGACGCCGAAGTGGCCTTCATCGGGGCCGGGTTCATCGGATTCATCATTCTCAACGCGATGCACAAGCGCGGTGCCCGCCTGAAGGTGGTTGAACTGGAAGGTCAGGTGCTGCCGCGGATGCTGGATGCCCAGGGTGCGTCCCTGGTGAACTCCTGGCTCGAATCCCAGGGCGTGGAGGTCCATACCGGCGTGAGCGTGCAGTCCATCGACCACGGCCACGACGGCGTCAAGACTCTGCAGCTTTCCGACGGGTCGTCCACCCGGGCGGACGTGGTCATCGTAGCCACGGGGATCAAGGCCAATATCGGCTTTCTCGAAGGTTCGGGCATCGAGACCAACCAGGGTATCCTGGTCAACAACCGGTGCCAGACCAGCGCGGCCAACGTGTACGCCGCCGGCGACGTGGCCGAGGGACCGGACCTGTCCACCGGCGGGCAGGCGGTGCATGCCATTCAGCCCACGGCGGTCGACCACGGTCGCATCGCCGGCGCCAACATGGCCGGCCAGGACGTGGAATATGGCGGCAGCCTGCTGATCAATATCCTCGACGTGTGCGGGCTGCAGTGCGCCAGCTTCGGCGACTGGTCCGGAGACGGCGACGTCACCGAGGTCGTCAACGCCAACCGGCCGGTCTATCGCAAGCTGATCTGGGACGGCACCACGATCACCGGCGCGATCATCCTCGGCCCGGCGGACGACGTGGCCATGCTGAACGACATGGGCATGATCAAGGGACTGATCCAGGCGAAGACCGATCTGGGCGCATGGAAGCAGCACATCCAGTCGAATCCGACGGACATCCGCCGGCCCTATGTGGCGACGAAGACCGCGGAGAAGATGCTTGCCATAACCTCCCTTGGAAAACCGTCCGAACACCGGTCGTACCAGCATGCGCAGGACGCGGGCAAGGACCGCAGCGCGCACCGAGTGTTCGTCGGATCCACGGAATAGGGGAAGTCGGCAGGCGGG
>CAZZNP010000010.1:5456-12601 GCA_964655785.1 uncultured Gemmatimonadota bacterium
GGCGTCATGAGTCGCCCCCGGGAAACAGCGGCCCGTTTCAATTCCCAAACAGAAAACGCACGTTCAGCGTCACGGACCAGTGGTTCATGGCGCTGAACGTGTTTTTGTTTGTCAGGGAAGGATCCGTCTCGAAATAGGGATGGTACTCGTACTTCCCGGTGTGTTCGACATCGTCCACCCTGGAGTAGGCCATCTTCATGCCGACGGCGGTCCGGTCGCCGAGGCGGTAGTCGGCTCCCGCGTACACGTGCCCCGCGAAAACCATGTCGGACAGCGCGGTATCCTGTTTGCTGTTGTAGAAGGACAGGGGCGGATCGTAAAACGTTCCCTCTCCCGAAGGGTCGTTGTATTCGATCGAGAAGAAGATCCGCGTCAGATCCACAAAGGCGATACCAGTTCCCACCCCCACGTAAGGCGTGATCCCGGGAGGACCGATGGGCAGGTCGTAGTAGGCGTTCAATGAAACCGTTCGCGTAACCAGATCCTCCATGAAATGCATGCTGACAGCCTGGACAAGTCCCGCCCCCAGGTAAGTACTGGCTCCCGCGGCGCTGCCGTCCAGGTAGGTTATCTCGATCGGCGGACCCTGGTCGACTTTGTTCTTTCGCTGCCCGAAGGCGACCTCGATGCGAGTGCGGTCAAACTCCCTTCCTATGGCAAGGTCGAAACCGATTCCTCGGTCGGCCGATGGACTGTAACGCCACCGGTAGCCGGGTATATCGCGCAAAACCAAATCGAAGCAGGCGGCGGTCGGGTAGCAGGTAGAATCCGTGTTCGAGCCCGACTGGTCCATGCCGTACGCCAGGTTACCGCCCAGGCCGGTTGATACGTACCAGCTCGAATTTCCACTTTCCTGCGCATCGGCGCGGTCCACTGTGACGAGTGTGACGAGGAGCAGGCAGGCCGCCACCGCGAGTACTGAGTCCATTGGTTTTTGAGCGATCATAACCAGTCAGCCCGGCTTGATTTCATTTAATTGGCAGGCAGGTCAGTTAAGGCGAGCATAAGGTTTCTCCCCCTACTAACGGGGAGGGTCCAATGCAGTGCCCTGGCCTGATTGATACCCATCCCTGGCCCGGATGTTACCCAGGTACGATTTACCCAGGTACGATCCCCGGTTTACGCGCGTACGTAGTTTACAGGTTGAACAGGTAGGATACCTTGGCGACAATCTGCTGGTCCCGCAGTCGGAGCGGTGTCCTTTCAAAGGGGTCGAAAGTCAGGTCGGTGTCCAGATCGTCGTCGCGGAACTGATTGAAAGCCAGGAAGAACGAGTGACCGAAGGGCGACCTGTAGGCCAGCAGGAGATTCATAGTGACCGTGTTCAAATGGTAATCGTCCGTCTCTGCGTGCCGATCGGAGTTCAGCTGGATAAAGGATGAGAAAGACAGGTTTGGCGTGAACGAGTAGTCCAGCCGGACACTGGGGATGAGCCTGGTGCTGTGGTCATATTCATCGTCGGCAAGTCCAACGCGGCTACCCCGGTCGACGCGGCTACGGGTGATACCCGGTTCGAACGCCAGGCGGGGGCTGGGCTTGAGAGATAACTCGGTCGACATGCTGAGCAGATCCGCGCCGTAGAACTTTCCGTAACGTACATTTCCACGAAGGGAGACCTTTCTCCCGCTGTCGGTGAATAAGAACACATTCCCCGCTTCATACGAATAGGACCCGGCAGGAAAATGAACGCCTCCTATGCGCGTGGTCTTGTCGAGCGTATCGTAGCTCATGTCATAGGAGGCGGAAATCCACATGCCGCGTTCCAGTTCGACAAAGAAATTGGGCGAAATCGACCAGGAGTCCGCATCCATGAAATCCGTGTCTTTTTTCGTGATGTAGTTGCTGCGGATACCTGTATTGAGCCTGCGTATGCCATATCGCCGGATGAAGTTCGTGGTGTTGAACCCCAACCCTATCCGCTGCAGGCCCGTTTCCCGGACGAAACCGGTCTGGGCGATGAAGTCATCGCCGATGTCCAGGAAGGAGACCCCGTAACTCATCCACCTGTTCTGCCATTGTTCGATGATCCTGAACGTCCAGTCCTGCGCATCGGTGCTGAGGGTATCGGTCCAACTCTTCGCGAAGGTCATCTGACTTCGATGATTGGTATGGCGCGAGGCCAGATTCAGATCGAATCCGACGACCCGGTTGAAGTCCTCGCCGGCGTACCGGGGTAGGGCCATGCCCACTTTGTCGTTTAAACCGGGGTTCGGTTCCTTGAAAGTAGCCAACATGCCGATGCTCGAACGGGTGCCGAGATCCCGCGATATCCTCAGGGCCTGCCAGTTGGTGATTGGCTCCGTTTTGATCTCGCCGTCGTCTTCATACTCGGTCTCCCGGGTCTGGACGTTCAGGAACCCGATGGTCGTGCTTCCGACCTTGCCCGTCAACCGCATGCCCAGATCGATGGGCACCACCTGTCCGTCCGGCAGTTGCCGGCCGACGCGGCGGCTGAAGAACAACTGAGGCGTCCGGTCGTTGTTTCCCCGCCTGGGGCCGCGCCGCGGGGGCGTCTGGTTCAGCCGGAAGATATCGCTTCGTTCGAGGAAGAAGGGCCGTTTCTCGGTAAACTGGAATTCGAAACGGGACAGGTTCACCACTTCGTCATCCGCTTCCACCTGGGCGAAATCGGGATTTACGGTGGCGTTCAGCGTGACGCCCGAGGTGACGCTGAGCTTGAGATCGCCGCCCAGTTGCCGCAGAAAGTCGTTGGTCGTGTGCGTGGATGCGATCGGGCTCGCCGGGGTCGGCGGCGTATCGGTGTGCCGGGAGGACTGGCCGCCAAGCACCGTGAATGGAGTTACCTGTGCCCGTCCGCCAGGGGTGATGTTGGACAGGGCCGTCAGCCTTCCGCCCTTGCCGAAACGATAGAGCGCCTGGTCGCCGTCTTTAAGACTCAGCGGAACCCAGTATGACTCTTCGCGGATACGCTGAATGCGCCGGCCGAAGTTGATGCCCCAGGTCTGTTGTTCCCGTTTCGGAAAGCGAAGCGTATGGAAAGGGATCACGTATTCCGCCGTCCATCCATAGTCGTAAACCTGGCTGGCCGAATTCCAGAATCCGTTCCAATCCCGGTCGTCGTTGTTGCCCTCCCGGCTGACGAAGGCGTCGGAACGGGCCCCGTTGGGGTTGGTCTGGAATTCGTAGGCTTCGCGGTACTGGTCGAGCGAGGCGATCACGACCGTGACCATGTCGTTCGAAAAACTCATTCGCGTATCGCGCTTCATGTCCGGCGCCATGAGATGTTCCGGGTGAGGTTCAAAGCAGATGAACCCCACGTACAGGTTCTTCTCATCGTAGAGGACGCGGACTTCCGTCGGATGGGTGGCCGGGGCGCCTTCCACCGGTTCCAACTGGTAAAAGTCGCCGGCTACCTCGGCTTGCTGCCAGACGGATTCATCGAGATGGCCGTCAATCTCTATGGAGGAATTCACGCGTGTCGCGTTTAGTACGTAGTCGGAAGGATCGAGATTGCCGTAGTCAAAGGGCGTCTTCGAAACGGGGAGGGGTTCGTTGAAAGGTCCGCCGTCCGTGTTCCGGTCGGTATCTTCAACCATCGCCGCAACCGTTTCCCCCATTCCAGGATCAACCGCCGCCCCATCCTGCGAGGGCTGGGCCAGAGCGGTGGCCTGGATCATAAGCGCGATGGCGAAACCGGATAACATGCCGCCGACTGAACGGACGGGCGAACGAAAAGACATTTACTCCTCCAGGATCAGACAGATTGTTTAGATTCGACTCGATTGAATCATCCATCTTATAGTTTACAATCCAGCGGCCCGAATCCTTCAAGTGTTACGCCAGGTCTTTCGAGCGGTCGCAATATAGGGTCTGGCAACCTGGTTGTCCACAGATGATCCCGGCCCGCTCACATACGG
The DNA here is from genome assembly GCA_964655785.1 of uncultured Gemmatimonadota bacterium. Lineage (GTDB taxonomy): Bacteria > JAAXHH01 > JAAXHH01 > JAAXHH01 > JAAXHH01 > JAAXHH01. The sequence continues at coordinate 9,335 of CAZZNP010000010.1, forward strand.
CCTCGCTGCCTCGAACCAGAAGCCTTGTGTGTATGGCAATCCTTGGCCATGCGTGTTATGCATCCTTAAACCGCTTGACGTCGCGGTATCGTGGGACAGATTGTGAATTGGGCCGCATATGACATTCATCGCCTGTTTCCGTCATCGGTCCTTTACGGGCATCCGGTCTATGATTCGGCACAGTTTTTTTCGTAACAAATGGGGCAATCGATGCTGATTACAATGGAAGAAATAGAACAGGCAAGAAGAGCGCTTCCGTCCGAGGTCGTGTACACGCCTGTCTTGCGGTCGGGGGCGATTTCCGATCAGACCGGCGCCGAGGTGTGGCTGAAGACGGAGAACCTCCAGGTGACGGGGTCCTACAAGACGCGCGCGGCCTACACGATCCTGAATCGCCTCTCGGGTGGACAGAAGAAAAAGGGCGCCGCCATTTCTTCCTCGGGCAATTTCGCCACGGCTTTCGCCTTCATGGGCACATTGCTCGGGATTCCAACCGCCATCGTGATGATGGAAAAGACCTCGCCGTACAAGATCCAGCGCACCAGGGACTACGGCGCCGAAGCGATTCTGTGCGAGAACCACAACCAGGCCCGGTGGGACACGCTGGACCGGCTGGGCAGGGAGCGGGGGATCACCGCGATCAACACCTGGGAGGACGGAAACGTCATACGGGGCCACGGCAGCATCGGCGCCGAGATCATGGAGCAGGCGCCGGACCTGGACGCGGTGATCGTCCCCGTGAGCAGCGGGGGACTTATCGGCGGGATCGCCACGGCCGTTAAAACGCTGAACCCCGCCGTGAAGGTGATCGGGGTACAGCCCGAAGGTTCGCAGGCCGTCTACCAGTCGTTTCTGAAGAAAGAGATCTGCGAAGTGCCGGAGCCGGACACGGTATGCGATTCGCTGGTGGCGCCCCGCCCGGGGGACCTCACCTTCGAACACGTCATGGCCTACGTGGACGAGATGGTGCTGGTATCCGACGCGCAGGCGATCGACGCGGTGAGGTACCTGGCCGGAGCGGCCAAGCTCGTGGTCGAACCCGGAGGCGCGGTCGGCGTCGCGGCGCTGTTGAACGGCATCGTTTCGCTGGAAGGCAAGAAGGTCGTGGCGCTGCTCAGCGGCGGCAACATCATGCCCGCGCAACTCGCCGGGTACCTGGGCGCGGTCTGACCCGGCTGACCCATAATGCTCCCTAACCTACGGGGGTCAGGACGAGGCCTTCTTGATCTGAATGTTGCCGCTACTGGTTTCGAGCCTGATGAGATTCCCGCCGCCATTGATATCGCCGGTGGCTCTGATCGTCCTCCGGTTCCCCCTGCCGTCGTCCTGTTCGTCCAGGTCGAAATCCGAGTCTATTCGATAATCGTCGTTGCGACCGGACCAGGAGTTGCCGATATGGATCTCCGCTTCGACGCTGACCGGCAGATCTTCGGGTATATGGATCGTCAGCTCTCCGCCTGACGATTTCAGTGACCAGCCTTCTTCCAGTGCGCTTACGGTCGCCGCCAAACGGGCTTCGATATCGCCACCCGAGGTATTCGCCGTTAAGCCGCCACCCGTCGCATTGCTGATCGAGATATCGCCGCCCGAGGTGCCCGCCTTCAGGCTTCCTTCAGCACTGTCGACGGTGACATCACCACCCGATGTATGAACATCCACCTCGCCATTGGTGCGCTCGATCGTGATATCGCCACCCGAGGTCTTTGCCCTCACGTCCCCTGTGGTACGGCCGATCTTTATGTCACCACCCGAAGTAATCGCATTTGTGCTTCCGCTGGCGTGCTGGATTTCGATATCGCCGCCAGAGGTCTTTGCCGTCACTTCACCTGTCGTGCCGCCGATCGTGATGTCACCGCCGGAGGTGTTTGCATCCACTGCGCCCCGGGCGTCCCGGATCTCGATATCGCCGCCGGAGGTGGACACCTTCGTTTCCCTTCCGCCTCCCTTGACGGTCACATCGCCTCCTGACGTGTGAACCCGGAGCAGCGCTTCCGCTACATTACCGACGTTGACATCGCCGCCCGAGGTGCGGGCAGAAACATCACCCCGCAGGTCGCCGATATCGATATCACCGCCCGAGGTCTTGAGGTCGAGGCTGTAGGATTCCGGCACCTTGACCCGTATATCCACCGATACCCTGTTCGAATCGAAACGGCTTTTTCGGTCGATCCGGACATCGACGTCGTTCTCCCGTTGGGAAATATCCACGGCAACTTCGTCGAAGACGTCGCGGGCGCTGTCTTCGCTGATTCCCGTCCGGCGTGTTTCCACCTCGACGTCCACTTCATCGTTCGGCCAGCTTTCGAGGCGAATCGAACCGAAGTCAGCGTCTACGGTCAACGTGCCGGCTCCATCCACCGCGTAGTTTTGATGGGTTCTTTCTTTGAAGTTCAATCCGTCTCGCATAAATGTCGTCTCCTGTGCGTTGCATTCATAGGCCGAGGCGATGAACAAACCGACGGTTGCGAGGGTCCATATCGATTTCATGCTGTTTGTACTCCCACGGTTATGTCGCGTAAACGTCTACAGTTGTCGTAATTGAGACCGCCGTGAGGACATAAAGGTTGCGTACTCCGTCGACTATTTACTCGCAGGTACGGTACTGTGCTTGAAAGGATACTATTCGGTGATCAGCGGCGGCAGCACCATACCCGTGCAACTCGCAAGGTACCCGGGCGCGAGTTGGCAGTCGTGCCCGCGCAACTCGCCGGGTAACCTGGGCGAGCCCGGGCGCGAGTTGGCAGTCGTGCCCGTTCAACGGGTATCTGCCTTCATCTTTCTTTGATGAAGATATTGCCGCTGTTCGTCTTGAGACGGATCCGGTCTCCGCCGCCGTTGATATGGCCGCTGGCTTCGCTCCGTACGTAGAAAAACACGCCCCATTCGCTCTTGTTCAGACCGAAATCCGAGAAGATGTGGCCCAGGTCCTTGCGCCACAGGCGGCTTAACACGAGTCCGCCTGACGATCCCTTCGCCTCGATAGACGCCTCCAGGTCATCGGGCAGATAGATGGTGACGTCTCCCTCGAGCGTTTCCAGAACGAAATGGGTGTCCGGTTCCGTATCCGGATCCATGACCGGCGTTTCAGCGTCATCGGATACCGGAGATCCCGGCCCCATCGGTCCGGACCCGGGCGGTCCAGACACCGACGGTCCCGACCCCGTAGGCAATGATCCCTCTCCCATGCCCTGGGAATCTGACTCCCTGTCCGTACTCGAATCTCTTTCCGTACTCGCATCGCCGCCCTTGCCCGCATCGCCTCCCCTG
>CAZZNP010000010.1:12701-15822 GCA_964655785.1 uncultured Gemmatimonadota bacterium
CCGCATCGCCTCCCCTGCCCGCATCGCCTCCCCTGCCCGCATCGCCGCCCTTTTCCGTACTCGCATCGCCGCCCCTGCCCGCATCGCCGCCCCTGCCCGCATCGCCGCCCTTTTCCGTGCGGGCGACTTCAACATAGATGGCGCCGCGAACGGCTTTCGCATTCACAGGACCCTGCGCGTCGAACAAACCGATGTCACCCTCGAGCGTGCTGGCGCCAATGCTGCCATGGGTGTTCCATGTTTCGATGCTGCCATCGACCGCATGGGCATCCACGGCGTTCCGGGCGTTGTGGATTTCGACGTTGCCGTCCGTGGATCTGGCATTGACTTTGCCCGTCGCTCGACGGATTTCGATATCGCCGTCCACGCTGTTTGCGGATACAGGGCCTTGCGTGTCGCGGATTTCTATGTTGCCGTCGGTCGTACTTGCCGTGACGTGCCCACGGGTGGAGTCGATTTCGATGTCGCCGTCCACGGCTCGGGCCGTGATGTCACCTTTTACCTCATCAATCTCGATATTCCCGTCGGTCGTGCCTGCGTCGATACGGCCTTCTACTGTGCCGATTTCGATATTGCCATCCACGGCGAATGCCGTCACCGGGCCTTTCATGTCTTCGATTTCGATGCTTCCGTCCGAGGTCGAGAGATCCAGGGTGAAGCGCTCCGGCACACGTACGGTGATCTCCACGTTTACACGGCCGCGTAAGAAGATAGACTCGTCTTTGTCGACGATCCGGATCTGCACATCGCTGTCCCGTCGCGACAGGAATACCTCAATTTCATCGAAAGCGCCGCGAGCCCGGTCTTCACGCCGTCCCTTCGTCCTTTTTTCGACACGAATTTCCACCTCTCCGGTCGGCCAGCTGTCCACCTGGATCGATCCGGTCTCGGCCTCCAGCGTAAGCGATCCTTCCGGACCGACCTCGTATTTCTGCCCGGTGGTTTCCACGAAGCCGTCCTCATCGCGCGTGAAGGTTGTTTCCTGCGCGTCGCCCGGCGTGGGCGCAGCGATGAATACGGCGACGCACGTGCAGAGCATACCCGTGCGAAGCAGGAGATTCGTCATCATATTCGACCTTGGTGGCTGGTTGTGATTCATGTTGTTGACGGGTTGGCAACGACGATGGGTTTCAGGAGGAGCCAATCGAAACGCGACCCCCGAAGGCACTGGTGTTCACCGTACCCCGCACGTCATCGATTTCGATGTTCCCGCCCACCGTATTCGCTTCGATATTGCCCAGCGTAAGCCCGATTTCGATGTTCCCGCCCGTGGTCTTTGCAGTAACGTTGCCCCCGACCTTTCCGACTGTGATGTTCCCGCCCGTCGTCTTCGTTTCGATATCTCCGCCGATATCACCCATCTCGATGTTCCCGCCGGCCGTCCCGGCCGTCACGGCGCCCTCCGCGCGATCTACCGTGATGTTGCCGCCTGCCGTCGACAATTCCGATTCCCGGCCGCCGCCCCGCACCCGGACGTCTCCCCCGGCGGTACTGGCCATGATGTCACCATCCGTAATGTCGCCGATGTCTATATCGCCTCCGGCGGTCCTGGCCTTTACGTCTCCCTGAAGATCCGCTACTTCGATGTTTCCCCCGGCGGTTTTCATATTCAGGTTATAGGATTCGGGCACGCGGACGGCCATTTTCACGCTGACCCTGTTCCGTTTGAACCATCCGGGCTTGTTGACGTCGATCCTGACGTCGGGACCGTGTTGCGAAACCTCCACTTCCACGTCTTCGAGATCCCGGCGTCCCCGCGCGTCGTCGTTGCCCCTGATCCGTTTCTCCACGCACACGTCCACTTCGTCCCGGTCCCAGGTATCGATGCTTATGTTGCCGAAATCGGCATCGATCGTCAGCGTGCCGCCCGGTTCTACCGAGAACTTCTCCTCGATCCGATCCACATGACCATTCCCATCCACCATGGATTCAACCCCCTGTATGCCGCATCCTGCAGCGAAGCACGCGAATATAACCGTTACCAATCCGGTCAATCTCATTGTTTTCCCGCTCGATTTGGCGAAATACCTTTCGGCTCGACACGCATCCGCGATTCCGATCAGCGTCAGAGCTTTCGGATTTCGATGTTGCCGTTCGTGGTTTCGATCCAGATCAGGTCGCCGCCGCCGTTTATGTCGCCCCGGAAGTCCTGGCCGACAAGCCACCGTCCGCGTTTTCCCCGGCAGTCTCATGTTCCCGCCCATACGATCATCGGAGCGTCTTGTCGGTATGCATGAAAAACCGCAACTACCTTTAAGACATTCGGGAAGGAGAAAATGTTGCGTGCGTGATATGGGTTGTCCGGCCGTTACTCCACCCAGTGGGATACGAGGGGCTTCAGTTCGCCGGGGAGGCCGTCGTATACTTCCTTTGGCAGGGCGGGAACCAGGTTTTCCGTTCCCCCGGTCTCGTCCACCAGGATCCTGCGGTCTTCCGAGCCGGGCCTCAGCACGTTCAGGTTGAGCCACCACGGCGCGTAGCGCACGACGACGGCCACGCGCGGTTCCCGGGAGGTATTCGCGGCCGTCGAATGCCAGAGCCGGCTGTCCATGACGAGTACGCTTCCCGCCTCGCCGGTCACGTTCAGTTCGGAAGGATGGGGCGCTTCGGGCGGCACCCCGTTGTTTCCGGTCGGGTTGTCGGAGGCGCGGTGACTGCCCGGCACGATGAGCGTGCCCCCGTTCTCGCCGGTGAAGGAGGAGAGCATCCAGATGGTCGTCAGGTGCATGACCGCGTCAGGATACGGCGCGGGTACATGCCCGGCGTTTCGCTGGTTGAAGGGCCAGTCGGCGTGCCAGCCTCCCCGGTCGTTCCCCGGCTCGTTGATGGTGGCCGTGGTGAAGGAGATGCGGAAATGCTGTCCGAGCAGCGCCTTGGCCAGGTCCAGGAGCCGCCGGTCCGCGAGATAGGGCGCCAGCGACTGGTCGTATTTCAGAAAACCGCTTACGTGGCCGATGTTGGCCGGCGCGTCGGGATTGCGGTGGCGGTTGGTGGAGGCGATGACCTGGTTGCGTACCTGGTCGAGCCGGTCCCCCGGTATGATGCCGTCCAGGACGCACCATCCGTCCGTCCGCATGGTGTGTATCTGGTTTTCCAGCGTCATGGCGAATGTGTCCTTCGT
>CAZZNP010000010.1:15922-60006 GCA_964655785.1 uncultured Gemmatimonadota bacterium
CGCCGGAACACGTCCCAGGTTTCCCTGATCCCATCGTCCAGCGGCGTGTAGGGAATCTCGCCCACTTCTTCCTGGATCGCGCGGTCGTCGAGGTCCGGCGCGATGGGCAGGTTCAGGTCCAGGTGGGAGATGAGTCCCTCCGAACCGGGCACGACACGCTCGATGGACGCGATGACTTCGTCGATCGTCACGACGTCGCCCCGGATGCTGTAGGCGGCCGCGCCGCCGGTGGCGGACTCGGCACAGCGGATGAACGTCCGGGCGGTGTCGTTCACGTACTGCATGTTGTTCCGCCCGCCGTACCCGATCACGTACGGCCGGTTGAGCAGGGCGGCCTTGACCGCCTTTGTGGGATCCGAGGTCAACCCGAAGTCCCGGCCCGGTCCGTACACGGTCCACGGCCGCAGGCCAATGCTGGAAATACCGTGATCGAGAAAGTACACCCGCGCGTTCGCTTCGTTGCACTGCTTGAAGACGCCGTAGTGGGTCACGGGCCTCAGTACCGCGTCGTTGTCGACGGGGCCGGCGCCGTAGTCGTCCTCCATGCCGTAGACCGCCGCGGAACTCGCATAGACGATCCGCCGGACGACATCGGCGTGGGTCCTGGCCGCTTCGAAGACGTTCAGGGTGCCGATCACGTTGACCGTGGCGCCCTTGATGGGGTCGGCCTTGCACACCGGGACCTGAAGCCCGGCCAGGTGGATGATGCGGGAGGCGCCCGTTTCGCCGACCACCCGCGTGAAGTGGGTACCATCGGCGATGTCGCCCTCGATGAACCGGACCCGCGAGATCTCTTCCTCGTCCATGATCAGCGCCATGCGGCCGGTGTGTTCCACCAGGTCGTAGATCGCGACATCGTGCCCGTCGTCGATCAGGTTCTTCACGATCCACGAACCGATACAACCATATCCGCCGGTGAGCAGATACTGCATGGGGACTGTCCTTTGAGCTGGAAAACATCGGCTTGGAAAGACCGGCCTGAAACCTCGTCCATTGTATGGGGCGCAAGGGCCGGTGTCAAGAGAAACGGACGCCCGCCGGAAGCCGTTTTAGTCCTTGATCGGACCCTGTCCGGGAAGTACATTGTGCCCATCCCGATACATCGGTAAATCGACCCGAAATCCCAGTGCTTCCCATTCCCCCAAAGCGCTTTATAACATGAGTTTAAAAGAGCGGACTCCCCCACCGTCCGGGAAGCCGGATTCCCACCCTCGCGAAACAGGCGCGGCCTCCAGAACCGGGGGCCTCGCGTCGGGCATGACGCTTCGGGCGGTGGGTCTCGGCCTCCTTCTTTCCGCGTCCATGGCGTGGTGGGTCGTGCATTCCGCCTTCGAAGCCCATTCCTCCTACCTTTCCATAACCCACATGCCCATGGCGGCGCTATTTCCGTTCATGCTGGTCGTTTTCGTCATAAACGGCCTGTTGAAGCGTTTCGCACCCTCCCGGATCCTCACCGGGCCGGAACTGATTATCATCTTCTTTATCGTGTTCACGGCATCGGCCATCCCGGGGTGGGCCTTTACCACCTACTGGGTCGCTATTCCCTCCATCCCCCATTACTACGCGAATTCCGAAAACAGGTACGTCGAGCTGTTCTTCGAGTACCTCCCGACCTGGCTGATCGTTCCCGATGAACGGCGGGCCGTGCACTGGTTCTACGAGGGCCTGCCGTCCACCGGCGTCATACCCTGGCGGGACTGGGTGATCCCCATGAGCTGGTGGGGCACCTTCTTCCTGGCCCTCTTCTTCGCCAGCGCGTCGCTCATGGTGATCCTCCGTAAGCAGTGGATCGAAAGAGAGCGGCTGACCTTCCCGCTGGCTCGCGTGCCTCTGTTGCTCATCGAAGAAGACGACAGCGGATCGGTACTGCCCAGGGTCGCCCGCTCCAGGGTCTTCTGGTACGGATTCTCCATCCCCCTCTTCATCATACTCTGGAACATCGTTTCGTACTGGGACGTCGTGCCTCCCATCAGACTGGGCGGTGATTACCGCATACCCATCACCCTGGCCGAGTCCTTTCCAGCGATTCAATTCAAGGTGAATTTCGCATTCATCAGCATCGGGTTCTTCACGAATCTGAATATCCTGTTCAGCATCTGGGTGTTCTTCCTGCTGGCCACGATCCAGATCGGCATCATGAGCCGGTTCGGCATTCCGAAAACGACCGAGATCGTCACGGCCCAGCACCTGGGCGGCTTCTTCATGTACACCCTGTTCGGCCTCTGGATGGCCAGGCGACACCTCTACGACGTGGTGAGGAAGGCCATTGGCCGGGGACAGGACATCGACGATTCGGGCGAGTTCTTCTCGTACCGGACCGCCATGGCGGGCGTGGTGTTTGGCATAATCTACATGTTCTTCTTCCTGGTCAGCATGGGGATGTCCCTCGCGGCCGCGGCCACGCTGCTGGCCACCTGCATGCTGCTCTACATCGGGGTCACCCGTGTGGTGGCGGAAGCCGGGCTCATCAACCTGGACCTGCCCTACAACGCCCATGACTTCACCGTGTTCTCCTTCGGGTCGGCGAACCTGCACCGGGCGGACCTCACCATCCTGACGCTGTCGCAGACTTTCTCGAGGAACTGGCGCACGCTGGGCATGTGTGCCATGGCCCACGTCAACAAGATGGGCGACGAGATCGGCGGCGCCCGGCGCGGCATCTTTCCCGTCATCGTCTCGGCGCTCGTCCTGGCCGCGGTCATATCGGTTGTCTACACCATCTTCCTGGGATACGACACCACCGGGGCGGATGGATTCAGGGACGCCTTCGGCAACGCCAAAACGGGATACAACACACTGACGACATGGATCAACAACCAGACCCAGTTGACCGGCGGGGAGTATCTGGGCCTGGGCGTCGGCGCTTTCGTCGCCTGGCTGCTGATCCTCGCCCACCACAATTTCCACTGGTGGCCGCTGCATCCCATCGGCTGGGCGGTGGCCAAGACGTGGGGCATCGGGATGATCGCCACGTCCATCTTCCTGGTCTGGCTCGCCAAGGCCGTGATCATGAAACTGGGCGGCACGAGGCTATATCGCCAGGCGCAGCCATTCTTCATCGGCATGCTGGTGGGTTACGTGCTGGGCGTCGCGCTTTCTTATGGTGTCGATGTGATCTGGTTTCCGGCGTCGGGGCACATCGTGGAGACGTGGTGAGGGCTTTTCTTCCGTACCGAAAGGAGTATCATCATGAGCGTGGATCAGGTCATGCCCGACGAGGCGGCCAGGCTGGTCGAATCCGAGGGTTACGTGTACATCGACGTCAGGTCCGTTCCCGAATTCGACCAGGGACACCCCGCCCCGGCCGTGAACATCCCGCTTTTACACGCGGACGAACAGACCGGGCAGATGACGCCCAATCCCGACTTCGTCCGGGTCGTGAAAGCGAACTATGGGGAGGATGCCAGGCTCGTGCTGGGTTGCCGGACCGGCCAGCGGTCCAACCATGCGGCCCAGTTGCTGCAGTCGATGGGATATGAGACGGTGGTCAACATGCGTTGCGGATTCAGCGGCGAGATGACGCCCTTCGGCCAGGTGGTCAATCCGGGCTGGGAGGAAGTGGGCCTCCCGGTGAGCCGCGACAGCGGCGATGGGGTGAGTTACGCGTCGCTGGAGGCGAAGTCGGAAGGGACCTGACGAGTAACCGCTAACCCTGAACGCCTCGAACGGCACCATGGGTTTCGCGACGGCCGGCGGTCCCAGATACCTCTGACGTCGAATACGCCCGCTGAAGCCGGCAGTCCGCGGCACCCGGCGGTCCGCGGCCCCCGGCGGTCCGCGGCCCCCGGCGGTTCGCGGCACCCGGCTACCCCCGCAACACCTCTTCGTAATAAGCTTCGTACTGCGGGACGACGGATTCTTCCGCGAAGTTGTCCAGGACACGCTGCCGCGCCTTCCGCCCAATGGCCTGCCTGAAGTCGTCGTCGGCCAGCAGGTCCGTGGCGTGCCGGGCCATCTGCTTTATGTTGCCCACCTCGGTGATGTATCCCGTTTCTCCGTGGCGCACCAGTTCGGGCAGGCCGCCGGCGTTCGCGCCGATCACCGGGACGCCGCAGCTCATGGCCTCCAGGGCCGACAGGCCGAAGCTTTCCTGTTCGCTGGGGAGCAGGTACAGGTCGGAACAGGACAGGATCCGGTCGACGCCCTCCTGCTCTCCCAGGAATACCACGCCGTCCTCCAGTCCCAGTTCCCGGGCCAGTTCCTGCATGGGAATGCGCTCCGGTCCTTCCCCCACGAGCAAGAGCTTGCACTTGACCCGGCGCCGCACCTCGGCGTACATGCGGATGATGTCCCCGATGCGCTTGACCGGCCGGAAATTCGAGACGTGCGTGATGACCTTCTCATCGTCGTCCACGAATCTGCTGATGTCGCAGTGGCCGTCCCCCCGGCGGAACCGGCCGACGTCGACGAAATTTGGGATTACCCGGATGTCCGTGTCGATGTCGAAGAGGGACTGCGTATCGTTTTTCAGGGACTCGGAGACGGCCGTGACCCCCTGGCTTTCCTCGATGCTGAACCGGGTGATCCGGTAGAAAGATTTGTCGCTGCCCACCAGGGTGATATCGGTCCCGTGCAGGGTCGTGATGACCTTGATGTCCCGGTCGCGCAGCATGTGCCGCGCCAGAAAAGCGCAAGTGGCGTGGGGAACGGCGTAATGCACGTGCAGGATGTCCAGTTCCGCCTCGGAGGCCACGTCGGCCATCTTCGCCGCGAGCGCGAGGGTGTAGGGCGGATACTTGAACAGCGGGTAGGGCATCACCTCCACGTTATGGAAAAAGATGTTCTGGCTGTATTCCTGCAGGCGGAAAGGGATCGAATAGCTCACGAAATGGACCATATGACCCTTCCGGGCCAATGCCTGCCCCAGTTCGGCGGCGATGGCGCCGCTTCCTCCGTAGGTGGGATAGCAGGTGATGCCGATGTTCATCTGATTCGCCTCTTCCATTGCGCGCTCTCTATCAGCGCGCGTTCTCCCCGGACCCGCCCGCCAGACTACCCCACAGGCCCCACGAAATGGGCCAGGGGATCGTCGATCGACAGGTACTCCCGTACGACGAAGGGTTCACCGTACCGCGCGCCGATCAGCGAGCCGTAGTAGCGGTTCTGGGCTTCCACTTCTTCGAGGAACTCCGGACGGCTGATGAAGGTTTCAGGCTCGGTGGAGTCTGGGTCGTGGAACTGGGATCTGTGCGCCTTCACGGATTCGATTTTCCGGTCGAAGGCGGAGGATATGTCGACGATGAAGGAAGGCCTGGGTTCCTGGAACCGGTGGTGGGTGAAGTAGAAAACCACTTTACGGGGCCTGAAGGCCGGGTGGTCCGATTCGATCTTTTCCAGGCCCGCCAGGAAGGCCGCTTCCCGCGCGAGGCGGGCTGTCGCCTCGTGATCGGGATGGCGCGCGGCCTCGTGGGGTACAAGGAGCATATCGGGCTGGTAACGACGTATGGCGCCTAAGAGGGTGTCGCGGTGCGTCTCACAGGTCCCGATACGGGAATCGGGCAGTTCGAGATTCATCCTTTCGGACAGCCCGAGCATCTCCGCCGCCGCCGCCGCTTCCCGTTTCCGGCCGTCGACCGTGCCGCGGGTCCCCTTCTCGCCCTGACACATATCGACGATCCCGGTGGCGTAACCCAGGTCGGCGAATCGAATCATCAGTCCGCCGCAGTGCAGTTCCACGTCGTCCGGATGGGGTGATACGGCCAGGACATCGAGTTTCATAAGGGGGTTATCCTGTGTCTGAAGTCTCTTTCGTCCGTGGACGCGAAAATCGTCTTCAGGACGTCGAAACCGTAAAGGGCGACGAACTGCCAGATGTTGGCCACCCGTTCCTGAAGTTGCCCGTTGGGATACACCATACGGTCCGCCCGCATGATCTGGCCGCGCATGACCCCGTCCGCCTTCTTCATGGCGCGCAGGGTCTTTTCCTCCAACCGGCCCAGTGCGAAGTTGGTCTTTCTTTCCGAGGCGTCCACGATCCGGCTCAGTCCGGGATCGAGTGTCGTCAGGTGCCCTTTCAGGTTCCTGTAGTGGGCCTCCACGTCCCCTCGGGCGGCACGCAGACCCTCGGCGATGCGCACCGGCATGTCGTCCCGGAGTTTACGGTCGACCACGGATTCGATGCCATCGACGAAATGTGAAATAGTGAGGCCGTGTTTCTCCAGGACCCGGACGGTTCTCGCGCCCACAAGGGTGTGGGAAGCGCGGGGCCAGACCACGGGGAAAGGCAGCCCTGACTGGCGGTAGACTCCGCCGAGCTGGCCGTAGTAAGCGACTTCCGCCGGACCGCCGATATAAGTCAGCGACGGGAACAGCGTGTCCTGGACCAGGGGCCTTGTGATGACGTTGTGGGTAAATCGCTCGGGCGTATCCTCCAGCATCCGAAGCAGGTCCCGGTCCGAGAAGGACATGCTGCGGTCCCGGTTGCTGAACCGCCCGTTCTCGCAGGTGAGCGCTTCACGCTGTCCTTCATGGTAGATGAACAGGTTCACCGCGTCGGGGGACCGGGAAACCTGAGGTCTGAAACCGGCTACGGCCAGTTCGTCGGAAGCCTCCAGGACCGAACGCGTGGTCGAGAGCGGGGCGCGGATCTCCTGTTCGAACACGGGGCGCATCAGGGGTTTCAGAGCGGGGTCGGTGGGGTCGACGAGGACGAGGCCCCGTCCTTTGAACAGCAGCGTCATGAGGCGGGCGAAGGCATCGGAAAGCGTGGTCTCGGCGGTACAGTGCTCCCGAAGCGCGCCGATCGCGGTCGGGCTGTATTCCGAATCGGGCAGGGCCGCTTCGAACCGATCGAGCAGCGCACCGATCCCGGGTCCGAGCAGGCGGTCGCCCGCAGACCTCCGGTCATCGGGGTCGGCGGCGCTCAACTCGAAGCGGAGGGCGTCCCCGTCCGCCCGGCAGACGTGGACGTGGTTGATCTCGGCGTAGTCGTGGTCGTCGGCGGCCATCCAGAAGACGGGCACGGCCCGCACGCCGGTTTCCTCGGAAACCCGCTCCGCCAGCTTGGCGGCCGTGACGGCCTTGTAAATCGTAAAGAGCGGGCCGGAGAAGAGTCCGGTCTGCTGGCCTGTGGAGATCACGTAGGTATCGTCTCCGGCCAGGGACCGGGCGTTGGCGAGGACCGTATCGTCCGCGCCGTAGCGGCGATTCTGCGCCTCGAGTGCCCGGGCAACGGCTTTGCGCGGCGGCGGATTGGACCGGGACCGCACCGCCTCGATCATCCGCGGCCAGACATTCGGGTCGCGGGGATCGTGGGCGTAGAAGGACCGCAGCGATTCGAAATCTTCGAGATAGGTATGCAGCAGGTGATCCGGCAACACCTGGCGGTAGTCCACTGCATGAGGGTTCATGTAACCGGCCTTGTTCGACTCATTCTCGAACGGCAAGGCTTAAGAAGTCGGCTTCAGGTGGCGCGGACCGGGTTCCGCGGCCCCGGCGCCTTGTTCCCCATTCGCTTTTCCATGATGAGGAGATAGGCGGGCAGCGCAATCAGGGCCGTCATCAGCGTGGCGATCTCGCCCACGTTCGCCATGATCCCGAAGGAATGCAGGCCCCGGTTGGACGTCAGCATGAGCGAGGTATACCCGATCAGGGTCGTGGAGGAACACATGACGAGGGCTGCGCCCGTGTGTTTAACCATATTATGGATAGAACCGCGTCCGTCAAGACGGTACCGCTGGTACAGGTTCACGCTGTAGTCCACGCCGATCCCCAGCGTGGTGGGAATGACGATGAAGTTGAAGAAGTTCACCTTGATGTCGAACAGGGCGATGACACCGCCCATGACCAGCATGCCGCCCAGCAGGGAGGCCAGGATTACCACCGACGCGTGGACGCTGCGGAAGGCCAGGAGGAGGAGCGCGATCACGCCCACGAAGCAGGCGACCGTGGCGATGGGACCGTCGCGGTCCACGGCTTTCAGCATGTCGGCGAAGACCACCGCCTCACCGGAAGAGTAGATGACTTCATCGTTCGGCAGCGGATTGGAACGGACGACTTCCGCGAACCGGATCAGGTTCCTGCCGTTCCAGAGGCCCGCGTCCGACCTCGGGTACACGTAGACCAGCCTGCCCACCGTCCCGTCCCGCTCCTCGAAGGGCCGCGTGAGCGCCTGGGGCAGGTCGTCAACGGTGATTTCGTCCAGGCTGAGGTTGTCCCGGAAGGCGTTGATCCTCTCCAGTTGATCGGGCGGGATGCCGAGTTCATCGGGCGGATTGGTGTCGAGCATGTACTCGATGTCCCAGAGGACGTCGAGCTTGTCCTCCTGGTCCTCCGGAAGCAGGTCGAAAACCGTCCGCACCCGGTCGATCGTGGGGTTCGGCACATCTTTTTCCGCTTCTTTCTTGTCGAGCACGGCCTGGCGGATACCGGGCACCTGGTCCAGGCGGTCCGCCAGGATGACCGCGGGAGACTGTGAAATGTCGAACAGGGCGTTCACGCGGTGGTTGAGGATGCGTTCGTAAGTGTCGCCCCGCGGCTCGTTCCGAAGTTTCGAGAAGTCGTATTCGAAGGAGTTCGGCAGCCACCAGACCAGCAGGACGGTACCCAGCAGGACCAGGGTGATACTCATGCCCACGACGGCTTGCGGCACCACGTGAACCACGTTGGCGAGATGGCGCAGCGCATTGCCTCGCGAGGCCTTCCGGGCCCAGGTCTTTCGACCGAATTCCGTACGGTCCCACAGCATAAGCAGCGCCGGCAGCACGGAGAAGGTCGAAAGCCAGCACAGCAGCATGCCCAGGCCACCAATGAAGCCGAAGTGATTGAATCCCCTGAAATCGGTGATCATCAGCGTTCCGTACGCGAGGCCGGTGGACGCCGCCGAGGTTACCGTCGCCGTGAGCGTGTTCCGGAAGGCGGTCTGCACACCGTCCCGGGCGTTAGCGCCCTGCAGCAGCTCTTCCTTGTACCGGGCCATCAGGATCAGGCCGTAGTTGATGCCGTTCCCCACGATGATGGCGCCCAGGAAGGCGGTCTGCATGTTGAGGTAGCCGATGTGAAAGTACGTGATGCAGAACGTCCACAGGATGCCGATCACCACCACCAGCGTGATGTTGATGACGGGGACGATCGTCCGGAAGTAGAGAAAGATGGCCAAAGCGACCAGGGTCAGCGTAAAGGCGGCCGACGAGAAGATCTCCCGCTGGACGGACGAGTACTGGTCCAGGATCAGGCGGTACTTGCCGGTGAGGCCGACTTTGAGCGAAGGATGGTAAGAGGCGGGGTCGAGCCCGTCCACGATGGCCAGGACCCGTTCGCACAGGTCCCGCGAGAAGGCCACGCCGGTCGACGATCCAAAGGGTTTCAGGACCATGACGAGGAACTGCCCCTGCTCGTCGCTTCCCGTGAAAAATCCGTCAACCCACTTATCCAGCTTCTCGGACGCTTTCTTCTCGTACTTCTCTTCCAGGTCGCTCAAGGTGAACGGTTCGTCGTCCGCTTCCAGCCCGAGGTCTTCCTCGGAAACGAAAAGAGGGGTCTGCTCAAGCTTCGTCTTCCGAATCTGCCGGCTCAGGCGGCTTTGGATTTCTTCCAGGTCCTCCAGGTCCGCGTACAGGTACTTATGGTCTTCATAGAACCGTTTCTCTTCGTCCACCCGGTACTCGATGTAGCGGACGTATCCTTCGGGCAGGCCGGTGCGTATCCGCTCTGCCAGGTCGTCGGCGAACCGCTGGGCGGCGGCCAGGTCTTCGGTCTCTATGACGACGGTCAGGTTGCCGATGCCGCCGACGCGCTCCGTGAGCCGGTGAATGTCGTCGACGCTCCGGTAGCCTTCCGGAAGCAGTTCCACGAAATCGGTTTTCAGCTGTAACCCGGAGGCGAAGTGGAAGGAAAGCAAGGCGGTCAGCACCGCGCCCAGCAGGACTTTCGCCGGGTGGCGGCAGATGAAAGCGATATACCTGTTCAGCAAGCGGTCTATGGCTGCTCTGGTTTCGGCCTTCATGGCGAATTCCTTGTATGAAACGGGTACATAAAGGTAAGGAAATATCCCCGTATGACTCTGGAGTGTCAACCTCTAAAACGTTTGCTGTACCGGGTCCCGGAAGTCGGGCCAGGCTGCTGTTTTTCTTTGACTTATCCCACGCTCTACTTTAAATATCCCTGACCCTTTTCCATTTTTCATCACTGCTCAAACATCGCGATAACCCTTCCCCACCCTTTCTATGGATTCAGTCCGGCAAAGTGCTACAGCCACCGCGATCCCGGCGACCGCGACCCGGACGATAACGCCCCGTGCCATCCTCCTGGGCCTGGCGAGCGTAGTCCTGATTTCCCTGATCGTCCCTTATTTTCAATACACAATGGCCTCGTCCCAACTCGGCGCGGACCATCTGCATATCGGCGCCCTGTTCCTGGCCTTCGTTTACCTCATACTTTTCAACGTGATCCTGGCCCGGTGGAAGAGAGACTGGGCGCTGACTCCCTACGAGTTCGTGATTCCCCTGGCCATGGGCATGGCGGCTTCCGGTCTGTCGACAAACGGCATGGGCGCTCCTTTCATCTCAACGCTCATGGCCCCCAATCTGCTGGCGACGCCCGAGAACCAGTGGGCCGAGTATTTCTATCCCTATCTCAAGCCCTGGGCGAACGTGACCAACCAGGGCAATGCGCTGACCTGGTTCGTCGACGGCATCCCGCCGGGCGAGTCCATCCCCTGGAGCGTGTGGGGCATTCCCCTGTTCTGGTGGCTGACCTTCATCATCCCGCTCATTTTCATGGGTCTGTGTCTCGTGGTCATCCTGAGGCGACAGTGGGTGGAGCACGAAAAGCTCGTTTTCCCCATGATGCAGATACCCCTCGCCATCACCCGCGGAATGGAATCACCGGACCGCATACCTGGTTTTTTAAAGGAGAAGCGTTTCTGGATCGGGTTCTCCATCCCCTTCAGCGTTATGATGTACAACATCGTCGGGTTCTTCACCCCGGTCGTACCGCAATTCCCCTATTTCGGCTCGGCGCCGCCCATCGTCTTCGGAGAAGGATTTCCTCCACTGGAGATCAACTTTCGACCCGCCATTCTCGGCATCTCCTATTTCGTCAACCTGGACGTGCTGGCCGGCTTCTGGGTGTTCTACATGATCGGGATCATCCAGGTGGGCATCGCCCACCGAATCGGGTACGACATCCCGGGGAGAGACAACTACACGTCGATACATCCCATGCTGGACTGGCAGAACATGGGCGCCTTCCTCATTTTCGTGGGCTGGGGACTGTGGCGGGCGAGGTTTCATATACGGGCCGTGTTTTCACAGGCCATCGGACGCAGGACGGACCTGGACGATTCAGACGAAATGCTGCCCTACCGGGTGGCGGTCTTCGGGTTTCTCGGGGGATTCGTATACGGCGTGTTCTGGTTGAACCAGTTGGGCATGAGCGTGCCTATTGCCGTGTTCCTCCTCGTGGGCGTGTTCATCATCTATATCGGCGTCTCGCGCATCATCGCCGAGGCCGGGCTGCCCTACGTGCGTTCGCCCATGATCGCCCAGGTGCTCGTTTTCTACTCGGTAGGGTCGGCCAACCTGTCCATGTCCACCATGACGGCCATGGCCCAGACCTACGGACCGGTCAGCGAGATCAAGTCGACCTTCATGCCCGCCTTCATGCAGGCGGCCAAGCTTTCCGAGATCGGCGCGCGCTGGCAACGGGGACTGGGCTGGAGCCTGCTCGCCGCCGCGGTGATCGGCGTGGTGATCTCCCTGATCTGGACGATCTACCTTGGGTTCGACCAGGGCACGCGACAGTTCACCAACGGATGGTGGTTCGGCCGGATCGGATCGACCATCCCCTACAACGAAACGCTGACCAAGATGCGCGACCCCTTCGGACCGGACACGGCGCGGCTCATGTTCTTCATGGTGGGCGGATCGCTCATGTTCCTGCTCATGACGCTAAGGGCCAGGTTGCCCGGCTGGCCGCTGCATCCCCTGGGGTTTTTCCTGTCCTATTCCTGGCCGGCCCGGGCGATTGTCTCGTCCATGTTCGTCTGCTGGGTCATCAAAAGCATCATGATGTGGGTCGGGGGCATCGAGTTGTACCGGAAGGGGCAGCCCTTCTTCCTGGGCCTGATCTTCGGAGTGGCCACGGGGGTGGTCATCTCCATGTTCGTCGATTACGCGTGGTTCCCCCACGCGGGGCACCATATCTACGGGATAGACTAGCATGTATTCGCGGATATTCGGCACCTTTTTCCTGGTCGTGGGCGTCCTGCTCTTCCTCGTCGTGGCCGTGGCCGGCCCGGCCTGGGTGACGGAGCACGTGATCCTGAGGATCGTCTCGCTTCCCGACGACGTGAAGCCCAGGCCCCTCGAAGAAGCCCCGGTGTCCTGGGAAGAGGTCTCCGGGATCGTTACCCAGGAGCGCGTGGAGGCTCATGTCAGGAAACTGAGCGAACACCCGTCGCGGGTCGTCGGCTACCCGGGGAACCGGGCGGCCATGGAGTACGTGGTCGATGCTTTCAGGTCCGGGGGCCTGTCCGAGGTTGCCATCGACACCTTCACCGTATCCTCGCCCGTCGACCATGGATTCACCCTCACCGTACACGACTCCGTGGAAACCGAAATCCCGGTTTACCAGTTCTGGCCCAACCTGATCCGGCTGAATTCCTTTCCGGACGGCATCAGGGGACCTCTGCACTACGGACGCAGGGGAGAGTTTCAGGCCTACAACGGAAAAGAGATCGAGGGCAGCATCGTCCTGGTCGATTTCGACGGGCGCGACCAGTATCTCAACGCGCGGATGCTGGGCGCGCAGGCCGTCCTTTTCTACGAAAGCGGTCCGGGCGCGGTGACCAACAATCAGGCCCAGCGCAAGATTCTGGACGTACCGGCCGACGTCCCGCGCTTCTGGGTTCCCGATACCCTCGCTGCGGAGGTGCTGCGGATAGCGAAAGCGGGCGACGTCGAGGTGACGATCCGGGGACGCATGTCGTGGGAGCGGGCCGAGACCTGGAACGTCATGGGATGGATCCCGGGCCGAGACGAACCGATTCCCGGTGGCGACGGCACGGAGAAGTGGAAGGACCGCATCGTCGTATTGTCTGCCTTCTACGACGCCATGTCGGTCGTGCCAGGCCTGGCGCCGGGCGCCGAAAGCGCGGGAGGCATGGCCGCGTTGCTGGAATTGATGGACGTGTTCCGCGCCCATCCGCCGGGATACACGGTGCTGTTCCTGGCCACCTCCGCCCATTTCCACGGCATGCAGGGCATAAACGACTTCCTGGACCGCCATTATCGGACGGACGAATTCTTTTTGGAGCGCATTCCCGAGACGGACCGGATCCCCTTCTCCCTGTTCCTGGGCCTGGACCTGACCAGCCGGGCGGATCAGGTCGGGTTGTTCAGTTACGGCGACTACATCTTCTTCGCCTCGAATCTCGATATCCTGTTTGAACCCTACGCGGACCGGTACCTGAACTACGCGCGCAAGGCCGGTGTCTACGATGAGGAAACGAGCAGGACGCCCTACCTCAATACGCTGACGCCCTCGCTCCGGTCGCAGGAGAGCTACATGCCCGCGGGTCCCGCCTACGATCACGAGATGGTCACGCTGGCCGGTCTGCACGGTATGACTTTCGCCACGGCGAACGACAACAGGCTGCTGGTCGATACCCCGGTCGACCGGGTCGAGCACGTCGACTTCCCCAACCTGGTCCGGCAGATCAGGACCATCGGCACCCTGCTTCCGGCCATGATGTCGGACCCCGAGGCCTTCGAGGTGGACGAGTCCATACGCCTCAAGGACGAGGGCCGCGACCTCGAAGGCAGGGTACTCGAGTTCGACCGCACCGTGGATTTCTTCAAGCCCAACACCCCGGTCGCGGACGCGCTTGTGGTATACGAGCCAGGTTACCAGAGCCACGCCGGTGTGCGGGGGTTCATGGTCACCCACGCGGACTCGCTGGGACACTTTCGTTTCTCCATGGTCCGGGAACCAAAGGGCCCGACCGAACTGCGCAGCTACGGTCTCGACGACACGGGCAGGATCGTGTACGCCCCCGACCTGGGGGAGGAAGGCAACGCCACCTTCCCCCTCGCGGTCCCGAACTCGTCCAAGGTGAACAACACCATACAGGTCCTCTTCCCTTGCGAGGAGATCAACCTCTTCGATATCGTCGATCCAGGCGTCTTCGTCGCCCTGGACAACCTGACCGTGCTCGGACGGGATAACAGTCCGCTGCGAAAGTACGGGGCGGCCTTCGTGGAAAAGCAGAGCTTCTTCGGCAACTGGATGACGAACGCCGCGGTGGTCTTCGCCCGGCCGGAGGACCGGGTCAAGATGTTCATGAGTGCGGGCCCCCTGGGCGTCAAGTACCTGTTGACAAACACGCCGGAATCCTGGCTCGCCGATCCGCCGGAAGCCATTTCCGACGACGTCATGGCGCTGGCCCAGGGGCAGGGCTTCGCGTCGGACCAGGGACTGATCCTATACCCCTTCTACCGGAGCGCCCTGGACCTGTGGTCGCTTAACAGGGCGCGGCTGATGAAGCTGGAGGACCACGGCGTGACAAACGCCCGGGCAGCCGAACTGCATGAAGAAAGCACGCAGGCGCTTCGGGCGGCGCGGGAAGCCCTGGAAAACCGGCGCTACGACACCTTCGCGGCCCGGTCGAGAGAAGCATGGGGCTACGAGGCCCGGGCCTATCCCGATGTCCGATACGCGGCGGACGACACGGTGGATGGTATCGTGTTCTACTTCATGCTGCTTGTTCCTTTCTGCTTCTTCCTCGAACGGCTGTTCTTCGGGTTCCCGGACATACGGAAGCGGCTGCTTGCCGTGGGCGTGATCTTCGCGGCGGTCTTCATGGTGCTGCAGAACGTGCACCCCGCCTTTCAACTCAGCCTGACGCCTTATATGGTCTTCCTCGCCTTCCTCATCCTGGCCATGTCGCTGATCATCATTACCATGATCGTGAGCCGGTTCGACACGGAGATGAAGAACCTGACCCGGTCGGCGGCCGGCCTGCACGAGGCGGACATCGGCCGGCTGAGCGCAACGGCGGTGGCCATATCGCTCGGGATATCGAACCTGCGCAAGCGGAAGATGCGAACGGCGCTGACCGCGGTCACACTGACCCTGCTGACCTTCACCGTGCTCTCCTTCACCTCCTTCAGGACCGGCATACAGTTCTATACGCTGGACCGCGAGAACACCCCGCCGTACCAGGGCGTTCTCATGCGCAGCCTTTCGTGGCACTCGCTGCCCGCGTCCTTCCTGCCTTACGTGGAAAACGCTTTTGCGGACCGGGCGAAGATCGTGCCCAGATCCTGGTACGAACCCGAAGACCTCACGAGTCCATATATCGATCTGCGGGCGACGAACAGCGGGACCGCCACCACGGTACAGTCTCTCCTGGGACTGCACGCCGATGAACCAGCTGTTTCCGGACTGGACCGTTACCTGGTGCCGGGTGGACGATGGTTCGGTCCCGAAGAAAGGTCGGTCTGCCTGCTTCCAACGGAACTGGCTGAAAGGCTGGATTTGGGCCCCGATGACGTGGGCACGGCCGAGGTGGAGATCCTGGGCGGCCGGTACAGGGTGATCGGGCTGCTCGATTCGGAGGGCCTCGACGCGTACAGGGACATGGACGACGAGAGCATCCTCCCCGCCAGTTTCTCGATGACCCGATCGTTGACCGAGATGGACGTGGAGGTGTTCATGTCCACGATCCAGGCGTCGGAGCACCTGCCGTCCCGCAACGTGCTGGTCCTGCCCTATCGGCAGACCCTCGATCTGTTCGGGTCGACGCGGTCCGTGGCGATCACCGGGTTCGCGGACGGCGATCTGCTCCGCGATTCCGTCGAGTCCTTCATGTCCCGGGTCCTCCTGGCCGTGTTCGTAGGTATGGACGACGAGGTACAGGTCTACAGCTCCCTGGGCGCCACATCGGTCTCGGGCCTGTCCAACCTGATCATCCCGGTGCTCATCGCGGCATTCCTGGTGCTGAATACCATGATGGGCGCCGTGTTCGAACGGTTCCGGGAGATCGGCGTGTACAGCGCGGTGGGTCTGGCGCCGAACCACGTCGCCGCGCTGTTCATCGCCGAAGCAGCCGTGTTCGCCACGCTCGGCGCGGTATTCGGGTACCTCACCGGCCAGATCATCACCATGGCCCTCTCGCAGTGGGACCTCATCGGCGGCATGTCGCTCAACTATTCCTCGCTGTCCACCGTGTACGCCACGGTAGTCGTCATGGTCGTCGTTTTCCTGTCCACCCTCTACCCGGCGAAGAAGGCCGCGGACATGACAGTGGAGGACGTCACCCGTCGCTGGTCGCCTCCCCAGCCCGACGGCGACGACTGGCGCTTCGAGTTCCCCTTCACGGTCACCCTGCC
Source organism: uncultured Gemmatimonadota bacterium (assembly GCA_964655785.1). Taxonomy (GTDB): domain Bacteria; phylum JAAXHH01; class JAAXHH01; order JAAXHH01; family JAAXHH01; genus JAAXHH01. Next base: position 32,254 of record CAZZNP010000010.1, read on the forward strand.
CGAAGCCTATCCGCTGGCGGGATACCTGGCACACATATTCCAGACCCACGAGGACAGTTCGGCGGAGGATTTCGTCGCGGAAGGAACGGCCCATGACGTGGTGCCGGACCAGGTCCTGGAAGGCTACCGCGTGTCGGCGACGGTGTGGCTGGCCCCATATGATCTCGCCATCAGCCAGGACGTGGCGCTGGAACTGGAACCCGTTCCCGGCGAAAACCTGTACCGGATCATGATCGGGATCCACCGGCGCAGCGGGGACCTGGCGCAGTGGCAGACGATCAACCGCCGGTTCTTCTCCGTGCTGCGGAAGCGCTTTCTCGTGTGGCGGACCCTTTCCGAATCCATCAAGGACCGGTACCGGAAGGCCGAGGAGCGGGAGCCCGCGGAAGCGTCGAACTAACCAGTAAGGAGCAGCGATGTACGATCTCATCATCAAGGGCGGGCAGGTCATCGATCCGGAGAACGGCATCAACGAATGCCGGGACGTGGCGGTCGACGGCGGACTGATCGCCGCGGTGGAACACGACATCCCGGCGGAGCACGGGAAGCGGGTCGCCCGCGTCCACGGCCATTACGTCACGCCCGGCCTGATCGACATCCACATGCACGCCTACGGCGGTTACCAGGGATGGGTTTTCCCAGACGCCCACGTACTCCCTAACGGGGTGACCACGGTACTCGATACCGGGGGCGCCGGCTGGAAGAAATTCGAGGACTTCAAGGATACCGTAATCGCCGATTCCATCACCCGGGTCCTCGCGCTCATCAATATCGTGGGCGCGGGCATGGAAGGCGCCGTGGAGCAGGACGTGTCGGAGATGGACCCCGTGCCCTGCGCGGACATGATCAGCAGGTACCCGGAACACGTCGTCGGGTCCAAGACCGCCCATTTCAACCAGCCGGGCTGGGAAGCGGTCGACGGCGCCGTCGAGGCGGCCCGGCGGAGCGGCACCATTGCCATGATCGATTTCGCACCGAAGCCGAACCGCAGCTACCGGGACCTGCTGCTGAAGAAACTGAGTCCGGGAGATATCCACACCCACCTCTACGCGCAGCATATCCCCCTGCTGGACGAGAAAGGCCGTGTGAACGATTACGTCCGGGAGGCTCGGGACAAGGGCATCCTGTTCGACCTGGGCCACGGCGGCGGCAGCTTCTGGTTCCGCATTGCGGTGCCGGCCATCGAACAGGGATTCCTGCCTGACACGGTCAGCACGGATTTCCACAAGTACAGCGCCCTGATGCCGAACGCAAGCATGACCACGACCATGTCGAAATGCCTGAACATGGGGATGACCCTGGAGGACGTGGTGATGCGTTCCACGCGGAACCCCGCCCGGGCCATACGACGGCCCGAACTGGGCACCCTGAGCATCGGAGCGGAAGCGGACGTCGCCGTGCTCGAGCTGGAATACGGTGAATTCGGTTTCGTCGATTCTGGCCACGCCCGCATGCGCGGCGACCGGCGCCTCAGGTGCCTGCTGACCGTCCGCGGCGGTGAGGTGGTGTGGGACCTGAACGGTCTGACGCGGCCCGAGTGGGACATGTCGGGCGACTATACCAGGATCGATTGAATGTATATACTCGAAAGAACGGGCGAACTTAAAGGCAGTGATGCGGGATCGCATCGGTACCAGGACCGAGTGTAACCTATGAGCGATACAGACCGTCGTGAACAGCAGGAACGGCGCGACCGGCAAGACCGGCGGGAACCGGACGCCGCAGGCGGACAGGAAGACCGGTGGCAGATCGTTCCGGACAGCCTGCCTTACGAGGACGGGTTCAGCAGCCGCATCATCTGGGCCGCCTTCTTCGTCGGGCTGGTCATGCTGCCCGGGGCGATCTACCTGGAACTGGTGACCGGCAAAAGCTTCGCGGGCGCCGCGGAGTGGGTCACGATCATCATGTTCATCGAGATCGGCAAGCGCCTGTTCATCAAGCTGAAGCCCCAGGAAGCCATCATCCTCTACTGGCTCGCCGCGGGGTTGGCGGCAACGGGACTGGGCGCCAGCGGCATGGCGGCCGGATCTTCGGTCCACGGCGCGCCCTTCGCCAAGATGATCTGGTTCCAGTACCTGATCCAGTCGCCCCAGGCGGACGGACTGGCCCAGCTTCTGCCCCAGTGGGTCTCTCCACCCCGGGGTTCCGATTCGCTGATCACGCGCACGCTCTTCTCCATGGAATGGCTGGAACCTATCCTCCTGGCCGTCCTTGTTTCCATCCTGGGCCTGGTCAACGCCATTTCCCTGGGTTACGTGCTCTTCCGGATCACGGCCGACACCGAACGCCTGCCCTTCCCGCTCGCACCCGTGCAGGCGGCCGGCGCCACCGCCCTGGCGGAATCGTCGGCGGGCGAAGAGACCTGGCGATGGCGCATTTTCACCGTCGGCGCCATGATCGGCCTGGGTTGGGGCATACTCTACGTCGTCGTTCCGACCGTGTCAGGCGTGGTGCTGACCAAGGGCGTGGAGGTCTTTCCAATTCCTTTCGCGGACTTTACGCCGCGGATCCGTGATGTGCTGCCCGCGACGCCCATCGGCATCGGGACGGACCTGGCCACGCTCCTGGTGGGTTTCGTCCTGCCGTTCTGGATCGTGGTCGGCACCTTCATCAGCTCTTTCGTCATCACCTTCATCGCCAATCCCCTGCTCTACCATTTCGGGCTGCTGCACAGCTGGACGCCGGGGATGAGCACCATTCCCACCTCCATCAACAACACCATCGATTTCTGGCTGAGTTTCTCCTCCATCGGCACGTCGCTGGTCATCGGCCTGATCGGCCTGGTGGCCTTCGCACGTGCGTTGAGGAGGGATCCGGACAGCTCATCCGGCGCTACGGGGCCCCGCAGGCCGCCTCCGGACCGGGGGGATTTCAGGCTGCCCATTCCCATTGCGCTGTGGGCCCTGTCCACCCTTTGCTTCATCGTCCTGGTCTATTACCTGGAACCGGCGTTCCCGGTCTGGATCTCCGTGGTATTCGGGTTCCTGTGGACGCCCTTCTTCTCCTACATCGGCGCGCGCATGATCGGCCTGACGGGATCGCCCTACGGATCGTCATTTCCCTACGCGCGGGAGGGCTCTTTCTACCTGTCCGGGTACAAGGGCGTGGCTATCTGGTTCGCCCCGGTACCCCTCTTCGATCACAGTGGCGTCGTGGCGACCTTCCGGCAGCTGGAGCTCACCCGAACGCGATTTCCAAGCCTGGTCAAACTGTATATATTGAGCCTGATCCTGCTCATCGTGTTCAGTTTCCTGTTCTACGCGCTGATCTGGAAGCTGGCGCCCATCCCGTCCGCGGCCTATCCCTTCGTCGAGAAGATGTGGCCCCTGCAGGCGACCATGGAAACGATCTGGATCAAGTCTACCCTGCCAGGCGGCGCAGACGTGATCGGGCAACTGATCCGATGGGAGTATATCGGCGCGGGCATGGGTTTCACGTTCGCGCTGTACGGGGTACTGAGCCTCCTCAAGGCGCCGCCGCTGCTCTTCTACGGGCTGGTGGCCGGACTGGGTACGGGCGCGTGGATACACTACACGCTGCCCACGTTCATCGGGGCCATGCTGGGCCGGTTCTATTTCGGCAAGCGCTATGGAGAAAAACGATGGCGCGCCTACGCCCCGGTCATCCTGGCAGGTTACGGATGCGGCCTGGGATTGATCGGTATGGCGGCCGTCTCCCTGGTGCTGATCGCCAAGTCCACGTCCCAGATCCTGTTTTGACCGGCAAGAGAAAGATGTTGGCCGCTTATGTCCGATGATTTCCGCGTAGCCCTGGTCGCCGACCTGCTGGGTCCCGGCGGTGGGGTCGTGTTCGATGATTTCGGCGTCGACCTGCTGGACGAGGCCGGCGTGTACCACGCGTTCCTTGCCGAGGACCGGAGTCCCGTCACCCCGGACCAGCTCGCAGGCTTCGATGCGGTCATTTCCATGGGACAGGCCTATACGCGGGAGACGTTCGCGGGCGTCGATCGGCTGGCCCTCATCGCGCGGACCGGGGTGGGCTACGACATGATCGATCTCGACGCCGCCACGGAAGCGGACGTCATGGTGACCATCACCCCGGAAGCCACCCGCAGGCCCGTGGCCAGCGCCACGCTGGCCCTGATGCTCGGACTCTGCCACCGGGTCACGATCAAGGACGCCATCGTCCGTAATGACGACTGGGACGTCCGGTTCGATCACATGGGATGCGAGATCCGGGGCCGCGCGGTCGGACTGATCGGCATGGGAATGATCGGCCGCGAAGTGGTGCGCATGCTGGCGCCCTTCGAGCCGTCGGAGATCCTCGTCTCGGATCCTGCCGTGTCCGGGGAGGAAGCCGCGCGGCTTGGCGTCACGCTGGTGGACCTGGAGAACCTGCTGAAGCGCAGCACCTTCGTGACCATACACTGCCCGCTGAACGAACACACCCGTTACCTGGTCGGTGAAGGGGAACTGCGCATGATGCGGGAGGACGCCTGCCTGATCAACACGGCGCGCGGGGCCATCGTCGATCAGGACGCGCTGACCAGGGCTTTGCGGGAAGGATGGATCAAAGGGGCGGCCATAGACGTCTTCGAACAGGAGCCGCCCGCTTTCGACGATGAGTTGCTGTCCCTGCCGAACGTCATTCTCGCGCCGCACGCATCGGCCTGGACCCACGAGCTGTTCCGAGATATCGGACACGACTGCATGAAGGCTGCCCTGGCCGCTTTCCGGGGAGAAGAGCCGCCCTACGTGGTCAACACGGCGGTGCTGGAGCGGCCGGGATTGCAGAAGAAACTGGAGAGATTCAGAAGCTGATCGGGATGGATGGACTCGAACGAAATGACAGTTGGCCGAAGATCGCGACGGGTTGACGCTATGCGCGGATAACCATCGCCGAACAAACCGCATTTGTGAGACCTGGAAAGGAAGACCATGCCTGTAATATCCCCTGAAAAACTACATACAATTGGTTGCGAGGTGCTGGAGGCGGCCGGCTGTACGGAGGACGATGCCCGCAGCGTCGTGGACCATCTCGTGGATTCGAACCTCTTCGGCCACGATTCCCACGGTGCCATTCGGATTCCGGAGTACATCAAGGCCATCATGGACGAGGGACGGTTCAAGGCCAGGGCGGACGTAAAGATCCTGAGGGAGAGTCCCTGCACGGCCCTGGTGGACAACGGCGGCGCCCTTGGCCAGGTGGGCGGCACATATGCCATGCGGCTCGCGATGAAGAAAGCACGAGAGCACGGCACGGCCACGGTGGCCCTTCGCCGCACGAGCCATGTGGGGCGCGTGGGCGCCTATCCGCTCATGGCCGCCCGGGAAGGATTAATCGGCCTGGCCTTCGTGAACGCGGGGCGTTTCGGCCGGCAGATTTCCCCCTTCGGCGGCATCGACGGCCGTATAAGCACGAATCCCATCGCCTTTTCGGCGCCGCGCAAAGAAGCAGAACCCATCATGGTGGACCTGACCACCTCCGTCGTCGCCGAAGGCAAGGTCCGCGTCGCCGTGAACAAGGGGGAACAGGTGCCCGAGGGCTGGCTGATCGACCATGAAGGAAACCCCACCACGGACCCCACGGTCATCAAGGGGCCGCCGCCAAACGGGGCGATCCTGCCCATGGGCGGTATCGTCTCCCACAAGGGATACAGTCTCGGACTACTCGTTGAGATCCTGGGCGGGGCGTTGAGCGGCCAGGGATGCGCGCAGGGCGAGCAGTTCGTGGAGAGCAACGGCGTGCTCTTCACCGTCTACGATATTTCCTTCTTCACGGACCTGGACTGGTACTACGAAGAAGTCGAAGGGCTGGTCAGCCACGTAAAGGCGAGTAGGACGGCGCCGGGGTTCGATGAGATTCTCATGCCGGGCGAACCGGAGTTCCGGCTGGCGGCGAAACGTCGGCAGGAGGGGATCAGCATCGACGACACCACCTGGGGACAGATGAAGGAAGCCGGGGTAAGGGTAGGTCTGAATCCTGAAAACTGGTAAAGAAAAGGGACAGGCAAATCGCACCTGTCCCTTTTTAATACCCTTACTGAATTTCGGCCGCAGACTGAATATCGGCCGAAGGCTGGCCATTGGCCTGAGTTACTTGGTCGAGAAACCGGCTTTGAGCCGATGGGTTCCCCACGAGACGGAGAGTTTGCCCATCCCATCCGAATCTTTGAGTTCCACGGTGAAACGCTCCACTGATTCGTCACCTGTGCTGTACGTCAGCGGTACTTCCAGTACGTCGTTCTCCCGGCTGGCGCCTGGCGCGCCCCAGATCCCCACTTCGCTGTTGAAGATGAGCGACCAGGAATCGCCTTCCACGTGCTTGATCCAGGCGCTGTAGGAGCCTTTCGCCAGCGTGTGGTCGCCAAACATGAGGTCGGCTTCCGTTGTGAAGGTGGTGGATTTATTGCTGCCGAAGCGCCAGACGAATCCATCGGGCGCCATGGCCAGCATGTCCCTGCCCTTCATCTCGGGGCGGCCGTAGTCGATGGATACCTTTCCGCCCGAGAGCGATAATTCAGCCATGCCGCGGCCGGGGTCCGTTCCGTCTTCGCCGGAAGGCATGGTTGTCTGGGCATTGGCGATCCCGCTACCCATGGCCATCAATGCCATGGATAAGGTCAGGCCGCCGATCATACGGGTGATGCGAATCATAGAAACCTCCTGAAAACGGTTCTTGTTCTGTTACGCCATTAGATTGGCAACTAACCAGATAAAATGCCGCGGGTTCGGACCCGTGTCAACGAGTTTGCTAGGGCCCGGCGATCCGTGGGGCCCCGGTGAGAAAAACCGGCGATCCGACTGCCCCGGCCTGCTTCCGGATTAGCAGCATACACGGCGTATTTCCCTTGATTTATTGACCTCGCCTGTCGATTTTAGCCTGCGAGGCCCAACGAAGCAATATCCCTACCTCTTCGCGACGGTTCATTATACGTCGAATAACCATTTTTCCTTCAAACTTAAGGAGTTACAGGAATGACCCGCGTGGACGATGCCATATTGGCCGGACTGGCCGAATTCGACTCGGCCACGGTTTACAATGCCGTGGAAAAAGTACAGGGCGTATCCAACGACGACTATACCGGACCTGAAATCCAGTACCTGACGCCCGAGTTCGGCACCGTGATCGGGTATGCTGTAACCTCCGAGGTTACGCCGTTGGATGCCACACCGGCCAACATGAACTGGTCCGACTACTACGACGTGCTCAACGACACGCCGGGTCCCATGATCGCGGTTATGAAAGACGTCGACACCCGTCCGAAGCGAGCCGCCATTTTCGGCGACGGCATGGCGCACATCCACCGGAAACTCGGTGTGGTGGGTGCCGTGGTGGACGGCTGCGTCCGCGACCTCGACGGTATCCGGGGGGCGGGGCTGCCCATTTGGGGCCTCGGTACGGTCTCGGGACATGGCCCCTTCAACGTGCGGGCCGTCGGCCGTCCCCTCGTCGCCGGCCAGCTGCTCGTTCAGACCGGCGACCTGTTGCTCGCCGACGTGGACGGCGTGGTGAAGATCCCCCTCGACATAGCAGCCGACACGCTTAGAAAAGCCGGTGAAATCAGAACCTGGGAACGGTCCCATTTCGATATGATAAACAGCCCCGATTTCTCCTACGAAAAATGGAAGAACCGGGAGAAGAACGCGTAAGTCCTGTTCTGGAACGAATCATGAAAGCACCGACGGGGACCCGGCTGATCTGCAAAAACTGGCTCATCGAAGCGGCCTACCGCATGATCCAGAACAACCTGGATCCGATGGTCGCCTTCGATCCGGAAAACCTCGTCGTGTACGGCGGCAGGGGGAAGGCCGCACGGAACCAGGCAGCCCTTGAAGCCATCCTGGCCGCCCTGCGCAACCTGGAACCCGATGAAACGCTCATGGTACAGTCGGGCAAGCCTGTGGCGGTGTTTCGCACCCACGCAGACGCGCCGCGCGTCCTGATCGCCAACTCGAACATGGTCCCGGCCTGGGCTACGCAGGAGAACTTCGACACCTGGGAGCGCGAAGGCCTGACCATGTACGGCCAGATGACGGCCGGAAGTTGGATCTACATCGGTACGCAGGGGATTCTCCAGGGAACCTACGAGACCTTCGGCGCACTCGCCCGAAAGCACGGGTGGGGAAGCCTGGCGGGAAAACTGGTGGTTACGGCCGGGCTGGGGGAGATGGGCGGCGCCCAGGCGCTGGCCATCACCATGAACGGCGGCGTGGGCCTGCTGGTCGAAGTGGATCCGTGGCGCGCCCGCCGGCGCCTCGAACTGCGCCAGGTAGATACCGTGGCGGAGGACCTCGATCTCGCGTTGACCTGGGTGAACGAAGCGATCGCGGCGGGAGAAGCCCGGTCGATCGCCCTGATCGGAAACGCCGCGGAGGTCCTGCCGGAACTCATGCGGCGAGGTATCGTGCCAGATGTCGTCACGGACCAGACCGCGGCCCACGATCCGCTTTACGGCTACATACCCGCCGGACTGTCGCCGCCGGAAGCGGCCGAACTGCGCGAACGCGATCCGGACGCATACCAGGATCGATCCGCCGATTCCATGACGGTACACGTTCAGGCCATGCTCGACTGGCAGAACAAGGGATCCGTGGTCTTCGACTACGGCAACAACCTGCGGCAACGGGCCTATGACAACGGTTTAAAAGAAGCTTTCGATTACCCCGGTTTCGTGCCGGCCTATATCCGTCCCCTTTTCTGCGAGGGCAAGGGCCCCTTCCGCTGGGTCGCCCTGTCGGGAGATCCCGAGGACATCTACCGGACCGACCGGGCCATCCTGGAACTGTTTCCGGAGGACAATCACTTGTGCCGCTGGATCACCATGGCCCGTCGCCACGTGGAATTCCAGGGACTGCCGGCACGCATCTGCTGGCTGGGGTATGGTGAGCGGGCCCGGGCGGGCCTTAAGTTCAATGAACTGGTCGCCTCGGGCGAGATCGGCGCGCCTGTCGTCATCGGCCGGGACCACCTGGACAGCGGGTCTGTGGCCAGTCCCAACCGGGAGACGGAGGCCATGAAGGACGGTTCCGACGCCATCGGGGACTGGCCGGTACTGAACGCCCTCATCAACACCGCCAGCGGGGCCACCTGGGTCAGCTATCACCACGGCGGCGGCGTGGGCATCGGATACAGCCTCCACGCGGGGCAGGTCATCGTCGCCGACGGCACCCCCGAGGCGGCCGCGCGCCTGGAGCGTGTACTCACCAACGATCCGGGAATGGGCGTGGCCCGACACGTCGACGCCGGATACGAAGCGGCCGTGGCGGTGGCGAAGGACCGCGGCGTCAAGATCCCCATGATGGACTGAATCCGGAAGGCATCGGCCGGATATGAATCGATCCCAGGACATCCTGGCCCTCACGGGTCACAATCTCTCCATCGACGAGGTCGTCGCCGTCGCGAAGGGCCGTCCCGTCGCCATACATTCCGATGCGCTCCCCGGCATGTTACGCTCCAGGGAGGTGGTGGACCGGCTGGTGGCAGAGGGCAGGATCGCCTACGGGATCACTACCGGATTCGGCCGGTTCAAGGACAAGCTGATCTCTACCGAGCAGGTCGCCGAATTGCAGCTCAACCTGATACGGAGTCACGCGGCCGGCACCGGCCCCGAACTGGGGGAGGAGACCGTGCGCGCCATGCTGGTCGTGCGGGCGAATACGCTGGCCATGGGCTACTCGGGTATCCGGCCCGAAGTCGTCCAGTTGCTGGTGGACATGCTGAACGAGGGCGTCCATCCCTGCATCCCCGGCCGGGGTTCCCTCGGCGCGAGCGGAGACCTTGCGACCCTGGCGCACATGTCCCTGGTGCTGATCGGCGAAGGCGAGGCCGTGTACCGGTCCCGGCGGCTCGACGGAGCGACCGCGCTGAGGGAGGCGGGGCTCAATCCGGTAACCCTGGGCGCCAAGGAGGGGCTGGCCCTCACCAACGGCACGACCCTCATGGCAGGTCTCGGCGCCTTGCTGGTACACCGGGCGACTAATCTCGCACTTACAGCAGATATCGCGGCCGCCCTGACCCTGGAAGCGCTGACCGGCACCGACCGCGCGTACGACGCCCGGGTGCACGCCATCCGGCCCCATCCCAGACAGATCGCCTGCGCGGCGTTCCTGCGGGACATACTGCACGGCAGCCGGTTGCTGCGCTCCGATGATCCGGGCAATGTACAGGATCCCTACACGTTACGCTGCGTACCCCAGGTTCACGGCGCCGTCCGGGACACGATCGACTATGCCCGCTGGATGATCAATATCGAACTGAACGCCGCGAACGACAACCCCCTGGTCTTCGTCGGAGACGGGCCCGAAGACGCGGAGATCATCAGCGCGGGCAACTTCCACGGCGAACCCATCGCCGTGTCGATGGACAGCATGAAACTGGCGCTTGTGGACATGGGCAACATGAGCGAGCGGCGCACGGCCCGCCTCGTGGACGCAGACTCCAACGGGGGCGTGCTGCCCATGTTCCTCACCGATCATGGCGGCCTGGAAAGCGGGTTGATGCTCACCCAGTACACGGCGGCGGCCCTGGCGTCGGAAAACAAAGTATTGGCTCATCCCGCAAGCGCGGACTCCATCCCTAGCGGCGCCAACACGGAAGACCATGTGAGCATGGGCGCAGCGACGGTGCATCATACCCTGCAAGTGCTGGAAAACGTGGAGGCCATCGTCGCCATCGAGCTGATCGCAGCGGCCCAGGCCATTGATTTCAGGTGCCGGGAGCCCGGCGTTACAGCTGAAGGCCTGGGGCGTGGAACCGGCCCGGCGTACCGTTTGATCCGTGGCGTTGTGCCCTTTCTGGACCGCGACAGGCCGCTCGCGCCGATGATCGAGGCCGTCCGGGAACTCGTAGCAGGCGGTGACGTGGTCGCGGCGGTCGGTGACAAGGTGGAGATACCCGGTCCCACGCTGGACTGAGCCGTTCCGTCGCATGGCCCGTCGACACGGGTAGGACCGCGGTACGCAGCGGACATCTTGCCCGGTAGCCCGGTGGTGCCGGATTCGGAGCTCTTCCTGGGTCCTTCATTACATCCAACGCGTGAGACACCAGAGGCGCCCGGCGCGGCAGCCACCAAGCACCAGGCATCCAAAGCGACGAACCCCAAGCTACGGATCAAAGAATGACTTCTGTAGACCTTTACCTCCAAGACGCGGAACAGGTGGTGACCTGCGCATCTGATGCGCCCAGGCGCGGTCCGGACATGGCATCGGTACAGACGATCGAGCACGGGTCAGTGGCAGTGCGCGGCGGCCGGATCGTAGCGGTCGGTCCCCACAACGCGCTCGAAGGAAAGTTCAGGGCGGACCGCACCATCGATTGCCGGGGCCGGTCCCTCTGTCCCGGATTCGTGGACGCCCACACCCACACCGTCTTCGGCGGGGACCGAGCCGCGGAATTCGAAATGCGGATCAAGGGGGCTTCCTACCTGGAGATCATGGCCGCGGGTGGTGGAATCGTCAATACCGTAAAGCACACGAGGGCCGCGTCCGTGGACGAACTCGTGACGTCGGCTGCCGGCCGTCTCGACGAGATGCTCGCCCTGGGCGCTGCGACCGTGGAGATCAAGACCGGATACGGCCTGAACGTGGATGACGAACTGAAAATGCTGCGGGTCATCGAACATCTCGACCGGGACCATCCCTGCGACATCGTACCGACATTTCTGGGCGCCCACGCGGTCCCACCGGAGTTCGAGGGGGACGCCGAAGCGTACACGCGGTGCGTGATCGGCGAAATCCTGCCTGAAGCGGTGGACTGGTACGGTTCCTCCCGGTTCGCGGACCGCGGCGTACCCATGTACATCGACGTGTTCTGCGAGGACCACGCCTTCGACCTCGACCAGTCCCGCCGCGTGCTCGAAGCCGGGATCGAATCCGGTTTGAGGGCCAAGATGCACGTGGACCAGTTCAACGATTTCGGCGGCGTCGCCATGGCCCTGGAACTCGGCGCGGCGTCGGTGGACCATCTCGATGTGACGGGACCGGAGGCGATAGAGTCGCTGGCACAGTCGGAAACGGCCGCCGTCCTTCTGCCGGCCGTGAACTTCAACCTCGGCATGTCGGATTACGCCGACGGCAGGGCGATGATGGACGCCGGCGCCGTCGTAGCCCTCGCCACCGACCTCAATCCCGGTTCGGCTCCCTGTCCGTCCATGCCCTCGGTCATGGCCATTGCGTGCAGGTACCAGCGATTCACCCCCGCGGAAGCGCTGAACGCTTCCACGATCAACGCGGCTTTCGCCATCGGCCAGGAAAAAGAGACAGGCTCGATCGATGTCGGCAAACGGGCCGATATACTGATCCTGAAGGAGGGGGACTACCGCCACATTCCCTATTTCTTCGGGGGCAACCCGGTGCATACCGTGATCAAGGGCGGGCAGGTGATGAGCTAATGAAAGCCGGAAGCGAAGCCCCGACCGTCAGCCTGGAAGATCAGCACTGGGTCATGCCCGGACTGGCCACAGCTCATTCCCACGCCTTCCAGCGGGCGCTGCGCGGTCGGACCCAGCGCCGCTCGACCCGGGCGGGGACCTTCTGGGGCTGGCGTGACGAGATGTACCGCCTGGTCGAGCGACTCCGTCCTGAAGACCTTTACGCGATCTCACGCTTCGCCTATACCGAACTGGCCATGTCCGGGGTAACGGCCGTCGGAGAATTCCACTACGTCCACCATGGCCCGGACGGCCGTCCCTATGCCGACCGCCTCGAACTGGCGGACGCCGTGATCCGGGCAGCCCGGGACGTCGGGATTCGTATCAGCCTCATCCGCACCGCCTACCTGCGGGCCGGCTACGAGCAGTCCGCGGCGCCGGCGCAGGAACGGTTCATCGATCCGTCGATCGATGAGGTGCTGAAGGACCTCGACCTGCTGAGGTCGCGCTACGCGGATGATCCACGCGTCTCCGTAGCCGCGGCCGCGCACAGTGTCCGCGCGGTTCCCCTGCCCCAGATCCGCACGCTGGCGGCCTACGCGGAAGCGCACGAAATCCCCTTTCACATGCACGTCTGCGAACAACGGGGCGAACTGGAGGAATGTAAGGCGGAACACGGGACTACGCCTGTCGCGCTCCTGTCCAAAGAAGGCATACTATCCTCCCGGTTCGTGGCCGTGCACGCCACGCACCTGGATGAAGGGGAGATCAACGCGCTGGGTGACAGCGCGTCCTTCGTCTGCCTGTGCCGCACCACGGAGCGGGACCTGGGCGACGGCATGCCGCCCACGTCCGACCTGCTTCGCGCCGGCGCCCGCCTCTGCGTGGGCGTGGACAGCCACGCCTGCGAGAACGCCTTCGAGGAAATCCGGGCCGTGGAACTGGACGAGCGGTCCCGCCTGGAGACGCGCCATGCCGCGGCGGATGCGCCGGCACTGTTGGATGCGGCCACGCGCCGGGGCTATGCGGCTTGCGGCTTCGACGGACTGTGGAGAGAAGACCGGGTCTGCCTGGATCGCGATGATCCGTCCATTGCCGCCATAGATCAGGAATTCGCGTCCGACGCAATCCTCTTCGGCGCCACGCCGCGGGCGGTAAAAACCGTATCGGTAGCGGGGAAGCGGGTGATTACCGAAGGCCGTCACGACCGGCAAGAAGAAACACTGGACCAGTACCGGGAATCATTGAAATACCTTGAGATGATCTGAGTTTCACCTGTAGTGAGCGAACCGGTTTCATCCCAAAAACGCAACAGAAGGAGGTCGTAATGGCAACGCAGAAATATGACTACGCGGAAATGGTCTGGAACGAGATCAGGGACGCGGCCGCCGAGGACAGGGTCGCCGTGCTGCCGGTCGCCACCTACGAGGACCATGGTCCCCACCTGCCCGTGGACGTCGACGTGGTCCTGGCGACGGAGATCTGCCGCCGCGCCGCCGCCCGCATACCGGAAGAGGTCGTACTCGCCCCGCCGGTGACCCACGGTTACAGCCCCCATCACATGGATTTCCACGGCACCATCACCATCCGCTGGGACACCTTCATCAATTATGTCCGCGACGTATGCTGCAGCCTGGCCTATCACGGGTTCAAGCGGATCCTGATCATCAACGGCCATGGAAGCAACACCTCACCCCTCGACCTGGCCGCGCGCCTGTCGGTCATCGATTTCGAGGGCCGCATCCTGTGCGCCAGCGCCAACCACTGGGAACTTCGGAAGGCCCGGGAAACGGGCGCGGAACTGCGCGATTCGGATTACGGCGGCACGTCCCACGGAGGCGAATACGAGACTTCTCTCTACCTCGCCCTGAAGCCCGACCTGGTCGACATGGACAAGGCGGTGGACAATCGAAGTCCGCTGCCGGACAGTTTCAAGACGGATCTCCTGGCAGGTGGGAATCCCGAGGGGTCCGACGCCCGCATGGTGCCCTACTGGAGTTCGATTTCACCGAGCGGGGTCATGGGCGATGCCACAAAAGCGACGAAAGAAAAGGGAGAGAAGTTCCTGGAGGCAGCCATAGGCGGATTGATCGAACTCGTTCGTGAGTTGCGCGGGACGCCCATACTGGAGCGGCGCGTCCAGCACGGCGATATACCCGACACAAAGTGGAAAATGACGTAGAGCGCCGGGACAGCAAACAGGATGCCCGCTCTTGTAGCAAAGAGCGATAGAGCAGCACAGATCCGTGACGCGCTCAACTTGAGACTGACTGGCCGTCTACGGGAAGGAAATCGTAGTTCTCAAGCGGATCGCCCAGGGGTACGTACCCTACTTTTGGATAGATGTGGTTGGAAGTCGGGTTCGAGAGGTCTGTATAGAGACTGCAGAACGAATGCCCTCCGGAGAGCAGTCGCTTCGTAAGCGCATATACGCACGAAGTCGCATATCCCCTGTTTCGCAGTTCAGGCGGAGTATATACCAACGAAATCACCGTACCGTTTTCCAAGGCCCTCGATTCCCTCGCGATCGATACGGGCCCGTTGTGGTCCCAGATGTAGAGTTTTCTTTCCGCTGTATACTTCTCCGCGTTGGCCCGGGCCTTGACCGGATTGGATTCCGCACCTATAGCGGTTGCCGCAAAATCCCCGACCCACTGTGTCATCAATGGAAGATCATCCGGTTCGGCATGGCGTAATCTGCCCGGCGAAATCGGGACATCGACGACGCGGCGAGCCTCGAAGACTCGCAGCCGCGTGGAGATCTTTGCGGTCATTCCCGGGAATACCGATGTCCACTGGTCGGCGAAGCAACGGGCTTCATGCTCCGGACCCACGACGCCAGGGACCTGGTAATCTAGTGTCTGGAGAAAACACGCGAGATGGGCCATGGCCGGCTCGAGCGCGGTGTCGAATCGACTCAGGACAATCCTGTGCGGCGGCGTCCTCACCACTACGCCGACCGGTTCGCCATGCTCCAGCACGCTCAAAAGCAGCGGGGGTTCGGGACCGAAGTAGTGAGGGTCCGTGGCCAGCGTGCGCGCAAGACCGTAGGGCAGGTTGTTCTCGCTCTCCCGTCGTTCCAGATAAGCGCCGGACAGGACGACGAGTTCGTTTGCGTGATCGTGTTTTACGATTGCGAGCATGGGACTCGTAGGGCGGGACGGGCGCATGAAAACGGTTGAGCAGAATCGATCGGCTCGATGGAACAGCGGCGTCGACCGGTGCGGTTAATCATTGGTGCTGGCCAGGTTCAGTCGCGCATCTTCCCCGAGACCCCGAGGTAGATTTCGCCCTCGTGATGGATGGTAAACTCCATGTCGTAGGCTTTCGCCATCCGTTCGAAATCGGACCTGTCGAAGTACCGCTTGTAGATCTCGAACAGTCTTCCGTCGTTCAACTTGCGCTGCGCCATGCCTTCCTTCGGACGGGTCTTGCGAAAGGGCGACCAGCATGAATCCAGGATCAGCAAGTGTCCGGCCGGTTTCAGCACGCTTCTGATTTTCTCGAAAAACAGGTCCATCTGTTGATCCGTGATGTGGCTGAGAAAGAACCCCACCAGCACGGTATCGAAAGACCGGTCTTCCAGCGGTACTTCCAGGGCATCGGCACGCAGGAACCGTGAGATCGGTTCCACGCCGTGTTCCCGGGCCTTTTCACGTCCCTGTCCAAGCATTTTCTCCGATTGATCCACAAGCGTGATGGCAGAGCAGTTTTCGGCGTAGAACTGGAGCCAGTAGCCCGTGCCGCAGGGAATGTCGAGGAGGCTGCCACGGCCCTGTTCACGCACGATTTTCGCCAGCTGCCGTGCTTCTTCCATGTAAAGCTCGGGATCCTTCACCGAGCCCGGCGGCTTGCCCAGGGTGTAGATCTCGTCGAATTCGGCCGCCCGTTCGTCGTAATACTCGTTCATGCTCTGCTTGAGGCGTGTATCCATGGCAGTCCTCCGTCCTCGGTGTGGCCAGCGTATTCGGAAGTGGACCAACCCATTCACCCGGCATCCTGTCCCACTATATCGGATGCACCTTTGTGTCAGACCAAAAAAAACCGTGCTGCAGCCTGAGGGATTCCGCTTTTATGAACCTGATTTAATAATCGGGGTTTCACATTCTATAATAAAGACTATAATAAGAGTGGTCCGACAGGTAGGTATTTCATCGAACCCCATCCACAGGCATCCCCGGAAGCAGGCAACTCATCCTACCAGGAGATAAATCATGCAAACCGATGGTGAAACGACGGAAAACCGAACCGAGGGCCTTCATACGATGGAACGGCGAGGTTTCCTCAAAACCGCGGGAATATCCGCAGGCCTGGCGACCTTATTTGGCGCCGATTCGTTTCGGGGCATCGAGGCGGTGGTTAACGACGTCTCCGGTCTCACGCCCTGGCAGGCCGCAAGGGAAGAAGCGCTCTGGAGCGAAGTCAAGCAGGCTTTTACGGTCAGCCGCTCCCTGATCAACCTGGACAACGGATATACGTGTCCCCAGCCCCGCGTGGTCACGGAAGCGGTCGTGCGGTATATCTGGGAACAGGAACAAAGCCCCTACGGGTCGTACGTTCAGCAAGCCAGAGACCAGATGGGCACGGTAAAGCGATCCATGGCGAGGCTATTAGGGAGCAGTCCCGAGGAAATAGCCATCGTTCGCAACACGACCGAAGCGCTCAAGACCGTGCTGTACGGTTTCCCCCTGAGCCCGGGAGATGAAGTCCTCACCACGACGCATGATTATTCATCCCTGGTGAGTGCCCTGAAGAACCGTGAAAAACAGGAGGGGATCAAACTGGTACAGGCGCCGGTGCCCCTCCCCGCGCAGTCGATGGACGACCTGGTGGGGATCTTCGAGCGCGCCATCACGCCGAAGACCAGACTGATCCTCCTGTCACACATCACCTACACCACGGGCCAGGTGTTCCCGGTCCGCCGTATATGCGACCTGGCGCACAGCCATGGCATCGAAGTGGTCGTCGACGGTGCGCACGCGGTGGGTCAGCTGGATTTCGATATCTCGGAACTGAATTGCGACTATTACGGTACGAGCCTGCACAAGTGGCTCAGCGCGCCCAAGGGAACCGGCCTGCTGTACATGAAACGCGAGCATATCGAGAAGATCGAGCCCATTTACGGCGTATACACCAGCCGCCGGTTCAATGCCAGGACGAGCATGCGGAAATACGAGTCTGTCGGCACCGTATCCTACGCGCCGTATCTTGCCATTGGCGAGGCCATTGCGTTCCACAATGCCATCGGACCGAAACGGAAGGAAGAGCGGCTGCGGTATCTGAAGAACCACTGGGCGGAAAGGCTCGGCAAGCATCCACGCATAAACGTATACACGCCGACCGCCTCGGAAATGAGTTGTTGCATCGGCGGGGTGGGGATCCAGGACATCGATCCGAGCGCGATGCGGGAATTCCTGTGGGAGGAGCACCAGATCCAGACGTCCAGGGGCCGTTACATGGGAGATGACTACAGCCAGCAGTGGGTCCGCATCACGCCGAATCTGTACATGACGCTGTCCGAACTGGATTACTTCTGCGACGTGATGGAAGAGTTGGCCGACAATGGTCTTCCGGAACCGTACGCCAGCTTTAGACCAGATCCAAGCATGTTCCGGCGGTAGGATCCCCGGGCCTTGTAGATCAGCCCCGCGACGGCTCGCTCATGCGTTCGCGGGCCTGGCGGCTCAATTCGGGCAGGTGATCGTCATTGGCCATGACCTGCTCCAGGTGGCGCATGCGTTCCGGGGAAGCGGTGCCGACCATGGCCTTGCCATAGGCTTCCTCCAGCCAGAACCGGGACCCGCCGCTGATGTAGTCGCGAAGGTCCTCGATGCGATGCTCCGGATAGCGCTGGCACAGGTTCATAGTGAACATGCGCCGGCGGATGCCACCACCGAATGATGCGTGTTTGGTATTGTGGTTGAAACAGACCACGTCGCCCGGACTGGTCTCCAGCGCTACGGCCGGGACATCCATCGCATCGGTGGCCCAGAGAGATGCACTCTCGCCGACCTGCTTTTGCAGCCCGTCCGCATACACGTCCCCTATCCTGTGGCTGCCTGGAATGACCCGTATACAGCCCGTGTCTCTAGTCAGCGGATCCAGGTAGTAAGCAATCTTGATATGCATGGTTTCGGTATGCCAGCCGTCCGAATGCCACCTCGTATCACCGACGTAGTAATTGCCGTCGCTGCCCATGTAGTTGAAATCATCGCCCAGCAGGCTGGACGCGATTCCTTTTATCCGAGGGTCGTCCAGCAGGGAAGAAAGCCGTTCATGATGGTCGATGAACTGCACGATGCATGATCGTTCCTTGCCTTCATGGGGCCGGCCGTTGTGTCCGCCGCCGTGTCTCGTCCACACTTCTTCGAAACCGTCGATGACTTCGCCGATACGGTCTTTCAGCAGACCGGGAAATCCCAGGTAACCGAAAGTATCGAAAAAGGCGAGTTGCTGTTCCGTCAATCGATTATCCATTCTCACATCCTCCTGTCTGCAACCCGAATCGGGATGGTTCATGTGCGTTCCTTCCTGTCTCATGACTTCAAAAATACCTTGCAACGCAGTGTTTACAGAATTATCATTTTGAATCGACGACGGAGCTTCACTTTACTACCCATTACTACAAACTGCTATAGAACATTTATACAGCGATTTCCGGTTAAGTCAACAAATCAGCCCGGACGTGGCTGACGGTCGGCCATAGATTCAGGATTCGGATCTTCACGGCTCTTGAGATGACGAGGAAACGTATGAATGTGCGTAACGGTAAAGGCCAATCAGGGGACAAGCCCGGATCGCCTGCGCCGTTGTTAACGCGGCGGGCCATGCTGCGCCGTGGCCTGGCGGGACTGTTGGCGGTCTCCTGCGCGGGCTGGGTGGGCCGGAAGGGCGCCGATACCGTATTGGGGGGATTGAACATGGTCTCAGCACAGGAACTGGAAACCGGCTTCGAAGGCGCGACGGATGATGAGATCGTCCTGGGCATGTCGGCCGCCTTTTCCGGTCCTTCCCGGGGACTCGGCAGCGAGTTGTACCGCGGGGCCATGGCCTATTTCAACCACGTCAACGACAACGGGGGTGTCGCGGGACGCAAGATCAGCCTGAAGCTCTACGACGACGGATACCAGCCGGATCCATGTGTCCGGAACACCATGAAGCTCATGCTCGAAGACAACGTATTCCTGCTTTTCGGGTACGTGGGCACGCCGACCGTGACGCGCGTGTTGCCCTTGCTGAAGAAATTCCAGGACGAGCAGGTCTATCTGTTCTTCCCCTTTACCGGCGCCCAGCCCCAGCGCGAGCCGCCCTATGGTGATTTCGCTTTCAACCTCCGCGCCTCCTACCGCCAGGAAACGGCCGGTCTCGTCAACAATTTCCTGGCCGTGGGCAAGAAAAGGATCGCCGTCTTCTACCAGGCCGACGCCTACGGCAGAAGCGGATGGGCCGGGGTGCGTGCGGCCCTGGACAGGCACGGCGAACGCCTCGCCGGCGAAGCGACGTACCGCCGGGGCCAGCGTTTTACTGGCAGCATGCGGGAACAGGTGGAAATCCTCAAGGCCAATTCACCGGATGCCGTGATCTGCATCGGGTCGTACGCCGCCTGCGCGGCCTTTGCCCGGGATGCGATCGACCGCGACCTTCGCGTTCCCATCGCCAATCTTTCGTTCGTGGGCAGCGAGAACATGCTCCAGTTGCTCAGCGACCTGGGAGAGGACGTGGAGACCTACTCCCGTTACCTCGTCAACTCACAGGTGGTGCCGAGCTACGAGGACACGTCCATTCCCGCCGTACGGGAATACCGGGAATTGATGGAACGCTATGATCCCGCGGTTCCCGATGAGCTCGTCAAGGAGCCCTACAGCCCGTTTCCGCAGAGTTTCGTCAGTCTCGAAGGGTTTCTGGATGCAAAACTGATGACCGAGATCCTTCGGCGACTGGGAGGATCTCCCGACCGCGACGGTCTGGAGGAAGCGGTGTTCTCGGTCCAGGATTTCGACCTGGGGATCAGCGAACGGGTCTCCTTCAGCCCAAACCGCCGGCAGGGACTGCAGACGGTCTACTACACCGTCGTTCAAGAGGGCCGGTACGTGACCCTGGACGACTGGCAGGGATGGCTTTCATAGGGCTTACCCGGTATGAAGATACAAAAGCTGTTCCAGCGCACCCGGTTCGGGATTTTTCTGCTCTTCGGCGTGATCGTGCTCTGCACATCGGCCCTGTGTATATACACTGTCGATACACAGCTGACGGCGGAGTACGAGGCCAACAGCCAGAACATTGCCAAGAGTGTCGCCGACGCCAGTGTCGACATCCTGCTGAACCGCAACCTGGCGACGCTGCAATCGATGATCGATCAGTTCGTCGAGATCCAGGGCATCCGGTACATCTACATCACCAGCGAGGACGGAGAGTATCTCGCCCATACCTTCGTGCCCGGCATACCCGAGCAGATCCTCGCGAGCGATCATGCGAATCTCGAGCCCGTGGAGCGTAGCATCCCGGGCCTGGGCGATTTCCTGGAGGTCGGCAGTCCCATCCTCGCCGGTGTGGCGGGCGCGGTGCACGTCGGCATGGACCAGGACGAGGTCGCGTTGAAGATCCAGCGCGCCATCGGCCAGCAGGTCATTCTCATATGCATCTTCCTTGTCGTGGGCGTCCTTGCTTCGATATGGCTGGTCAATCTCGCCGCGAAACCCCTGGCTGAACTGCTCGCGTACGCCGTCAATATCGCGGGCAACAAGGAGCCGGCGACGTCGGCCGAAGACCTCCTGGGACGCGACGACGAAGTGGGTGACCTGGCCCGTCTGTTCCGGCACATCTCCGATCAGCCGCCCGGCTCCGGCGCGTCCGGCGCGTCCGGCGCTCCGCCCGAGAAGGCACGGTAGGAGGAGAAACAGCGATGCGCATTCCCCGTAGCGCCATCGCGCTCTTCTGCACGGCGTTGCAGATCTGCTTCGGCACGGTGTACGCCTGGAGCTTCTTCCAGACGATCCTGGTGCGTCAGATCGGCTGGACCCACACCGAGACGGCCTGGGCGTTCAGCATCGCCATCTTCACCCTGGGTGTATCGGCGGCGTGGGCCGGGAACATGCTGCCGAAGATGGGGCCGCGCAAACTCGCCCTGATCGGCAGTTTCATGTTCGCGAGCGGGTACCTGATCTCGGGCCTGGCGCTTGAGATGAACAGTATCCCGTTGTTCTATCTCGGCTACGGCGTAGTTGGCGGCGCGGGCATCGGGCTGGGTTACGTCACGCCCGTCGCCACCGTGGCGAAGTGGTTCCCGGATCGCAAGGGCCTGGCCACCGGGATCGTCGTCATGGGGTTCGGGGTGGGTGCCTTTCTGCTCAGCAAGGGCCTGGCGCCCTTCCTGATCGTCCGTACCGCTGGCGCCCTGCCCGAGGTATTCCTGTGGCTTGGCGTCATCTTCGCCCTGATCCTCATTCCCTGCAGCCTGGCCCTGACCGATCCACCGCCGGATCCAGCGGGTCCGTCGACCACCGCGTCCAATCCCGACGATGCCGACGAACCGAAGTACGCCCGCGCCTACCTCGGCACGACGCAATTCGTCTTCATGTGGATCGTTTTCTTCTTCAACATCGCGGCCGGGATCTCAGTAGTCAGCTTCCAGTCGGAAATCCTGCAGGAGATATGGGGCCTGGCGGATGACTCCATCGAACCCACTGTGCTGGCCGAGTACGGGGCCACGCTTATCGCAGTGAGCTCGATCTGCAACGGCCTGGGGCGGCTTTTCTGGGGACTGCTGTCCGATCGGTTCGGGCGGGTTACCGTCTTCAGGGTACTGCTTGGCAGCCAGATGGTGGTCTTCGGCATCCTGATGACCGAGGCTAATCCCTGGGTCTTCTCCGCGCTGGTCTGCTACGTGCTGCTCTGCTTCGGCGGCGGGTTCGCCACCATGCCTTCCTTCGTCCTCGACGTATTCGGCACGAAGAAAATGTCCACCATCTACGGCGCGGTGCTCACCGCCTGGGCGGCCGCGGGGATCTTCGGTCCGCTGTACGTGGGATACCTCAAGGACGTCTATCCCGATCGTGCGGTCATGTACTGTTTCCTCATCGGGATAGACGTCCTTGAGGTATCCCACGTACAGCGGATACCGGGACGGGGTTGAGGCAGGCGTTACACTGAAGAAGAAAACGGGCCGACGGCCGCGGCCGGTCTCTTTGGCTCACGGACGTCGGCCGGTCTCCGCGACCCTACCCTACCCTACCCTACCCTACCACTGTAGGTGTTTTCCTGGCGAATAGCCTACCTGCTGGCCTGACCTTCTCCTGCAACATCCGAAAGCAGTTCACGCCCATTCAGCGGCTGTACCGGCCGATTGTTCTCATGGACAACGGCTTTGAAAGCGGCGATCTGCGACTCGGATAGTTCAATGGGCGATGTCAGCACATGCCATTTGACACCTTCTGAACATGGTGGCGTAGTCAGCGAACCGTCATAGCGATAGGTTTGCCTGTCGCCCGGCAGCAAGTCGCCGGCATCAATGGTTTTGTCTTCCGGACTGTTCGTTGCGCCCGGTGTGTCCGGCATGCTGGCCCACAGGGGACTGAACGCGTCATTGTCGCTGCCCTGACCGATCAACACGCCAACGACGGCCAGGGTACCCTCCTCGTTCCTGTGCACGAGGTGCATTTCCATATCGAACAACTGGCCGTCCACCGAGTGTTCGCTCGGCGCATGGAAATGGAACTGAAGAAGCGCGTAACGCACACCATCGATCTCAATCGAGTTTTCCACGGAGGGCGCCACTTCAATCGTGTGCCCGTTATGGTGAATATTCACCGCCGACGGGCTGTAGTTGAAGGCGATCTCAGGAAGTTCTGACGGTGTGGCGTTCGCAAGGTCGATGGGAGATTGCAGCATTCCCTCGGCACACAACGCAAAATCCGGGCTGAGCTGGCCCCAGACATCCGGCCCGTTCTCGTCGCCGTAACCCCATGTTACCTGCTCAGTCTGGGCCGGCGGGTCCTCCGGCATCTCCGACGTTGTACAGCCGTATACACCCAGGCCGACCATACAGGTGACTGCGACCAGATTGAATCTGCTCATTTGTACGCTCCTTTTGAGAACCCATTTGGGTATGGTGATCTGAACTTCCAAACGTAATTGGGAATGAAGATCAGTATTCAGTTACAGTCGATTCCCAAAACGGAAAGCAGGTCGGTCATTGTAGAAATTTCATGATCGACCGTGATCCCGGTGTCGTTTGCAAGGCCGTCGCGATTCAGCCAGACCGACACAGCGCCCGCCTCGTTCGCCCCCATGACGTCGTTCTCGAGCGAATCCCCCACATGCAACAGTTCGCTCATCGAACAACCGGCCTTCAGCGCGGTGATCTCGAAGATTCTTCGGTCTGGTTTCCTAATTTGCACTTCATGCGAGAAGACGACAAAGACAAAATGTCCCTCCAGCCCGCATCGTTCCGGGTAACTGTTCCCGTTCGACAGCAGGCCCAGCCTGTAGTGACGTGCAAGCTGGTCGAGCGAGGGGATGACGTCCGGATACAGCTCGATGTCTTCGAATCGATGCTTGAGGTAGATCGCATTCAGATGGGCTGCCATTGCCCGGTCCGGGTGGCCGATGCATTCGAGCGTCCGCTCGAAGGAAAGCAGCCTGATTTCCTCGTGGCTCCAGACCTGGCCTTTCACTTCTTCTTCGACCTCGCCTCTGATCGCAATCATTTCTTCGATCGTAAGGTCACGGGCGCGCTGTGTTGGAACCAGTGTGCGCAGTTCCTCAAGAGCTTTCTTCAACGAATGCCGCATGACCTTCCGGAAGTCCCACAGGGTCATGTCGCCATCGAAGGAGATGGCTGAAATGGGCAAGAATCCGGCCTCCTCGTTACAGAGTTATCTTGAAGGGAGCGCGAAATGCTCCATGAATGGTCGAATCCCGCTTCCGTGATCTCTTCTTCGAGTTCTTCAGGCCGGTGGAAACTCGCGGTGGTAAAGTAGCGGGGATCCATGGCCGGGTTTTCGTGGCGACCTTCGTTCGGGTCTTTAAGGACGATACGGGCAAACTCGGGATTGAAGAGGTATCCCTTTTTCATGCCGTCCAGGAGTGAAGCGAACCTGGAGATGGCGGCGCAGAACAGCACCCCGCCCGGTTTCAATACGCGAAGTGATTCTGCGAGCGCCGCGATCCGGTCCGGCCTTTCCGGGAGGTGGTACAACGGGCCCAGCAGAAGAACCGCGTCCATGGAATCCGTATCGAAGTCCAGGGACCTGGCATCGCCGACCGCCGCGCTCCCGAGGAGTCCGTCCTTATCCAGTTCCTTGGCCTGTTCGATATGTAGCGGCACGATGTCCAGCAAATGGACGTCGTAAGACTGCCCGGCCAGCCAGACAGCGTATGCGCCCGGTCCGCCACCCACGTCGAGGATGCGGGCCGGCGGAGCGGGGAGGTATTCCCGGAGGATCTCCCTGGTCCTTTCATACTCCAACCGGGCTGTTCCCCGGTCCAGGCGGGCTGATTCGTTCTCAATTTCTTCGTAGTATCGGATTACGTTTCGGTCCACTGAGCACTCCGATATGAACGCTGGTATGAACTCCGGTTTATAGACTTTCGTCGTGAGACGCAATGCCAGCAGTTTCGTGAGTCGCCATTTCCGTTATGCTTTTGCACGCTTTAATGGATGCATTTCATGGTTTGACGCACTTCGAAATCCAGATCTCTTCCGGACATCCGGGATTATCCGTCCTTGAACGTTTATACACCTTGTAACCGTGCTTCCGGTAGAAACTCCTCGTCATTTCATAGGGTGGGTACACGACACTTTCGCCCAGCGTATACGTTGCGATTTCGTCCATACCCATCTGCCGAGCTTTCGATTCCGCCGATTCGAGCAACCGGCTACCAAGTCCCTGCCTCTGCATCCGCTTATCGACCGCGAGCCAGCCGATGTGCAACCGGCCCTCTGTAACGTACAGGATAACGAATCCGGCCGCCTTTTGATCCGAGACGGCGACAAAACCTGACTGATACCGCAGGTCAGTGGGGACAGACCTGGTTCTGGCGGTTTCGTCAAACCACTCGGGCAGGTTTTCCACGATGCTGAGGATCTCATCGTGGTGTTTAGATTCGAGAGGTTCGATTCGGATCGTATTCGTTTCATAGTGCATGGGGTTGAGGCCATATTGGATAATCTGGTAGTTCTTGTATTTAAAAACCTAAATGGGGATCAAGTTTTAAAGTAAATTCACGACTAAATAAGTGGCACATCTTTTATACAGTAAAAGCAATCCGATTGGTAGCACCGTAGATATGAGAAAGTGGGTTGACCATGGCTCGGCGAGATTGGTATTGTGAAGATGTGCTTACTGAAACGCTCGAGGTGGAGCGCGTGTATGAGGATGATCTGGTCCTTGCGTTCCATCATCCACGACCCGTGGCCGATGTCCATGTGGTTGTAATTCCAAAAGCCCACGTAGCTGGAATCATGGACGAGGCCGCTTTAGATGGAGATCTTCTGTCCTCGATGATGCGGGCAATACAACAGACCGCGGCTTCACTCGGCCTGCTCGATGACAGGGGATTCTACGTGAGGGCCAATGCGGCGGCGCCAGGAGTGACGCCCCACATGCACTGGCATGTTATCGGACCGGGGGCCGGTGCCGATTGGCCGGAATCAAATTGATCGCAAGGTAGATTCCAGGGGTATATAAACCAGAAACCAGAAAGTGTAGGCCATATGGCAGTTGAATTCAGGCAGGCTTTGGAGGCGGACAGCGAGTTCTGCTACCTCGTCCGAGAGTTGGCGTTTCGCGCATATGCCGAGAGGGTGAGGGGTTGGGACGAAGAACGAGAAAGAGCCATCCACCGAACTCGGTTCGCTTCACAGGATTACAAAGAGATTCAGTCTGCGGGACGGGATGTCGGGGTACTTTCAGCAAAAACAAAACCGGATGCCATTAAGGTTAATCAGGTCTTCATTCTTCCAGATGATCAAGGCAATGGGATAGGGACCAGCGTAATGAAGCATCTGATTCGGGAATCCGAGCATCTGCGGCTTCCTCTTCGATTGCAGGTAATTAATGGAAATGACCGTGCACTGTTATTCTACGAAAGATTAGGGTTTCACCGAATAGGAAAGACCGATACGCACATTCAGATGGAGAGGTCTCCTTAAGACCGGACCTTGTACGAACTTCAACTGATCTTGAAATAACATAAATCGATGGTGCCCTGATATCGACCAGTGGTCTCTTTGAACTGCCGAGTGGTTCGGGCACCGAAAATCGTTTCTCGAGAAAGTTGGCAGACTCGAGATACCTGCGCAGGAGTTTGACGGATGAACCCAGAAAGGACTTCCATCTCGACATGCTTCTCATACAACCGCTCGCTTGAAGATCTTCTTCCTTATATAGCTGCCGCGGGATTTACACACGTATCGCTTGGCGCAAAAGAGCCTCACTCCAGCTATCTGAGTGAATCAAAGAGAGGGATTCTTCTCAGGCTTCTGGACGAATCTAACGTGTGCATGGACTCGATCCACGGCACTAGACTTGATCTGCCTAATACCCTTCCGAATCTTAAAACTGCCGCGGAGGCCGCAGCGTTTCTCAATGTGCCAGTTGTAGTTGTCCACGCAAGTCCGTTTGATTTCCACTACAGTGAATTCGAACATCGCTTTGAAGGGGCAGTTCAGAATTGTGAAGCCCTGTTACCTGTTGCGGAAGACACAGGTGTGAGATTCGCTCTCGAAAATGTCCTCCCGGGTCCAGCGACAGATCTTGTCAGGACGGCCCTTGACCGACTGCCCAGTGAACATTTTGGTTTCTGCTACGACTCCTCACATGACCAGATAGGTGGTCCAAAACCATTCGAATTGCTTGATGGCTTAGCAGACAGGCTTCTGGCCATACATTTGTCCGACAGGATCAGGGATCATGAAGATCATGTCCTCCCTGGTGAAGGGTTCATAGATTGGCCGGAACTGTGTGCGAAAATCCGTCGGTCCGTATACGCAGGACCCATAAGCCTCGAGGTTTTAACGGATTTCTCGAAATTCAAAGACCATGTCATGTTTCTGCGTAAGGCCAGCCAACAAGCCACAACCCTGTACCAACTGGTTTTCGGTAAGAATGCAGATTGATTGTGAGTGCTTAACGTGCAAGGCCCCTGTAACGTGAATGCGGGACTACGACAACACGCACTCCTCTAAGTAACGAACTGTCACACCTCCTGAACCTTTCCCCCACGAACGTCGCCCTGTTAGATGAAGGGAGAGCGATCTGATGGGGTTCCTCGACGATCAAAAACTGGCTGAACAGGTCCGGACCGGCGATGAGCAGGCCTTCGTCACCCTGATCCGGCGCTACGAGCGGTCTCTGGCCGCGTTGATCCGGGACCGGATCGGTTCGGCGGACGCGGTCGAAGACGTGCTGCAGGAGACGTTC
>CAZZNP010000011.1:0-283 GCA_964655785.1 uncultured Gemmatimonadota bacterium
CCTGACGGTATGGGTCTCGGAGTGGCTCGAACCTGTGGGCCGGACCATCGGCCTCGACGGCGTGATCCTGCTGGCCTACATCATCGCCATACCCGCCAACGAAATCGTGGTCCCGACCATCATCATGGCCTATACGGGCGCGGGCATGATGATCGAACTGGACACGATGGCGGAACTGCGGCATCTCCTGGTGGACCAACAGGGGTGGACGCTTCTCACCGCCGTCTGCCTGATGCTCTTCTCCCTGCTGCACAACCCGTGTTCCACGACCATGTGGACGGTC
>CAZZNP010000011.1:293-27856 GCA_964655785.1 uncultured Gemmatimonadota bacterium
TGAGACCGCTCACGACGGTCTACCGGGAAACCAGGAGCGTGAAGTGGACCGTCGTGAGCGGTCTCATGCCCCTGGCCATCGCCTTCATCCTGCTATTCGTCGTCGCCCAGACCGCTTACTGGATCATGGGTCTGATGGGATGGTGACCGGTTTGCCTATCGGGGTGCGGCCCGCCCGGGGACGCCGTCTTGCGAGGTGCGCCATCTTGCGAGGTGGTAGAGGCTGGGTACTGCGCCTTCGTACTACGGCCTGGGAAGCAGGTAGTCTTTCTCCTTCATCAACGCCACGATGCGCGTGACCGACAGCTCAACCGGATCGGATTCCGACAATACCGTCACCGCCGGATCCCGCGGTTTCTCGTAGGGGTAGTCCACCCCGGCGAGGTTCCGCAGCCGACCTTCGTCGGACTTCTCGTAACATCCCGTGGTATCGTGTTTCCGGCACCAGTCCAGCGATGCGTCGACGAAGACCTCGACGTAGCGATCGGTCCCGATACGGCCGGCCACCTGGCGGCGGCCTGACTCGCTCGGCGAGACGAAGGAGGCGATGACGATGAGTCCCGTGTCGTTGAGCACGCGCGCGCATTCGGCCACGCGCCGCAGGTTCTCCGCCTGGTCCGCCGCCGAGAAGCCCAGGTCGCGGCTGAGCCCGCTGCGTACGACCGAGCTGTCCAGCACGACCACCGAGTATCCCTCCTCGTACAGCGCCTTTTCCAGGCCGTACGTGACGGACGATTTGCCCGATCCCACCAGGCCCGTGATCCAGATCGTGCACGGCTTCTGGCCATACCGCGCGATACGCCGGTCAGGATTCACCAGGCTGGACCGCTCCGACGTCGAAGCCAGCGGTTCGGAACCGGCGTCCACGTCCATGGGCACGCGGTCTTCCGGCAGGCGGTCGATGATCATGCCGGCGGCGACGGTGTTGTTGGAGAGGTAGTCGACCAGGATGAAGCTTCCGGTCAGCCGGTTGTTCTGGTACGCGTCGTGAAACAGGGGCCGGTTGGCAGTCAGGGCCACCCGGCCGATTTCGTTGAGCGCGAGACGGGACGCGCCGGCCTTGTGCAGGGTGTCGACGTCGACCCGGTAGTCCACGTGATCGATGCTTGCCCGCGCGGTCTGCGTAGTCTGCTTGATGAGGTAGTGGCGGGACGGGTCCATGGGCGCCTCTCCCATCCAGACCATCATGGCTTCGAACCGCCGCTCCACGTGGGGCAGGTTCTTCGGATGGACGATCATGTCCCCCCGGCTCACATCCACCTCGTCCTCGAGCCGCAGTGAAACGGACATGGGCGGATAGGCCTCGGCGAGATCCCCGTCGTAACTGGACACGGACTTCACCCGGGTCCGGTTCTGCCCGGGCAGGATCAACACTTCGTCCCCGGGCCGGACCATGCCGGAAAGCACCGACCCCGCGTAGTACCGTGTGTCCTGGTCGGGGCGGATGACGTACTGCACGGGAAAGCGCAGGTCGACCAGGTTGCGGTCGGTCAGGAACTGCACGTCCTCCAATATGTCCAGCACGGTCTGTCCGTGATACCAGGGCATGCGGCCGCTCTTCTCCACCACGTTGTCTCCCTGGAGCGCGCTCACCGGCACAATACGGATGTCGCTCACGTTTAGCTTGGCGGCGTAGTCCAGGAACGTGCGGCGGATGTCGTCGAAGACCTTCTCGCTGAAGTCCACCATGTCCATCTTGTTCACGGCCACCACCAGATGCTGTATGCCGAGGAGGGACGTGATGAAGGCGTGGCGGCGGGTCTGCGTCAGTACGCCGTTGCGCGCGTCGACGAGTACGATCGCCAGGTTGGCGCCGGACGCGCCGGTCGCCATGTTCCGGGTGTACTGTTCGTGCCCCGGCGTGTCTGCGATGATGAATTTCCGACGGGGAGTCGAGAAGTAACGGTAGGCCACGTCGATGGTGATGCCCTGCTCCCGCTCGGCCTTGAGGCCGTCCAGCAACAGGGCCAGGTCGGGCGCTTCGTCCTTGCGGGCCAATTGCTTGAGCGAGGCGAGGTGATCCTCGTAGATGTTCTTCGAATCGGCCAGGAGCCGGCCGATCAGCGTGGACTTGCCGTCGTCCACGCTTCCCGCGGTACTGAAGCGCAGCAGTTCCTTTTCTTCGTTCTGGGCAAGAAAGGTCTGAATGTCGGTCATTTCTCCGTTCGCCAGCGTTTGCATCGCCCTAGAAATAGCCTTCCCGCTTCTTCAGTTCCATGGAACCTTCCTGGTCGTGATCGATGATGCGGGTGGATCGTTCCGAGATGCGCTCCACCATCATTTCTTCGATGATCTCTTCAACGGAAGTCTCCGATGACTTGACGGCGCCGCTGCAGGGCGAACAGCCCAGCGTGCGGAACCGGCAGACAATGGAAGCGGGGGTCTCGCCGGGGAAAATGCGCGCCTGCCCCTCCACGGGTATCAGTTGCTCCCCCCTGACCACGACCTCGCGCTCCCGGGCAAAGTACAGGGGCACGACCGGAATGTCCTCCCTGTGTATATACATCCAAATGTCCAGTTCGGTCCAGTTGGAGAGGGGAAAGACCCGGATGGATTCCTCCTGGCCGATGCGGCAGTTGTACAGGTTCCACAGTTCGGGCCGCTGGTTCTTGGGGTCCCACTGGCCGAACCGGTCCCGGAAGGAAAAGAACCGCTCCTTGGCCCGTGATTTCTCCTCCTCGCGTCGGGCGCCGCCCAGCGCGGCGTCGAAACGCCCCGCATTGAGCCCGTCCAGCAGGGCCTGGGTCTTGAGCAGTCCGCAGCATCGCTGCGTGCCCAGGTCGTATGGATTCGCGCCGTCGGCGATGGCTTCCTCGTTGCGGTAGACGATCAGGTCCGCCTCGTATTCTTCGACCATGCGCCTGCGGAAATCGTACATCTCCTCGAACTTGTACCCGGTGTCCACGTGCATGAGCGGAAAGGGCAGTTTCTGTGGGAAAAAGGCCTTGCGCGCGAGATGCAGCATGACCGAGGAATCCTTGCCGACCGAGTACAGCATCACGGGCCGTTCGAATTCGGCGACGACTTCGCGCATGACGTGGATGCTCTCGGCTTCGAGCTGCATCAAATGTGAAATGGAATACTGTGGCATGGAAGAATCAGCGGCGGTCGTGCCGAGTGAATGGGATGAATGGGATGACGAGTATAAACGGCATGGGCGATATGACCGGTACGAACGGTATATTCTGTATGAGCTTGTAGCGCGGCCTTTCCACAATTAAAGAACAGTCAACAATCGTCATGCTCGTGGTTCATTTGGACAAAAGGTTACTAGAGACTGGATTGGACATGGTCGATGACGATCGCCACCGATTCCGTGACCGTCTGTCGCGAAGTGTCGATATGCAGTTCCGGCGCTTCCGGTTCTTCGTAGGGATCGTCTATACCTGTTAATCCGCTTAATTCGCCCCGCCTCGATTTTGCGTACAGTCCCTTTACGTCCCTGTCCTCGCACACCTGCAGGGGAGTAGATACGTGCACTTCGATGAACCGCCCGCAGCGTTCCCGCACTTCCTCCCGGGCTTCCCTGTACGGCGAGATGAGGGACACGATCGTGCAGATGCCGTTCCGTTCGAGGACCGACGCAAGATATCCCACGCGGGCGATGTGGGCCATGCGCCCCGGCCGGTCGAAACCCGTGTCGGGGAAAACGGCCCGGATCTCGTCTCCGTCCAGCCGTTCCACCTTGATCCCGCGCCCTTGCAGGCTGCGGTAGACCCGGTCCGCGATCGTGCTCTTTCCCGATCCGGACAATCCGGTGAACCACAAGACGAAGGGTTGCTTCGCTTCGCGCGGTTTATCCCCCATGCCTCGTCTCTTGCATGCTCGTTTCCTCGTCTCTTGCATGCTCGTTTCCTGCCGTACCCGGTGCGGCTCGTTTATTGCGCTTACCATATTATGGATCGGCGAACGAATTGCAACAGATATATGCGCGAACCGGGACCCGGCCCTTCGGCGCGGCACTCTTCGGCCCTTCGGCGCGGCGCCCTTCGGCCCTTCGGCGCGGCACCCTTCGGCCCTTCGGCGCGGCACCCTTCGGCCCTTCGGCGCGGCACCGGATCGAATCACCGGCTGCCGTCCGTGATCCATGCTCTAAACTGCTTGACTGATCGGCCGGATTGTCCGAATTTCTCCATGATGTCCGTCGTACCGCCGACAAGCGCCGACGACAAGCGCCGCCGACAAGCGCCGCCGACAAGCGCCGCCGACAAGCGCCGCCGACAGGCGCCGACGACACGCACGCACTGAGATTCGTGTACCTTCTCCAGGCAGGGGGGTTCGTGAGACTAGTCTGTGCCTTGCTCACTTCCGTAATGTTCGTCTCAGGCTGCGCTTCGGCGCCAAAGACGCAATATCCATCCCTCGAAACCCCTGTGCCCAGCCAGTGGACCGCCACACCTTCGGCAGACGGCCTCGTCGATGGGATCTGGTGGTCGAGTTTCAGCGACGGCAGGCTGGAAGAGCTCATCAACGAGGCACTCTCCAGGAATTTCGAGCTGAAGTCCGTTGCCGGCCGCATGCGTGCCGCGCGGGCCCAGGCTCTCATCGTAGGCGCTCCCCTGCTGCCCCAGGTCAGCCTGGACTTCAACCGATCGCGCTCGCGCCGGAATTTCATCGGATTCCCCATTCCCGGGGGGAACGGCGGGGTGCTCAATACCACGTCAACGAACTACGGCGTATCGACCAACATAAACTGGGAAATCGACCTCTGGGGCCGCCTCGGCGATGACAAGGCCGCCGCGCTGGCCGATCTCCAGGGGTCGCAGGCCGACCTGTATGGGATCCGGTCTTCCGTCGCAGGACAGACCGCCAAGGCGTGGTTCGCCGCCATAGAGGCCCGCCGTCAGCTCGAGCTTGCACGGGCCACCCGGGACAATTTCAAGGTGGTGAACGAGCGGATCGAGAACCGGTACGCCCGTGGACTCAGGCCTGCCCTCGACCTGCGCTTGTCGCGTTCAAATGTGGCGGTGGCGGAAGCGGTCGTCCTGCAGCGGATGCAGGCGTTCGACAGCGTCGTCCGGCAACTGGAGATCCTCCTGGGCAGGTATCCGTCGGCCGAACTGGCGATCGCCGAGGACCTTCCCCCCGTCCCCGAAGCCGTACCGGCGGGACTGCCCGCCGATCTCATCGCGCGCCGTCCGGACCTGATGCTTGCCGAGCGTCAGCTTGCGGCGGCCGGCGCCCGTGTAGGCGTCGCGAAGAAGGCCCGTTATCCGGCCATCCGGCTGACCGGTTCGGGCGGGACCTCCTCGGCCGAGTTGACCGACCTGCTCGATGGCGACTTCATCGTCTGGAGCCTCGTGTCCAGCCTGCTTCAACCCCTCTTTCAAGGCGGGCGCCTCCGCGCGGGCGTGGACCTGGCCGAGGCCAACAGGGATCAGGTCCTGGCAAACTTCGCCGGCCGGGCCCTTCGCGCCTACGGGGAGGTGGAAACCGCCCTGGTGGCGGACGGGCTCCTGAAACGGCGCGAGGCCGCGCTGCTGGAAGCTTCGACGCAGGCCGCAGCCGCTCGCGAACTGGCGGAATCGCGGTACCATGGCGGACTGAGCGACGTGATCACCATGCTGGACGCCCAGCGTCGCGCCTTCGACTCGGAAGGACAATACCTGGCCGTGCGGCGTCAACGGCTGGACGCCCGTGTGGATCTCTACCTGGCACTGGGCGGCGGATTCGAACGTCTGGCAACGGAAACCGGGGTAACACAGGAGTAACGGATGAACAGATGGCTAAAGACATTCCTGCCGCTGGCCATTGTCGCGGGTTCGGTGCTGATCCTCGTCTTCCTGGTCCGCAGCAGACCCGTGGTGGAAAGCAGTCCGCCGGCCGTACCGCCGCCGATCGTCCGCGTAACCGCCGCGACCCTGGACACGGTCCGGCTCACGGTGCGGTCCCAGGGCGCTGTGACCCCGCGGACCGAAAGCGCGCTCTCGGCGGAAACGGATGGACAGATCGTCTACGTTTCGCCGTCCTTCGTACCCGGCGGGTTCTTCGAATCAGGAGAGCTCCTGGTGCGCCTCGATCCCCGCGACGCGGAACTGGCGGTCACGCGGGCCGCCGCGGATACGGCGCGGTTCGCCACCGCGATGCAGATCGAACGGGAGGAAGCCCGCCTGGCCCAGGACGAATGGCGCCGCCTGGGTTCGGGCGCGCCCATGCCGCTGGTCCTGAGGGAACCCCAACTGGCCCAGGCCCGCGCCAATCTGGAAGCGTCCGTCGCCGCGCTTGAACAGGCGAAGCTCAACCTGGAACGGACGGAAATCCGCGCTCCGTACGCCGGCAGGGTAAGGAAGAAGAACGTGGACGTCGGCCAGTTCCTCCGCAGGGGCGAGTCGCTGGCGACCATCTACGCTATCAATTACGCCGAGATACGGTTGCCCATTCCGGACGAAGAACTGGCGTTTTTCGACACGCCCATGCAATTCCGCGGC
The DNA here is from genome assembly GCA_964655785.1 of uncultured Gemmatimonadota bacterium. Taxonomy (GTDB): domain Bacteria; phylum JAAXHH01; class JAAXHH01; order JAAXHH01; family JAAXHH01; genus JAAXHH01. The sequence continues at coordinate 6,721 of CAZZNP010000011.1, forward strand.
GAGACGGCCCGGGCCGCCGGCCCTCCGGTCGTGATCAGCGCCGAATTCGCCGGCCGCCGGCACAGATGGGACGGCAGGGTGGTCCGCATGGAAGGCGAGATCGATCCCATGAGCCGGATGGTCTACGCGGTGGCGAGAGTCCAGAATCCCTACGGCCGCGGGACGAATCCGGACCGGCCGCCCCTGGGAATCGGCATGTTCATCGAGGCCGAGATCCTGGGGAACAGTTATCCGGGCGTTGCGGTACTGCCCAGGACGGCCATGCATGGCGAAAACCGGATTGCCGTGGTCGATGATGAGAACCGGCTGCGGTTTCGGAGCGTCGAGGTCCTGCGGACAGAGTCGGACCGCGTGCTCATCCGCGGCGGAGTCCGGGATGGTGATCGGGTCTGCCTGTCCGCCCTCGAGACCCAGGTGGACGGCATGGAAGTGCGCATACTCGAGACAGGATCGTCCGGCGCCGTCGTCCAGGAAGAGGAAGGTACGGGTAAATGAACTACGTGCTCGCCTGGTTCGCCCGGAACAACGTGGCGGCCAACCTGCTCATGATGACGATCATCGTGGGCGGCCTGCTGATGATCTCCAGGATCAAGGTCGAGATCTTCCCCGAGTTCGAGACCGACCTCGTCATCATCACGGTTCCCTACCTGGGCGCGGCGCCGGCCGAAGTGGAAGAAGCGGTCTGTGTCCGGGTGGAAGAAGCCATCCAGGACCTGGACGGCATCAAGAAACTGAGTTCCACCGCGTCGGAAGGGGTCGGCGGGATCCAGGTGGAGGTGGACCCCGACGCCGACTCACGCACGCTGCTCCATGACCTGAAATCCCGTGTGGACGCCATCGACACTTTCCCGGAGGAAACGGAAAAACCGGTGATCCAGGAGATCATCTTCAGGCGCCAGGTCATTGACGTCGCCGTGGCAGGGAGCCTGGACGAGCCCTCCATGAAACGGCTCGCGGAAGATATCCGGGAAGACCTGCTTGCCAGGCCGGAAATCAGCCAGGTGCGGCTGTCGAGCGTCCGGCCGTACGAAATATCGATCGAGGTTTCCGAAGCCGCGCTCCAGCGCTACGGGCTCACCTTCACCGAGGTCGTCGGCGCGGTGCGCAATTCCTCGCTCGACCTGCCCGGCGGTTCGGTGAAGACCCCCGGCGGCGAGATCCTCCTCCGTTCGAAGGGACAGGCCCTGGTAGGGTCCGAATTCGACCGGATCGTACTGCGGTCCCGTCCGGACGGCACGCGCCTCCTCCTCAGCCACGTTGCCCGGGTCGTCGACGGATTCGCCGAAACGGACGTGTTCTCCCGGTTCGACGGTAAACCGGCCGCCCTGGTCAAGGTATTCCGGGTAGGCAACGAGAACATTCTCGACGTCTCCGGAGCCGTGCACCAATACGTAGCCGAGAAGCAGGCGGAGCTGCCGGAGGGCGTCGAGCTGATTACCTGGCAGGACCAGTCCCGGCTCCTCGAAAGCCGGCTCAACCTGATGATCAACAACGGCCAGATGGGTTTCCTGCTCGTCTTTCTCTGCCTGGCGCTGTTTCTTCGCATCCGCCTGGCGTTCTGGGTCGCCCTGGGCATCGTCATCTGCTTCCTGGGCACCTTCTGGATGATGCCGCTGCTGGACGCCTCCATCAACATGCTGTCGCTATTCGCCTTCATCATGGTACTGGGTATCGTAGTGGATGACGCGATCATCGCCGGGGAGAATATCTACGCGCACCAGGAAAGGGGGGTGGAGCCTGCGACGGCCGCTCGGATGGGCGTCCAGGAAATCGCAAAGCCCATTACCTTCGCGGTCCTCACGACCATCGTCGCCTTCTCGCCCATGTTCTTCGTGGAAGGCCTCATGGGGAAATTCTTCGAAGTCTTCCCCATCGTGATCATCCTCATGCTGCTCTTTTCCCTGGTCGAGTCCCTGCTCATTCTGCCGACTCACCTCCGCCACGGGCAACCGAAGCGAAAGGACAGCCCGCTGCCCCGCACCTTCCTGCTCGTCAGACCCTTCTACCTCGTGCTGTTCTATGCCGACAGGTGGCTCTATGATCTCCAGGATAACGTAGCCCGGCATCTCAGGCGATTCGTGGAAGGCATATACGTCCCGCTGTTGAAGAGGGCCCTTGCATGGCGGTACGTCACCCTTTCGATCGGCGTTGCCGCCATCATCCTCACTATCGGGCTCGTGGGCGGAGGTATCCTCCGTTTCGTGTTTTTTCCGGCCGTGGAGAACGAATTCGTCTCGGCCCACCTCACCCTGGCCGAGGGGACGCCCGCGGAAGTAACCGACCGGTACATCATGTTGATCGAGGACAGCGCCGAACAGCTGCAGAACCAGCTCGGCGACGAGATCTCCCGCGATGATCCCGGCAGCGATACCTTTGTGATCCGAAACATCATGTCGGCCATCGGCGAACAGCCGAACGCCGCCCGGGCGCAGCAGAACGCGGGGAGCATCATCGGGTCCGCCAGATCGTCCCACATCGGGGAAGTCGTACTGGGCCTTTCGCCGTCGGAAACCCGGAACATCAGCGGCGAGGAAATCGTGAACCGCTGGCGGGAACTGATCGGCCCGATTCCCGATGTCGTGGAACTCTCGTTCACCTCCTCGCTGTTCAACGCGGGCGAGGCAATCAATATCCAGTTGTCCGGCCCCGAACCCGAAGAACTGCTTCAGGCGACCGCCGAATTGAAACGGACGGTGACGAATTACGAAGGCGTCATGGACGTCACCGACGATTTCCGGCCCGGCAAGCAGGAAATCAGGCTGAACGTGACTCCCGAAGGCGAAGCGCTCGGCATCACCATGTCCGGGTTGTCCCGCCAGGTCCGCCAGGCCTTCTACGGGGAGGAAGCGCAACGGATCCAGCGGGGCCGGGACGATGTCCGCGTGATGGTGCGGTATCCCGAGACGGCAAGACGCTCCCTGGGGGACATGGAGAACATGCGGATCCGGACGCCGGCCGGCATCGAGGTGCCTTTTTCGCTCGCCGCCAGCGCGGAGATGGGCCGGGGTTATTCCAATATCCGCCGCACGGACCGGAAGCGCGTCATCACCGTCACCGCCGATGTGGACGACGCCGTCGCCAGTTCCAATGACATTCTGCTCGACCTGACGTCGTCCTACCTTCCGTCGCTGATGGCCAGGTACCCGGGCCTGACCTACACGCTCGAGGGGCAGCAACGCAATCAGCAGGAATCCATCGAAAGCCTGAGCTTCGGGTTCATGATCGCCCTGCTCGTGATCTATGGGCTGCTGGCCATTCCCTTCAAGTCCTACGTGCAACCCATGATCATCATGAGCGTCATTCCCTTCGGGATCGTGGGCGCGGTCATGGGCCATCTGATCATGGGATTCGCCATCTCGCTCCTTTCGCTCTTCGGCATCGTCGCGCTCTCCGGCGTCGTCGTGAACGACAGCCTCGTGCTGGTGGACTTCATCAATCGCGGGCGCGAACGGGCGGGCGAGGGCGCGGACCTCCATGAGATCATAAAAAACGCGGGGGTCGCCCGATTCCGTCCCGTGCTGCTGACCTCGCTGACGACCTTCGCGGGGCTTACCCCCATCCTGCTGGAGAAAAGCCTCCAGGCGCAGTTCCTCATCCCCATGGCCATTTCCCTGGGATTCGGGGTGCTGTTCGCGACCGCCATCACGCTGATCCTGGTTCCCATCTGCTACTACATCCTCGAAGACGCACTCGCCGTCCTTTCGCGGGTCCGCAACCGAGTGAAAGGGCAGGTCCTGGAACCGGGCGACGCGGTCGAATCGCCAGCTTCCTGACCCTGTACGTCCTGGCCGCACGGCCCATACAAACTTCTTGCCCGCCCCCCTTAATTCCCCCATCTTTCCAACAGGTGCCAGAAGCGCCTGAAGGACCTGGTACGCAGGACCTGGCACGAAGAATCTGGCGCGAAGAATCTGGCACAGGGTGATTCCGATGGACGGGATCCGCGGTGGGTCAATAAACAGGGGGTCTCCTTGCCCTTCCACGCCGATCTGCATCTCCACTCCCATTACTCCCGGGCGACCAGCAAGAACCTGAACCTGGAGCACCTGTACAAGTGGGCCCAGTTGAAGGGGATCCGGGTGGTGGGCACCGGAGATTTCGTCCATCCAGGCTGGATGGATGAGCTGGAAGAGAAACTGGTACCGGCCGAAGAAGGTCTGTTCCGGCTGAAACCCGAGCACGAAAGGGCGATGCGGGACCAGGTGCCGGCCGCCTGCAGGGCGCCCGTGCGTTTCATGCTCACGGTCGAGATCTCAAACATCTACAAGCGGCTCGGACGGGTGCGGAAAGTGCACAATATCATCCTGGCGCCTGGATTCGAAGCCGCCAGATCGCTGCAGGCCCGCCTGGGCGCCATAGGGAACATACGGTCGGACGGGCGACCCATCCTGGGCCTGGATTCCCGGGACCTGCTCGAGATCACGCTCGAGACCGACCCGATGGCCTGCCTCATCCCCGCCCACGTCTGGACACCCTGGTTCTCGGCCCTGGGGTCCCGGGGAGGCTTCGACCTCATTTCGGACTGTTACGGAGACCTGACGGAGCATATCTTCGCCGTCGAGACCGGTCTGTCGTCCGATCCGATCATGAACTGGCGGCTGCAACAGCTCGACGACTACATCCTGGTCTCAAATTCAGACGCCCATTCGCCCGGAAAGCTCGGCCGGGAAACCACCCTGTTCGACACGTCCTGCAGCTACCCCGCGATCTACAGCGCCCTGTCCGACCCGGAAGACGAAGGGCTGACCGGAACGGTGGAATTCTATCCCGAAGAGGGCAAGTACCACTATGACGGGCACCGTAAGTGCGGGAGAAGAATGCATCCGAAGGAAACGATCGCCGCGGACGGCCTGTGTCCGGATTGCGGCAGGTCCGTGACCGTGGGGGTCATGGCCCGCGTGGAAGAACTCGCGGACCGTGAAGAGGGCAAAAGGCCTCCCCGCGCGCGCCATTTCTTCAGCGTGATTCCCCTGCCCGAAATCATCGGCGAGGCGAAACAGGTCGGACCCGGAACCAAGACGGTGGATTCGATCTACCAGGCCATGGTCTCGCGTCTCGGCAGTGAACTCGACATACTCCTGGATATACCGGAAGACGACATTGCGCAGGTCGGCGGTTCCCTGATCGCCGAGGGGATTCGCCGCATGCGCGTCGGAGAGGTCGATATCCTGCCGGGTTACGATGGCGATTACGGGGTGATCAAGCTGTTCAATACGGAGGACCGCCAAGGAGGGAACACGCAGATTGCCCTGCTGGAAGCACTTCCCGTGGAAGTTCCGGATGCGCTGCCGGTCATATCGGATACGCCGGTGTCCGCGGGACCGGGTGCGGCGGACGGGACGGATGCCCTGACAGACCCTCAAGAGGCCGCGCCGTACGCGGCCGTGCCTGAAGCGCCCGATCCACCGGCCGGCGGTACGCTGGCGAACGGCCCCCTCAATGAAAATCAGCAACAGGCCGTAAAGCACCGCGAGGGGCACCTGCTCATCGTGGCGGGACCGGGTACCGGAAAGACCCACACGCTGGCTCACCGCCTCGCTTACCTGGCGGGCCATGAATCGGCGCCCGGCCACATGCTTGCCGTAACCTTCACCAACAAGGCCGCCGGGGAGCTGAAATCGCGGCTGGGGGAGCTGCTCGACGGCCAGGCACAGGAGGTCATGGTCGGTACGTTTCACGGTATCTGCCTCGCCCTGATGCGCCAGTGGTCCCGACATGCGAGCATACCGTTCAGCCTGAGCGTGGCGACGCCCGACGACCAGGATCGGCTGGCGCGCGCGCAGTGGCCGCAGGACAACACCGCGCAGCGGAGGCGGCGGCTGGAAGAGGTCGCCCGGTGGAAGTCGTCGGGCCGAAGCGGTGATATCCCGGAAGCGGTTTCGGCCTATACCCGCCTCCTCCGGCGGCATGGACTCCTTGATTTCGATGACGTCATCCTGGAAACCACCAAGCTCCTGATGTCGGATGAACGGTTCAGGCAGAGCGTGCACGAGCGTTTCCATTACGTTTTCGTGGACGAGTACCAGGATATCAATCCGGCTCAGCACGTGCTGTTGAAGATCCTGGTGGAAGGCGGCGCACGGATAACCGCCATCGGCGATCCCAACCAGGCGATCTACGGTTTTCGAGGAGCGGACACCCGTTACTTCCACTCCTTCGGGGACGATTTCCCTGGTGCGAAGGTCCAGTACCTCAAGGAGAACTACCGTTCCGCGGCCAATCTGCTCGACGCCTCGTCCCAGGTCATTGTCGCTTCCGGCGTTGCCGCGGCGCCGAAACTGGTTGCCGCGCTCTACGTCCAGGGACGCCTGGTCATTCGGGAGACCCGGTCGGACAAGGCCGAAGCCGAGTACGTCGTGCATCAGATCGAACGCATGGTGGGCGGAACCAGCCATTTCTCCCAGGATACGGGCCGGCTGGAAGGCGGCGCGGACCCGGGCGAGGAACGGACCTTCGGAGACATCGCCGTACTCTACCGTGTGAACAGTCAGAATACCCCCCTGGTGGAAGCCTTCGAACGCAGCGGAATACCCTACCAGGTCGCCGGGGATACGTCACTCATCAACAGGCCGGGCGTGCAGGAGATGGTTACCCTGCTCCAGCTGGGCGACGGACGGACCGTGACCACCGGTTCGGCCCTCCGGTGCCTGTCGTCGACGATCGACGGACTGGGAGATCGGACCGTCGAGCTCATCGAGAATCTGTGGAAGCAACGCACGCAGATCACGATAGACCACGTGGGGGAGCTTATGGATCACCCGCGCTTGCTCATGAAACGATCCAGGGCCGGCCTGGAAGCCCTGTTGAGCGACCTGAAATCTATAAACGCCGACCTGGACAAACAAACGGCGGTCCACATATTGAAAAACCTGGCGGGCACTTCAGTCTGGGACAAGCTGAAGTGGCGCCATCCCAGGGCCGATGAAAGCCTGCGCGAGTTGACCCGGTACGCCCGGATCGAAACGGATTTGCCGGTCCTGCTCGACAAGCTGCTGCTCAGCCAGGAATACGACGCGTACGGCGAAGCGTCGGAGCGTGTAAATCTCATGACCTTGCACGCGGCCAAGGGACTGGAATACCCGGTCGTCTTCGTCGTGGGCTGTGAGGAAGGGCTGGTGCCCCTGCACCACGGCGGCGAAGTGTCTGACATGGAAGAGGAACGCCGCCTGTTCTACGTGGCCATGACCCGCGCGCGGGAACGGCTTTACCTGGTACGGTCCAGGAAGCGCCTGCTCTACGGCGAGTTGCGCCCGACCCGGCCGTCGCCTTTCCTCACCGACATAGAAGAACAATTAAAGCAGTACGACGGCCAGCGTGGAACGCGGAAACCGGCCCGGCGTAAGAGTGCGAAATCGAAACCGTCGAACCAGCTTAGCCTGTTCGGATAGAACCGGTCGCCCGGGAGGAACCGGGCCGGACTGTTCATCGAGAAAGGAGACACCATGCTCAACGCAAAATACACCCTGCCGATCGCACTCGTCGCGGGACTGGTGGCGTATTCCGTGTACGCATGGGCCATGTCCGGGAGCGATGCGGCGCCGCGGCCCGGCGAGCCCATGCAGGCCGGGCAGTCCATGCAGTCCTCGGAAACCGCGCTTGCGACCTTCGCCGGAGGGTGCTTCTGGTGCATGGAGCCGCCCTATGATGAACTGGACGGCGTCAATTCCACGATCGTTGGATATATCGGCGGAAACGTGCGCAATCCCACGTACGGCGAAGTTTCCAGCGGAGGCACCGGACACACCGAGGCCATGGAGATCCGTTACGATCCGTCCAAGATCACCTACCAGGAACTGCTGGACGTGTTTTGGGTGAACATCGACCCGACGGTGGACGACCGGCAGTTCTGCGACAGGGGCAGCCAGTACCGCGCGGGCATATTCTATCACAATGCCGAACAGAAAGCGCTGGCCGAGGCGTCCAGGCAGAAGATCATCGATTCCGGCCGCTTCGATCGCGTGGTGACCGAGATCACCCCGGCATCGACGTTTTACAAGGCCGAAGAATACCACCAGGATTACTACATCAAGAACCCGTTGCGGTACAAGTTTTACCGGTACAACTGCGGCCGGGACCGTCGCCTGGAGGAGCTGTGGGGCGACTGACAGGACATGCCCGCAACTCGCCCGGCAAGCTGGAAAACGGACCGATAACCAAATTGGAGACCTTGCATGGCTGATCTGGAGAATCTGGTCAAGACCACCCTGAGCGAACTCAGGGAAGTGGCGAAGGCGCAGTCCGTCGTGGGCGATCCCGTTGAAGTCGGCAAGACGACGGTCATCCCCCTGGTCAAACTCGGATTCGGGTTCGGCGGCGGCGGGGCTGAGGGAAAAGACGGGGAACGGGGCGGCACCGGCGGAGGCGGAGGCGTGCAACCGGTCGCCGTGCTGGTCGTCAGGGACGACGAAGTCCGGCTGGAGCGCATGTCGGGCCAGTCGGGGTTCTCCTCGGCTACGAACACGGTCACCGACCTCGTGAAGTCGGTGCTGGACCGGTGGATGAAACCTAAGAAAAACGAAGAAAAATAACTGTGCTCCCGATCTTCGAACCCTATCTTTTCATTCCTGTCGCCGTCCTGCTTTCGGTGCTGGTCCTTCTGGCTGTGCCCGTGACGATCTCCTTCTCGGTCGTTCGCAGGGAGGCATTCTCGGGCCGTATCACCTTCGGATGGTTGTTCGGCCTGCTCCGTATCACCCCATCGTTACCGACAGGCGGCGAACGAAGGAGCAGGAAAAGAAAACCGGCCAGGACACCGCCTGAGCCGGACGACCCGGCCGCGGAAGCGCCGCGCAAACCGACGCGCGAAACATCGCGTACCCCGGCGAAGCGCTTCCTCCGAGTGCTGAAGAGCCGGGGTTTCTTGCGGGGCGTGCTCAGATTGCTGCGTGACCTGGCCAGACGCGTGCGTTTCGTGTCCTTGCACGTCGTGGGCCGCATCGGGCTGGACGATCCCTGTGACACCGGCCGCCTATGGGGAAGCATTTGCGCGGCCACGGGGTTCCTCCACGGCACGAAACGCGTGATGTTTCAGGTAGAACCCGATTTCAACGAGGCCGTACTCGAGTTGGATGGACGGGGCGAGATCCGGATCATCCCCGTTACCCTGCTCCTGCCCACCGCCCGTTTCGTTTTTTCTCCCGCTACACTTCGCGCGGCCTGGGCGGCGTCCAGGCGTGCCGGGTAAGCCGGAGCCGATCTCGAATTCAGACAGGAGCCCGTATGCCATCACCCCTTCGCAGTACCCGCTGGTTCGGACCCAAAGACAAAGTGGGATTCATTCACCGAAGCTGGATGAAGAACCAGGGGCATCCGGACCATGTCTTCGACGGCAGGCCCGTCATCGGCATCTGCAACACCTGGTCTGATCTGACGCCTTGCAACGCCCACTTCCGGACCATCGCGGAGCGGGTCCGACGGGGCGTGTACGAAGCGGGAGGATTCCCCGTGGAGTTTCCCGTCATGTCCCTGGGCGAGCCCCTCATGCGGCCTACGACCATGCTCTTTCGCAACCTGGTCAGCATGGACGTGGAGGAAACCATCCGGGCCAACCCCCTCGACGGGGTCATATTGCTCGTCGGTTGCGATAAAACGACCCCGGCTCTGCTCATGGGCGCGGCGAGCTGCGATCTGCCCACCCTGGCGATTTCGGGCGGCCCCATGCTGAACGGCCGGTTCAGGGGCCGTGATATCGGGTCCGGCACGGACGTCTACAAGTTCAGCGACGAGGTGCGCGCCGGATCGATGAGCGAGGAGGAGTTCCTCGAAGCGGAATCCTGCATGAACCGGTCCACGGGCCACTGCATGACCATGGGAACGGCCTCCACCATGGCCAGCGTCGTGGAAGCGCTGGGCCTGGGCATGCCCGGCAACGCCGCCATACCCGCTGCCGATGCCCGGCGGATGAAACTGGCCCACGAGGCGGGCCGGCGGGCGGTGGAGATGGTCCGGGAAGACCTGCGCATGTCCCGCATCGTTACGCGCAAGGCCCTCGAGAACGCCATCCGCGTGGTTGGCGCCGTCGGCGGTTCCACAAACTCCGTTGTGCACCTGCTGGCCATCGCGGGCAGGCTCGGCGTCGATCTTTCCCTGGAGGACTGGGACCGCCTCGGCTGCGACATCCCCTGCATCGTGAATCTGATGCCGTCGGGACGGTACCTGATGGAGGATTTCTACTACGCGGGCGGGTTGCCGGCCGTGATCCGGGAACTGGGCGGCGTGATCCATCGCGACGCCCTGACCGTGAACGGCAGGACCATCGGCGAAAACACGGCCGACGCGCCCTGCCACGACCGGGACGTCATCCGGACGCTGGAAGCCCCGTTGACCCCGACCGGTGGCCTGGCCGTGCTCAAAGGCAACCTGTGTCCCGACGGCGCTATCATCAAACCCTCGGCGGCGTCGCCCGGACTGATGCGGCACCGCGGACGCGCCGTGGTGTTCGAGAACATCGAAGACCTCCACGACCGCATCGACGATCCGGACCTGGACGTGGAAGCGGACAGCGTCCTTGTGCTGAAGAACTGCGGGCCGAAGGGATATCCCGGCATGGCCGAGGTGGGGAACATGCCCCTGCCGTCGAAACTGCTCCAACAGGGGGTCACCGACATGGTCCGCATCTCCGACGCCCGAATGAGCGGCACGGCCTTCGGCACGGTCGTGCTCCACACGGCGCCGGAAGCCGCGGCGGGCGGCACGCTGGCCCTCGTGCAGGACGGCGACCCGATCGAACTCGATGTGGGCGAACGCCGTCTCGAGCTCCTCGTGCCCGATGACGAACTGGCCCGGAGACGGGCTCGCTGGTCACCGCCCGAACCGGCGACGGACCGGGGTTACTGCCGGCTGTACGTGGACCACGTGCTCCAGGCCGACCGGGGCGTGGACTTCGATTTCCTGGTCGGAGGCAGCGGCGCGCCGGTCGCGAGAGACTCGCACTAGCGTCCCGGGAGGATTCAATGTCGAAAGTACCGGACGAAACCCGAACGTCTTTCGCGCGGGACGGCTTCCTCATGGCCGAAGCGGTTTTCACGGCGGACGAGATGGCGGCCTGCAAGACCGTGGCAAAGGAACTGGTGGAGAACTCCTCGGGTCCGTCGGGCGTGCATGTCTGGATGTGCGATTCCATCCCGCCGCTCTTTGAGTCGATTTCCTGCGATCCCCGGATGGAGGCCATCCTTCGGCCGCTGATTGGTTCCCGGATCGAGTTCCTCAGCGCAAAGCCCGTGTTCAAGTCTCCCACGGTCCACTTCGCCTCGCCCTGGCACCAGGACCAGGCTTACTGGGGCGGAGCGACCAAGTTTTCCGCCTGGATCGCGCTCGAAGACGCAACGACAGAAAACGGATGCCTGCGGGTCATTCCCGGCTCTCACCGGCGGGTCCGGGACCATATGGCCGTGCAGGACGCCAGGGGGTTCTCCAACCGCGTCTCGGACGATGACCTCAAGGGCGAAGAGATGTTGGACGTGGAGATGAAATGCGGGGACGTACTGGTGTTCCACGACCGGTTGTTGCACAGTTCCCATCCGAACCGGTCCGGCCGGGAACGCTGGTCCTTCATCTCCACGTACCGAAACGCGGACGTGCCCGATTCATCTACGGTCTGGACCACTTCGAAACGCATAGACGACGCGGCCTGACGAAGACGCAGTTGACCAGGACACAGGTCGGCGGCGTCGCAGGGCCATGGTGCCGGCAATCCGGCTTGAAAATGACGCGGCCGGACGAAGACACTGGTTGACGACGACACAACCTGATGCAAACCAAGGAGACGAAATGAAAATCGCGCTGCAGGAAGGCCTGCTCCCGGGCGGTTCGCTGGACGAGAAACTGGATTTTGCCGAGTCGTTGAACGTCGAAGGGCTGGAAATATCCGGAAGGGGGCCTGCCCGGCGGATCGATGAACTCGAGTCCGCGCTGCGTAACCGCAACATCCGGCTGGTCTCGCTGTGCGGCCAGGGCACCTTCGACTTCCTGGACCCGGACCTGGATAAGCGGAACCACAGCATCGCCGAGGCGAAGGAAAACCTGCAGGTGTGTGGGCATTTCGGCGCCGTGGGGTTGATCCTGCCGCCCATATTCGGACCGCCGCGCCTGCCGGATCTCACGCCGCTGGCCGACGCCATCACCCTCGAAATGCAGTTGCTGACGGAGATCGTACGGGACCTGGCGGCCTTCGCCGCGGAGCAGCACACAAAAGTCCTGCTGGAGCCGCTGAACCGCTACGAGGAACACCTGCTCAGGCAACAGGAACGAGGCATCGAGATCATCAAACGGGCGGGCGACCCGCCGTCGGCCGGCCTGCTGTGCGACTTCTTCCACATGCACATCGAGGAAACGGACACGCCCGCCACCCTGCGGCGCATCGGACGCCGGTACGTGGTCCACGTGCACATGGCCGACAATACGCGCCAGGAACCGGGATCGGGTGACATCGACTGGAGGGCGGGGCTTTCGGCCCTCCGGGACATCGGTTTCGACGGGTACCTGGCCTATGAATGCGGTATTTCAGGAGAGCGGGAAGCGGAAAGACGAGAGTCCCTGGAGCGTTCGGTAAAGTTCATCCAGGGTATCATCGCGGATCTGGCCTGAAAAGGAAAGCCGGAGCGCGTTGCGGCCATCCCAACGGCGGCCATCCCAGCCGAGGCCAGCCCGGCCGCGGCCAGCCCGGCCGCGGCCATCCCAGCCGATGCCATCCGCGCCGTAAGTTGCATCAAGGCAGGATGATGTCCCGGTTTTCGTACCGCAACCGCATCAGGAACGCGGGGCCGAGCGTCTTCCAGATTCGCGTGACCGAGGACCGGGCTTCGAGATTAAGGGGATCCAGGGCGATCGCTTCCATGTAGGCGTCGTGGGCCTCTTCCAGTCTGTCCAGCTTCTCCAGAGTCCGGCCCAGGTCGAAATAACTCTCAACGGCCCATAAACGGTCACGGTCCCTTGATATCGCCTCCCGGTATTCGGCCACCGCCGCTTCGTACCGGCCGGCGGCATCGTACAGGCGGGCGGCCATCAGCCAGCAGGGCACGTAGTCAACGTCCCTTATCCTGGCCATGTGTATATACCGGATGGCCTCCTTCACGTCACCCCGCTCGAAGAACAGGCGGCTCATCCCCACGTAGGCGGGGGCGTAGCCGTCATCGAGCCGCATGGTCCTGCGCAACGCCGCTTCCGCTTCGCCATAGGCGCCTGATTCCAGCAGGCTCAGCGCCTTCGCATACTCGGCCTCTGGGGTATCGACCGAATCCGAGAACTGCATGGTCTTCGCGCCGCAACCAGCAAATACCAGCACCGCGATGACCAGTCCAGGGCAGACCACCGATCCGCGCACGGGTTCCTCCTCATATGAAAAGGCCCTGTGGAACGGACACCACAGGGCTGCCAGGCGGGAAACGGGGCTCGAACCCGCGACCCTCAGCTTGGGAAGCTGATGCTCTGCCAACTGAGCTATTCCCGCAGGATGCACAAGGACCGGGATGGCCGCTGCTCACCGTATTCTAACCCGGCTCACCGCGCCGTGTCAAGCGAAATACGGACCCCTTCATACCCCGTGCGTTACGGACCTTTCCGTACCCCGCGTTCCCCGGCCGGACGCCTTCCTCCGCCGTCAGGTCTCAAGCGATTTCTCCTCGTCGAACCGTTCCAGCGCGAGTTGTATCAACCGATCGATCAGGTCGCCATATGAGATCCCGGCGGCTTCCCAGAGCTTGGGGAACATGCTGATCCGGGTAAACCCGGGGATGGTATTGAGTTCGTTTACCAGGACTTCGCCGTCTTCCGTCAGAAAAAAATCCACCCGGGACATGCCTTCGCAGGCCAGCGCCAGATGGGCTTCCACCGCGGTAGCGCGGATCTTCTCCGTCAGCTCGGGCGGCAGCGCGGCCGGTATTTCCAGTTCGGCGCCGTGCTCGTCGATGTATTTCGCCTCGTAAGAATAGAACTCATGGGTGGGCCGTACTTCGCCGAGGCCGGACGCTTCGGGCCGGGCATTGCCCAGTACCGCGCATTCGATCTCGCGGCCGCTCACGTACCTCTCTACCAGGATCTTGCGGTCGTACCGGAATGCTTCCCGGACCCCCGCCTCGAATGCTCCGGCATCGCGGGCCTTGGTAATGCCGACGGATGAACCCAGGTTGGCGGGTTTTATAAAACACGGCATGCCCAGCCGGGCTTGCACGGCGCCGAAGTCGATCCGGTCCCTTCCGGATGACGTGAAGGTCAGGAAATCCGGTATGGCAATGCCGGCATCGCGCAGCAGACGCTTCATCACGTCCTTGTCCATGGATACCGCCGAACCCAGTACACCTGAGCCTACAAAGGGCAGGTTGGCCAGCTTGAGCAGACCCTGTACTGTGCCGTCCTCACCGAAGGGTCCGTGGAGGACGGGGAAGATGACGTCGATGTCTCCGGCCGGGCGGTGAGACGTCCTCATCGTCATCTGGCCCCTGTCCGCGCCCGGTGCCAGGGTCACGGTTTCGCTCAGGCGGTTCAGGGCGATCAGTTTCGGATCATGGGCGTCGAGCAGGAATTCCGCCGTATCGCCCAGGTGCCACTGTCCGGCGCGGTCGATCCCGATCAGGACAACCTCATAGCGGTCCCGGTCGATGGCGTCCACGATGTTGCGCGCCGACTGGAGCGAGACCTGGTGTTCGGCAGACCTGCCCCCGCACAGAATCCCTACCCTGATCTTTTTCATGGTACCTTCACTTTCCGTCTCCCTTCGACCTCGACATCCTGTTACATGAGATAGGCGCAGACGCTGTCCGCCAGGGCCAGCCCTTTACGCGTCAGGCACAGCCGCGATCCACGCTCCGCCAGCAATCCCTCCCCGGCCAGCGTTCGAATCGCAGTTTTCCGTCTCCACATGGCCTCATCGCCATAGCGGTCGCGAAAAGCCCTGGTGTCCATGCCCTCGATGGACCTGAGGCCCAGCAGGATATACTCATGTATACGTTCGTCCACCGAGAGCGTTTCATCCATGTCGACGGCCTCACCCCGTTCTTCCACGGCCGACAGGTAGCCGGCGAGGCCGCGGGTATTGGCCGTTCTCCTGCCACACGCGTGTGAATGGGCCGACGGGCCCAGACCAATATAGTCGCCTCCGTTCCAGCAAGATAGGTTATGCCTGCATTCTGCGCCGGGTTTCGACAGGTTGGAAACCTCGTAATGCCGGTATCCCGCGCCAGTCAGCCGGTCCAGGGCCTGGTAGTAGTAACCGACGTGGCGGTCCTCGCCCGGCAGGTCGAGGAGACCCTCTTTCTCCATTCGGGCGAATTCCGTTCCCGCCTCAATCGTCAACCCGTAAATCGATACGTGATCCGGGTCGTGGCGCACCGCGTGGTCCAGCGTGTCCGCCCAGTCCTGCGGCGCCTGTCCCGGTACGCCGAACATGAGATCGATGTTGATGCGCTCGAGACCGGCATCGCGGGCATGTGCGATCGCGCTTTCGGCCTGGTCCGCCGTGTGACTCCGGCCGAGGTTTCGAAGGACGTCATCGGAGAAGGACTGCACGCCGATACTGATCCTGTTGACGCCCAGGTGCCGAAGCCGTTGCAGCTTGGAGACTCTGATGGTTTCGGGATTGGCTTCCACGGTGATCTCGGCATGGGGATCGACGCGGAAACGACCGTGGATCATCCCGAAGACCCGCTCCAGCTGGGGACCCGTGAGGCAGGTGGGGGTGCCTCCACCCAGGAAGACCGTGTCGATGACGGTTTCGGACCAGGGCGATTCCCGGCTGCGACGCCCGGCTTCTTCTTCCAGGGCTGTCAGCAGTCGGTCCACCCGGCCGTCTCTCAGCAGTTCGAAGGAAAAATCGCAATATGGACAGGCGCGGGTACAGAAGGGGATGTGTATGTAGAGGCCGGCCAATGTGGTTTGTCCCGATCTACATGACGATTCTGCCGATTCGATTCCAGCGCACGCGCCAGGGGATATGCACGATGTTGTAGCCCAGCACGTAGACTATGGAGGCGACGCTTTCCAGGGGCCTGGAGGACTGCCAGACCAGATCGGGGTCGTCCCGATGACGATCCCAGGACCAGTAGATGATGAAGGCGTTGCCGACGACCTCCTCCGCGTCTACGAATCCCCAGTACCGGCTGTCCGAGCTGTAATCGCGGTTGTCACCCATGACGAACAGGGATCCCGCGGGGACGATCTTGGGTCCCCAGTTGTCCCGGGTGCTGCGGGTCGCCGCCCTGACCGAAGGGTCGTCGAACTTGACATGCGGCGGGTTTTCCACCGGCACGTCGTCCACGAAGACTTGCTTGTCCCGGATCTCCACCTTCTGGCCGGCGACGGCGACACACCGCTTGATGAACATCTGCGCCGGGTTGCGGGGATAGGGAAACACCAGGATATCGCCGGGTTCCGGATCGCGCCAGGCGGGCAGCCGGATATCGGTGAAGGGAATGCCGGGCCCGTATATGAACTTGTTGACCAGCAGGAAATCACCCACCTGCAGGGTAGCTTCCATGGATTCCGACGGGATGCGAAAGGCCTGGACGACCTCCGCCCGGATGAAGAGGAAGAGGAGCACGGTGAACGCGACGATTTCCAGGTACTCTCTCAGCAGGGATTTTTCTCTGGCCAAGATTACGGATCCTCTTGCGCTTCGGGTAAACCTGAATGACGCCGCCCGGCGCGACGCCGCCCGGCGCCGGGCGTCAACTTCCGACCGCCGCGCCTTCGCCCCGGATGTCGAGCACCGCCAGGAAGGCTTCCTGCGGCACTTCGACGTTCCCGACCTGCTTCATGCGCCGCTTGCCTTCCTTCTGGCGCTCCAGCAGCTTGCGCTTGCGCGTGACGTCGCCCCCGTAACACTTGGCCGTAACGTTCTTGCGGAGGGGCCGGATCGATTCCCTTGCGATCACGCGACCGCCGATAGCGGCCTGTACGGCGACTTCGAACATCTGCCTCGGGATGATCTTGCGCAGCCGCTGACACAGCTCGCGGCCCCATTCGTAGGCCTTGTCCTTGTGGATGATGATCGAAAGAGCGTCCACCAGGTCGCCGTTGAGAAGCAGGTTCAGCCGGACCAGGGGCGAGGTCCGGTATTCAAGGAAATCGTAGTCGAAGGAAGCGTATCCCCGGCTGATCGACTTCAACCGGTCGTAGAAGTCGAAGACGATCTCCGACAGCGGCAATTCGTACTGCAGGGCGACCCGGGTCGGGTCGAGGTATTCCATGGACTTGTAGATGCCCCGGCGGTCCCGGGTCAGCTTCATGATATTCCCGATGTAATCGTGTGGCACCACGATCTGGGCTCCGATGAACGGCTCCTCCACGGTGGCGATGAGCGAGGCGTCGGGCATGTCGGCCGGGTTGTCCACCATGAGCTCCTCGCCCGCCGTCGTCGTGATCCGGTACTCCACGCTGGGCATGGTGGCCAGGATCGTGAGTCCGTACTCGCGCTCCAGGCGCTCCTGAACGACCTCCATGTGCAGCAAACCCAGGAATCCGCAGCGAAACCCGAATCCCAGCGCGACCGAAGTTTCGGGTTCGTACACCAGTGCGGCGTCGTTCAACTGGTACTTCTCCAGGGCCTCCTTGAGCGGTTCGTAATCATCCGACGTGGCCGGATAGAGTCCGCTGAACACCATGGACTTGGCCTCCCGGTAACCGTGGAGGGGTTCGTCGCAGGGGCGGGACGCATCGGTGATCGTGTCGCCCACGCTCGCGTCGGCGACGTTTCGGATG
This sequence comes from uncultured Gemmatimonadota bacterium, assembly GCA_964655785.1. Taxonomy (GTDB): domain Bacteria; phylum JAAXHH01; class JAAXHH01; order JAAXHH01; family JAAXHH01; genus JAAXHH01. The sequence continues at coordinate 24,412 of CAZZNP010000011.1, forward strand.
TTCCCGATCAGATAGCCGACCTCACCTGCCGTGAGGGTGTCCACGGGGGCCTTGTCGAAACGAAGGACGCCGGTCTCGGCGACTTCGAAACGCTTGCCGTTGGAACACATCAAGATGTCCATGCCCGGCTTGATCTCACCGCTCATGACGCGCACGTAAGGTACGGCGCCCCGGTACTGGTCGAATATGGAATCGAAGATGAGGGCCCGCAACGGACCGTCGTCGGGCTCAGGGGGCGGGATCCGGTCCAGGATGGCCTCCAGCACCTCCGCGACCCCGATTCCGTCCCTCGCGCTGGCGAGTACGACGTCGCCGGGATCGACGCCCAGCAGGTCCACGATCTGGCCCCTGACGACGTCCACCCGAGCGTTGGGAAGATCGATCTTGTTGATGATCGGGATGATGGTCAGATCGTTCTCCAGGGCCAGGTACAGATTACTGATCGTCTGCGCCTCGATCCCCTGGACGGCGTCGATGATCAAAAGGGCGCCTTCACAGGCGGCAAGGCTGCGGGAGACCTCGTAGGAAAAGTCCACGTGCCCGGGCGTGTCGATCAGGTTCAGGGCGTAGTTCCGTCCGTCCGGCGCATCGTAGGACATGCGGATCGCGTGGGCCTTGATCGTGATGCCCCGCTCCCGCTCCAGGTCGAGATTGTCGAGCATCTGGGCGCGCATCTTCAGGGGAGACACGGTGCCCGTCATCTCCAGCAGGCGATCCGCCAGCGTCGACTTGCCATGGTCGATATGCGCGATGATGGAGAAGTTACGAATATGTTCCGTTGACATGAAGGTCTCGCCTGGTCATCCGGGAAACAGGGCTATATCGGCTCGTTGCCTGCCGTATGCAACAGGGTGAAATAAAACGATTAACGGGCGGTATGTCAACAGGTATGCGGGATGCGAAGGACCCGGTCGACGGGTCCGTGACGGGGGATTCGGAAGTCAGGCGGGGCAGTGGGAATCCAGGCTGCGCAGCCCGGCTTTTCAGGTCCGTCTGCCGATCTCGAGGCTCGAATTGCCGACTTCCATTTTCTCGGCTGCGCGTACCAGCAAGTAACCGACCCCGAGGGTGGTGACGACCAGCAGCATGGATCCCCATTCGACCGAGGTGGCGACCGGTTCGGGGAAGCGGGACAGAACGGCGCCGGCCTGGACGTGCACATATGCCTGTATATCGCGGACCACAGCCGTCACCTGGCCGAATACGGTCTGTACGGGCAGGACACCCTCCACGAATTCGACAAGCATGGCGCGGTACAGCCAGACCAGGGCGGCGACCGCCAGCGTGGCGGCAAATACCGTCCGGGGGAAGAATAGAGATGGAAGCGACAGGGAACTGCGGGGCTCGGAAAGCGATGACCGTGCCGGCGCGGGAAGCCTTTCCATCACGTTTGAGAGGAAGGCTTCGGATGGCCGTTCCGCGGGGGTCGTTTCCACCGTCTCGATCATCGCGTCGAGGACCGCCGCCGCCGATCGGCACCGTTCACAGACCGCAAGATGGGCGTCCGCCAGGCGGCGCTCCTCCGAAGAGAGCGCCCGGTCGACCGCTTCATGGATCAGTCTTTGTGTTGACTCGCAATTCATGATCGAAGGACTCCGGCGACACGGGTACCGGTTCAGCTAAAGCGAATCGGGCTCGATGGACCGGTAGATCAGTTTCTTCAAAGCGGCGCGTGCGCGGAAAAGCCGGGCCTTGACCGTGCCGATAGGCAACTCCAGCGCTTCCGCAATCTCGTCGTAAGACAGGCTTTGCATATGATACATCGAAATCACCGCGCTGTAAATAGGCGGCAGCGCGGACACCAGGTTCCTGACCTGTTCCCTGAACTCAGCCTGCTCGAACCGCTCCGCGGGATTCGCCGACGGATCCGGCACCTGGACCGGCAGGCCATCCTCCTCGTCTTCCGGCTCCGAAAGGGAAGTCGTGGACAGGTCTCGCCGGGAACGCCTGGCCGAACTAAGGCTTACGTTCACGGCGATCCGGTACAGCCACGTAGAAAACCTGGCGTCCCCTCGAAACCGGTCGAGATTCCTGAAAGCCCGAACGAATACATCCTGCGCGGCCTCTTCTGCGTCTTCCCTGGTTCCAACGATGCGCAGCGTCAGGTTGAACACGGAAACGCTGTGCCGGTCGACGAGACGCGCAAAGGCCGCTCTGTCACCGTCCCTGGCCCTTGCGACAAGTTCCTCATCGCTCAAATCCATGGGTCGCCTCATCCCCTGACTCTAGCGAGTCCCAGCCGCGTACAGGGCCGTTTTGCCGGACTGATTCGACCCCTCAAAGGGATTCCAGTCGTTATCCCTCTCATTAGTAAGACGTCCGGGAATCTACAAATGTTTCAAAACACGGTCATGCTTTTCTTGTGGAATTCAACGCAAATCGATTTAACTTTCTATTTCTGAAACAAAACGATCGGACTCCGTGTCGAAATATTGAGCAGTCGACCCGATCCGGGACTGGACGTCCTGCGGACCTTTACGAACCGGAGGCGATTTATGGATAGCTGGAAAGCATGGGCGGTGTTCTTCATCAGCGTATGCATCATGGTCGTCGTTCTCGCGTATCTGGACTACGAGGAAGCGGCCATCGCGGCCGTCGCCATTCCCTTCGGACTGGGCATCTTCTGCGCACTGCTGGGGTATTTGAGAAGAGGCCGGGAGATACGGCACCAGGAACGGATGGCTATGATCGAGAAAGGGATATACATCGAAGCCAGGAACAATCATTCCGGCATTCCCTCCCTGGCCATGGTACTCCTGGTCGGCATCGGGCTGGCCACGGTCATCGCCAGCGACGTGGCGTTCTTCGGCTTTGCCCTGCTGTTCGTGGGGATCGGCCTGATCGTGCGGTCCAGGCTTATGTACAACAGGAAGATCGAGGAGGGAGCCGTTGCGGCCGCCTCGGGCAGTACGGCCGGTACGGCAGCTTCGGCCAGTACGACCGGTACGGCCGGTCAGTCCGGTACGGCAGGTTCGGCGGGTACGTCCGTTGCGGCAGGTACGGCCGTTGCGGCAGGTTCGGCGGGGACGGACGCAACACCGGTCCAACCCGAAAGTCCGCCCGCCGCGGCGGAACAGACAGCGGCGGTAAAAGACGAGTCGGAAAAAGACGAGGCGGAACGCAACCGTGCCTGACAAAACCCTCTACAGATCCATTAACAACAGGATGATCAGCGGCATCTGCGGCGGCCTGGCCGAGTATTTCGACGTGGATTCCTCCGTCCTGCGGATCGCCCTGGTCGCCTTTACGATCATTACCCTGCCGCTATTCGGCCCCTTCGTCTTTCTGGCGTATCTGGTATGCATTTTCATCATTCCGCGGAGTCCGGTCACCGCTTCCGGGGCCGCGGCCGGCGCGCCACCGGGACCGGTAACGTCGGAACTGGTGAAAGCAGCGGACCAGGTGGAACAGGCAATCCAGTCAATACGGGTGGATAAGGCGGGAC
>CAZZNP010000011.1:27956-40368 GCA_964655785.1 uncultured Gemmatimonadota bacterium
CGGCCAAGCAATCGGGCTTGACAACCGGTTCGAAGACGACTAGAGTGATCCACGATCAGTCTGCAATATGGACGGGTCGTTTTTTGTGTCCGGAAGTTCAACCACCGGTGTCTGATCTGAATGAGAAAAAAGAACAGCATTCTCCTATCGCGCATCATCCAGTGGATCAGCGGCGGGATCGCCCTAATCGTCATCTACCCGATATTCGGCTTGATCTACCCCTGCTGGCGTCGGATCAGAGGCACTGGAAACCTCAAGAAAACGGGCGTCCTGCACGCACGCGGTCCGTTGAGGCCACACCGCGAACCGACCGGGAAATCCATTCCCCAGGGCAAGTAGGCCGCTGTGAAACTGATCGTAACCAACGACGACGGCATTGAGGCGGAGGGGCTGGCTACCCTGGCCGGCCTCGCTTCGCAATGGGGCGACGTGGTCGTTGTCGCACCGGGTGAATTGCAATCCGGTGCCAGCCACCAGTTGACCAACAACAGACCTATCCATGTGGACGAACTCCCAGGCGACCGGTACAGAGTATGGGGTACGCCGGCCGATTGCGCGCGCCTGGCGCTCAAGCGCCTCGCCACCGACGGGGACTGGGTGCTGTCAGGCATCAACCACGGAGGCAATCTCGGAGTGGACGTCTACGAATCCGGCACCGTGGCCGCCGCCAGGGAGGCTGCGATCCACGGATGCAGGGCCATCGCGCTGTCCCACTACACGGCGGACGGCCGGGAAATCGACTGGCCGCTGGCCGCGCAACGCCTCGAACCGTTGCTCGAACGCCTGCTGCACGAACCCCTGGAGGCCGGTTGTTTTCTGAATGTAAACTTGCCCCACCCGGATCACAGGGAAACCCGCCTGGAGTATAAAATGGTCCCGGTGGACACGAGTCCCTTCAGAATCACGTTTACGCCTACCTCGAAAGGTTACCTGCATACCGGGATTTACCAAGAACGGCATCGGAAATCCGGCAGTGATATCGACCAGTGTTTCAGCGGTCATATCTCCCTGTCCAAGATCGGGATCTGACCCAGGTCCTCTCCGGTAAATGACCGAAAACTGCAGTCTTCCAGCCATTTCAAACAGAAACACCAGGGGCTCGACATGCCCACTATAACCATCATAGGCCGGGGCCACTCGGGAACGCGGGCCATGTCCCACACGCTCTACACCAGCGGCGTGTTCATGGGCCGGACGATCAACCCGTCGGGCGACAAGGTACCTCCGGGAGACCTGTACGACGCCTGCCGTATCTTCGCGAAATACGTCACCTGGGAGGGTGGACTGTCCTGGGATTTCTCGCGGGTTATGGAGATGGATATCGATCCGGAGTTCAGGGAGAAGGTGGAATCGTACCTGGCCGACGTCCTGGAGAACGGGAACCCGCACCGTGGCTGGAAACTCCCGGAGACGACGCTCATCTATCCCTGGATTGCCCGCATGTTTCCCGAAATCCGGTACATACACTGGATCAGGGATCCCAGGGACGGCATCCTCGCCGATCACAAGACAGACGATCTGGAGAAATTCGGCATCTCCTATCCCCCGGCAGACGACATCAGGCGGCAACGCGCCGTTTCCTGGCTGTACCAGTACCGGCTCATGCAGGCTACGCCGAAGCCCGCGCACGTGATGACCGTGCGATTTGAAGACTTCGTATTAAAACAGGAAGAGACACTGCGCCGGCTGGAAGGCTTCCTGGGGATCCGCCTGAGCCGTATCGTCGTTAGACCTGACGCCGTGGGCCGCTGGAAGAAGGCGAGTGGCGATCTGCAGATGGACCTGCTGGGTGAAGCGTTGGAAGAACTGGGGTACGAAATCTGAGGCCACGATTCATACGCCATGTATGCGGCCGCACGGGCGACCACGCGCTTCGCGGCGATGCGACTGCACTTCCCGCCGGGACGGGGTCAACCTTCCCGCTTCTCCATTTCCTTCAACTTGTCCACGCACCGGTCGATTTCGTCTGTCGTGACGTAATAGTGGGTCGAGATGCGTAGACCCTGGTGCCCGTCGCGGTCGTGGTCGTCCACGTGGAGTTTCGCTTCCTCCTCCAGGGGGCCGCGCCATCGGGCCGCGTTAATCCCTTCAAATTCGAAGATGGTGGATCCGGGTGACGAAATCTCGTGGGACCGGCTGGTGAGCAGCCGCAGCCTGGGGACGTCGAGCAGGGCTTCTCTCAGATAATCCGACAACATGCGAAGACGCTTCTCTATGTTGTCGATTCCAATGCGGTTAAGGAAGTCGAGTGAAGCGCCGAGGGCTGCGCGTACGGGCAGGTCGTAGGTGCCCTGGGTTTCGAAGCGTCGCGCATCATGGCCGGGGTCTTCCGCTGGCGCATAGAGCGAGCTGAAGGACGGCTGCATGGCTCGGTTGACGTACAGGAAGCCCGTGCCGGCGGGACCGAGGAACCACTTGTGCAGGCTGTTGGTGTATAGGTCGCATTCCATCGCGGTCAGGTCTACGCCCAGCATGCCCACGGCCTGTGCGCCGTCGATGGCCGAGATCAGTCCCCGATCCCTTGCCAGGTCGCAAAGCCGCTTCACGGGATACAGGTACCCTCCGCGGGTGACATGGCAGAAGAAGAGCACTTTCGTCCGCTCGTCGATCGCCGCGGACATGCGATCCACGATGTCGTCTTCACCGGCCAGCGGGCTGGGGATGTGGACCTCCTTGATCTCGATCCCGTCCCGCTCCGCCCTGACCTTCCAGGGTTTCACCGCGCTGGGATGTTCCTGGGTAGTCATGAGGATCCGATCGCCCCGTGCCAGGTCCAGCCCGTTGATGATGTGGTACAACCCCTCTGTCGCGTTGCGCGCCAGGGCGAGTTCACCGGTTTCCGCACGTAGAAAACCCGCCATGGCCGGCCTCAGTTCGGCTTCGATGTACTCGTGAAACACCCGCTTGGCCTTCGACGGGTTCTCCGACATCAGGCGAAATCCCTCAGCCACGGCGTCGCCCACCGGCTTGGGCGGCATGCCTATGGCGGCGTTGTTGAGGTACGCGTGTCCTGGTTCAAGCATGAACTGGGCACGGACCTGGGACCAGTAAGCCTGGTCACCGGGATCAATGCACTGGGTCTGCGGTTTGGAGATGGGGGTCAGCATAAGCGCCTTTTGTTTCCTTTTTTCAAATAGGTATCCCCCGGGGGCGGGGTTTGCCCGGTCATCTCTCTTCCGGGAATCATATGCCTTCGAAATCACCCCTGGAGAGCCAGCCGGTCTTCCCGTCCGGCAGCGAAATCCTCATCCAGGCGTCCCGTTGTTCGACCAGCCGCACCTTTGCCCCCTCGTGCAATGTAAAAAGCGGATCGGACCCTCCGTCGGGGCTCGTTCTGACCACCGCCGCCGGACTCAGGACGATGGCTTCCTCATTCGCCATGCCGTCGTAGATCTTGATGCCCATGAAGCCGATGGCCAGCGTCATGACAAGAACCGTAACCAGTACGGCATAGCCCGTCACGGTGCGCATGCGCGGCTGCCTGGCGAGCAGGTAACACACCAGGGCAAGCGATGTGATGAACGCCGATACCGTGGCGGCGACCGTGGTTTCGTTCACCGTCACTCCGTCCAGAGCCTGCCTGCCGAACCAGGGCACGTCGCCGGCGATCTCGTCCGCCGTCCTGTCGTTCGCCAGATCCAGGTTGTTGTGCAGGTCCCTGTCTCGGGGCATCAGGCGGGTCGCCCGTTCGTAGGCCAGGATGGCCCGGCCGATCAGGTCCTGCTTGAAATAGGCGTTTCCCAGGTTGTAGTACACGTGCCCGTTGCGTATACCGCGTTCGACGATGCGTTCGTACGTCCGGCTCGCTTCCGCGTATCTCCCGCCCTCGTAGAGCAGGTTGCCCTGCCGGTACAGCTCCACGGTCTGCCGGTCAGCCGGTTCCCCGGCACATCCGGCGATGGCGAAGCCGCAGGTCAGAGCGAACGCGATCAAACCCGGGACCAGCATGGGGAAACCACGGGATTCCCGACTCCCGGTCGGGTTACGGCCGGCTTCGGGTATGTCCCTGGTGCGCGTGATGCGTGACGGCATGAATTTCAACGGTCTCCGTTTATCTGCGAGTCGATGGATTCGATACCGTTCCGCGCCTTGCCGAGAAGGTCTTTGGCGTGCTCTACCGTATGGGTAGTGGGGGCGAACCGGGCCAGGTCGCAGGCATCCAGGCAGTCTCTGACCAGACCGGCCGTGTCATCGTTCACGCCTCTCTCCCGGAGGAGTTCGACGACGCGGGGCGACGTCAGGCCGGCCGTCGGCAGATTGCATCGGTCGGCGATATAACCGTACAAGGCGTTGGATATGCCGGTGAAGGCCTGGTCGGGCGCATCCTGCTTCAACTTCTCGCCGGACCGCCGCAGTTCGCTCATGGCCTTGCTTTTTGCACGGCGCCTTCGGGCATATCCGGCGTCGCTCCGCAATCGATGGGCATGGGAACTGTAGAGGACCGTGGCCAGGATAGCCGCGAGGGGCAGGACATGCAGCAGCAGGTACCAGGACGAGCGGAACAGGTACGCTCCCTGGTCGCCCAGGGAAACCGTTTCGGGTTTGATGTACTGTATATCCTGGCGGATTTGCCGGACGACGGACTTGCGCGGCATACCGGCGGCGGCCGCCTGCTCTACGCGGGCAGGCTGGACGGAAACCGTGATCGGATCGGTAGTCACGACCCGGTAGGAATCCGTATCGGGATTGAAGAAAGGAAAGCTGAGCGAGGCGATGGTATGGTCTCCGGGGACCGTGGGGATCAGCACGTGTTCCCAGGTCTTCGTTCCCGAAATCCGCGACCCGCCCGACTCGTAATCCGCCTTGGTGCCGGACTGGTATTCCTTGAACTCGCCGAGCGGTGGCAGGACGGGGTCCGCCACGGTCTTCAGGTTGCCCTCTCCGGCCAGCACGATCGTCAGCGTCACAGGCTGGTTTACTTCCGAATCGGCCTGGTCCACCGTCGCCTTGAGGGAAAAATGGCCCACCGCGTTGCTGAAACCGGCAGGGCGGCCCTCGGCCGGCAGGGGCAGGACCGTAACGGTCTGCTCCCCTGACGCCACCCTGATCTGGCGCGTAGTCGAGAAAACCGTATCGAATGGATCGTTGAGAAAACTGTCCAGGAGACTTCTACGGGACCGTTCGGCCTGAACGTCGCAGATCATCGACAGCGGATCGATGGTGAGTTCCCCCGTCACTGTGGGGAACAGGGCGATCTGACGCAGTTTCGTAACGGCGTACCTCCGGCCCGCAATGATTTCTTCCATGAAATCGAGGTGATGGGCAGAGAAAAGTTCTTCCATCCAGAAACCGGTGTAGGAGGGGACGACATCGTAACGCGCGTTCGACAGACCCAGGCGCGTGTAGAGCGTATAGGTCACCGTAACCTGCTCACCCTGGTATGCCCGCTTCTTGTCCAGGGTGGTCCGGATGTACACGGCGTCCCCCAGGTCCGACTGAGCCGTGACGGCCGGCGTGGAAGTCGTGGACGCCGGGGACTGTGGACCGCCAACCGGCGCGGCCCGGTTCCCTGCCGGCGCGGAACCCGAGGCGGACCGGGTAACCTCGATCGTAATCGGCGTGGTATCGTGGGTGACGCCGTCGTAAGTCACTTCCGCCGAATCGATGACGAAGGTCCCTGTATCCCGGGGTTTCAACTGGTAGATAAACCGGACGGACCTGGACGAGGACAGCTTCCCGTTGACCAGGTTGAAGCTGGAGGAGCTGGAGGAAGTGCTGCCGATGACGATGAAGGACTGCATGTCGGGCAACACGGGCTTCGTGACGTCGCCCAGTTCGGACCCGGAAACCGAAACGGTCAATACCAGTGTTTCGTCGACCGTCAGCCGGGTACGATTCACTTCCGCCGTGACCGAGATCTCCTGCCCCGATACGGATGGCGTACCGATAAGCAGCAACACGAAGAGACAACTATGTACACATCGAATCATGCGTTCAGTCCAGATATCCCCGGGTTCGGAGGAATTCGGCGTTCAGGATGGCGGTACCTGCGGCCCCCCGAACGGTGTTGTGCGACAGCACCACGAATTTCATGTCGAGTACCGGGCAGGGGCGGATCCGACCCACCGTCACGGCCATGCCGTTTTCAGCGTCGCGGTCCATCCTCGGCTGCGGACGGTCCGGTTCGTCGCGGACGATAACCGGATACGTGGGGGCGGATGGCAGCCCGAGTTCCTGGGGCGCCCCCCTGTGGCTGCGCAGCGCTTCGGCGAGGCCGCTCGCGTCGGTCTTTTCTTCCAGGGCCACGGAAACGCATTCCATGTGGCCGTCCTGGACGTGTACCCGGTTGCACTGGGCGCTGACGACGGTCCGGGCGTACTCGATCCGGTCATCCCGGTACCTGCCCAGTAGTTTCAGGGTCTCCCGCTCCATCTTTTCTTCTTCTTCCCCGATGTATGGAAGCACGTTGTCCAGGATTTCCAGGGATGGAACTCCCGGGTATCCGGCCCCGGAAAGGGCCTGCATGGTGGTAACCGCGACTCGCGTTAAGCCAAAGCGATCGGCAATCGGTTTCAGCGCCATCGTGAGACCGATGGTGGAACAGTTCGGATTGGTCGCGATGAATCCGCGGCCATACCCCCTGCTTTTCCGCTGGTGGTCGATGATTTCGCAGTGCTCCGCGTTGACCTCGGGAACGAGCAGGGGCACGTCGTCGTCCATGCGGTGATTCTTCGAATTGCTGACGACGGCGTATCCGGCCGCCGCGAAATCAGCTTCGACGGGTCCGGCCACCGCGGCGTCCAGGCCTGAGAATACCAGGTCGCAGTCCAATCCGGGCTCGCAGCGCGCCACGGGCAACTCAAGCGCGGCCTCGGGGATCGGCGTATCCAACCGCCAGGTCACGGCTTCCCGGTAGGGTTTGCCGGCCGACCGCTCCGAAGCCGCCAGGGCAGTCACCCTGAACCAGGGATGGTTTTCAAGCAATTGGACGAACCGTTGTCCAACCGCGCCGGTGGCGCCCAGGATACCCACTTTGATCTCGTTTTTCGACACTTCATGCTCCCCTGTCAGGTGAAAAGGTTACGGCTGACCGGCTCAGGCCAGCATCCTCGCGGCTTTGATCAGGTCTCCGAACAGGCCGCCCGCCGTTACTTCCGGCCCCGCGCCTGGCCCCCGCACGATCAGTGGGTTCTCACTGTATCGTTTCGTGGTGAACACGACCATGTTATCCGGTCCGGCCAGACTTCCCAGCGGACTCTCCCGGTCCACGCTATCGAGTCCTACCCGGCACCCGTCGGCTCCCACTGTCGCGACGAATCGCAGCACTTGCCCGCGGTCTCCGCAGGATTCGACCCGATGGGCGTAGACCTCGTCCTCCCGGGTCAGCATTTCCATGAAGGCCTCCACCGTAGGGGCGTTCAGCAAGGCAGAGGAAACCATGCCCTCGATCTCCATCTCGTCGAGCTCGAGCCGGTAACCGATTTCACGCGCCAGGATCAGGGCTTTCCTGGCCACGTCCATGCCGTTCAGGTCGTCTCGAGGATCAGGTTCGGTAAAACCGAGCTCCTTCGCTTCCCGGACGATCTCGGAGAAAGCCCGCCCGTGGTCGAGCTGGGAACAAATGTATCCCAGCGTACCGCTCAGGCATCCCGCGATTGCGGTCACCTTGTCACCGGTGTCCACCAGTTCCCTGACGGTACTGACGATGGGCAGGCCGGCGCCCGCGGTCGTTTCGTACCAGTATCGCATCCGATCGGCGCGGCCGAGCCGCTGGAATTCCTCGTATGCGCCGCTCCGATCGGTTATGGGCTTCTTGTTGGCCGTAACGACCGGAATGCCGCGGCGGAGACAGTTCAGGTGCACCTCGGTCAATTCGGCGGAGGTCGTATCGATGACGCACAGGTTCTCGGGAGGATCATCCAGCAGGCGATCCGCCATGGCCGGCGCGCCCGGGTAGTCCGCGCACCGGTCCGCGTCGTCGAGCAACCGGGCGAGTCCGTCCGGAGCCTGGAGCGCCGCGTTGAGTCCCCGCGGATCGAATGCCACCCGGTCCCGCCCGCAGATCCCGACATACTCGAAGCGAAGGCCGCTGGCTTCGGCCAGGGACCCGGACCGTTCCGCTACCTGCCTGATCAATGCGCCGCCAATGTTGCCCTTCCCGAACTGGAACAGGTTGATTCTATTCAAAACTCCCATCCTCTCCTAGCCCAAAGGACGCGTGCACCAGTTGAACGGTTTTCCGCAGGTCGTTACGTCCGATAATGAATGAGATATTAAGTTCCGACGAACCCTGGGCGATGGCAATGATATTTATGCCTTGTTCGCCGAGGATGCCGAATGTGCGAGCCGCAATGCCCGGGGTGCCCTTCATGCCCCCGCCGACCACCGCAACCACGGCCAGGTCGGGTTGAACCGAAATCTCCTCCAGGCTGCCTTCGGCGACTTCATGACGGAATTCCTCCTTCAACGCCCGGACGGTACCCGGGCTGTCCCGTTCGTCGACGACCAGGCAGATATCGTGTTCGGAGGAAGCCTGCGTAATCATGACGACCTGGGTCTTGCGATCCGCCGTGGTCTTGAACAGCCGCGCATGGGTATCCGGCGTCCTGCTCAGGCTGGTGCCTTCCACCATGATCAGGCAAAGCCCGTCGATACTCGTTACGGCTTTCACACCCATGGGCGCCGCGCTGGTGCGTGAGGATATGAGCGTACCAGCGTTTTCGGTCCGAAAGGTATTCCGGATCCGGATGGGAATCTCCTGTTTCACCGCGGGCTGCATGGTCATGGGATGGAGTACCTTGGCGCCAAAATAGGACATCTCGGCGGCCTCGAGATACGAGATCTCCTTGAGTAAGCGGGCGTCTTTGACGATTCTCGGATCGGCCGTCATCGCGCCGTCCACGTCCGTCCAGATCCATACTTCTTCAGCATGCAACGCACCGGCGACCAGAGAGGCGGTGTAGTCCGAGGCCCCCCGCCCGAGGGTCGTGGTGACGCCTTCGTCGGTCGAACCCAGAAACCCCGTTATGATCGGAATGCGGCCGCCGGATACCATGGGAACCAGACCCGTCGACAGGCGGCGTTCCGTTTCGGCGTGATTCACCTCCGCTTCGGTGTAGCGCTCGTTGGTCTTCACGTATTCGCGCGCGTCGACAGGGAGGGCCGGCAGGCCGGCCGATTCGAGCGCCGCGGAAACGACGACCACGGACAGGCGTTCACCGAAGGAACTGACCAGATCGGCCGAACGGGGGGAAAGCTCTCTGAGCAGCGTAATGCCGTGCAGGATTCCCGAAAGTTCGTCGATCAGTTCGTCGCAGGCCTCGAGGGCCCGATCCCGCTCCTCCCCCTCGGAGAGGGCGCGTATCGTCTCGGCGTGGCGTTTCCTCAAAGCCGACAGGGAATCCACCGGCTCAGTGCCCCCGCAGGCCTCCGCGGCCATCGCCCGCAGGGCGTCGGTCACCTTGCTCATGGCGGACAAGACCACCAGCAGGCCGCGTTCGCGGTTATTTGCGACGATACCGACTACCTGACGAATGGCCTCTTCGTTGCCTACGGAAGTGCCGCCGAATTTCATGACAATCATAACGCTTCCATCCTGGTACGCAGAACGGACTACCAGTTCTTTTCCGGATCGACCTGCGTGGCCTGTTGCCTGCGCAGGCGGCGCTGTATATCCTGCTCGTCCCGGTTCAGGGCATTCAGGAGTCGCTCCGCCTCCGCCTTGCTCAGTTCTCCTTCCCGGGGGGCCTGCTCCCGTTCCGGACTATCCTCTTCCTCAGGCTGCTGTTCCCCGTTGTCCGCCTGGTCTTCCTCTTCTTCCCGGTCTTCCTGATCCTGCTGGCCTTCCTGGTCCTGCTGGCCTTCCTGGTCCTGCCGGTTCTCCTGGTCGTCCCCGTCTTCCTGCCGGTCCTGCGCATTCCGGCGTTCCTTTTCCTCCTGCTCCTCGAGTTGTCGGGTAACGAATTCCAGGTTGTATTTCATGTCGATATCGTCCGGCCTGATCCGCAGGCCCTCCTTGTAAGCCTCGATGGACTCCTTTAACCGGCCCATGCGATACAGGCTGTTGCCCAGGTTGTACCGGGCCTGGCCACCGAGCGTCGCGGCGTCGTCGAGCGCGTTCGTATACGACTGCACGGCAGAGGGATACCGGTCGGAGCGGTACAGCGCGTTGCCCCGGTTGTAGTGCAGGACCGGGTTCTCGCCGTCCTCCGCCAGCGCTTCGTCATAGGCCGCCAGCGCCTCGTCGTACTTCTCCTGTTGATACAACTCGTTTCCGCGCGCGTTCTTCACGGCCGGCTGCCAACCGAGAAACAACAGGATGACCAGGATTACGCTCATGACATCGATTCCGTTTCAGGTTCTTCGTCCAGCAACCTGCGATCCCGGATCACGGTATCCGCAACCAGGAGCAGTAAACCGAACAACAATATATACTGGTAACGTTCAACGTACTGCGTAAATTCTCTGCTTTCGAATTCCGCCTTCTCCAGCGATGAGATGGTATCGTAAACCAGGTCAATCTCATCCCCGCCTGGCGAAGCCCTGTAGTAGGCTCCGCCGGTCGTCTCCGCTATATGACGCAACGTAAATTCGTCCAGCCGGCTCATGACCACGGTCCCGGACCGGTCGCGCATGTGGCCTGCCACCGTGCCGTCCTCCCCCTTGACCGGTATGGGGACGCCCTGTGGCGTGCCGATACCCACCACGTAGACGCGAACGTCCAGGGCCGCCAGTTCCGCGGCCACGGCGACGGGGTCTTCCTGGTGATCTTCTCCGTCGGTAATAAGTACGATGGCTTTGTACCCTTTGTGGTCCTGCCGGAACGCCTGGCCCGCGATACGCAGCGCTTCCGCTATAGCCGTTCCCTGCGTACCCACCGTCCCTGTATCGATGCCGTCCAGGAATAACTCGACGATGCTGTAATCGGAAGTCAATGGACACTGCAGATAAGCGGACCCCGCGAAAACCACCAGTCCAATCCGGTCGTTCCGAAGCTTTCTTACCAGGGACCGGACGGCGAACTTGGCCCGGCTGAGGCGATTCGGCCGGACGTCCTCGGCCATCATGCTATTGGATACGTCCAGCGCGGCCATAACCGAGAAGCCGGTCTGACGCACCGTTTCGGACCGGGTTCCAAACTGCGGCCTGGCGAGCGCCAGAACGAAGCAGACCAGGGCCAGGACCACGAGAGCCGCCTTGGCCGACTGCCTCCCCGCGACAGTTGATCGCGACAACCTTGTCAGCAGTTCCGGCTCGCCCAGCTTCCTGAGCACGTCGCGGCGGCGCCGGAACCGGACGATATAGAACAGAATGAGCAGCGGTACGACTGCCAGCAGATAAAGATACTCGGGTTGGGCAAATTGCATGGATGCTCCGGGGGGCCGGTACGCGGCCGCCACAGCCTAGGGAAGTCTTCTGAGCCGGGTGTGTGCCAGCAGTATTTCGGCCAGGATCAGAAACATGGCCGGCAACAGGAAATAGCCGAACAACTCTGTATACCTCGAGTAGGCGATGACGCGCATCTCCGTGCGTTCGAGCGCATCTATCCGTTGATATATGTGGGACAGCATCTCACCGTCGGTCGCTTTGAAATAGTATCCGCCGGTTATACGTGCGACCTGCCTGAGGGTTTCCTCGTCGATCTCGGTAAGCGCAAGGCTGCCGTCGCGGTTACGGGCGTAGGTGCGGCCGAGTACAGGGTCGTCGACGGGAATCGGCGCGCCTTCTTCCTTTCCAATGCCGACCGAGTAGATCTTGATCCCCAGCGCGTTGGCCGCCTTGGCCGCTGTGATCGGGTCGATCGCGCCCGTGTTGTTTACGCCGTCGGTCAACAGGATGACCACTTTGCTTTGCGCGGTACTCTGCCGAAGCCGATTGACGGAATTGGCGATCCCCATGCCGATGGCGGTGCCGTCTTCTGTCAATCCGATCTCCACCTGTTCGAGCAGGCCTAGCAGCACGTCGTAGTCCAGCGTAAGCGGACACTGCGTGAAGCTTCTTCCCGCGAAGACTACCATGCCGATCCGGTCGTTTTTCCGCTCCCGTATAAAATCGGATATTACGGTTTTCGCCACATAGAGGCGGTTCCGGGGCTTATAGTCCTCGGCTCCCATGCTGCCGGATATGTCGAGCGCCAGCACGATGTCGATTCCCTCGGTCAGCACTTCCGCGCCTTCGGTACCGGTCTGCGGACGGGCAAGGGCCAGAATCGCCAGGGCGATGGCCACGGTGCGCAGCACGACGGGGACGTGGCGGTACTTCAGGATCGACGCGGGTTTCAACCGTTTCGCGACGGTTATATCGGAAAACGTCAATCCGCCGCGGCGTCTCTTAGATTGGCGGCGGTACCACCAGAGGAGGACAGGGAGGATCAGGAGCAGTAAAAGGATCAGTGGTGTGGAAAAGAACATGCTTGCGTCCGTTTTTCGACGGTGCCGGCGTCAGTCCTTAGATGATTGCGGCGTCAGTCCTT
>CAZZNP010000011.1:40468-52677 GCA_964655785.1 uncultured Gemmatimonadota bacterium
GATTGCGGCGTCAGTCCTTCGACGATGGCTCAACCGGACCCGCATCGCCGGCGTCAGCCTCGGCGGGAGGGCTCGTAAGCGCGACGATTTCCCGGCTTTCCGGCAAGGAAAGCGACTGCCGGTGACTTTCCGGGGTGAACTTCGCGAATTTGACCATATCGCATTCTTCGAACAATATCCGGACCGCCCTTGATTCTTCGTGGCCGAGGTTGCATTCGTTCAATGCCGCCATCAGTTCGGAAGTCGTGTATTCCATGGCCGCTATCCCGTAGCGGCCGGCCAGGTAACGCCGCAGGATCTCCGACAGCGCGGAGTAATGGGCCTTCACAAGTCCCTGGTCGAGCCACCCAGCCCGGGACAGTTGTCCCAGTTCGTCCAGGGCGATCTCTTCGGGCAGGCGTTCAGCCGCCGGTGGCGCACCGTCCAAATCGACCCGGTTCCTGCGGCGGCGTATATACAGGTAGATTGCCGCCGCGACGGCGAACAGCGCCAGTCCGCCGATTACCCAGAAGTACCAGGGCACTTCGCCGGGTAAATCGACCGGCTCCTTCAGATCGCGAATATCCTCCGCCGCATCATCGATGACGCTGAGGACGGTAACAGGTATGGCATCCGATTCGGCGGATAACTCGGTACCGTCCAAAAGGACGCAAGTAAGGGCGAAGGGCGGTATGGCATGCTCGCCCGTCCGGTACAGGGTAAGTTCGTAGCGGAGCGAATCGACGTTCACGCCGCCGGGCCCGGACAGGGGACCTTCGTGCTCGAAGGATAGGAGATCGAAACCTTCGGGGGCGCTTCCGGATTCCGGCCACTCTATGGCGGAGTCGCGCGGGCTCTTCACGGTGATCCGGTACAGGAAGGGATCGCCCACGGTGATCCGGTCGCGATCTACCGAGGCCTCGATCGCGAAACCGTCAACTCTTTCCTGCGGCGCCGGATAGGCTTCGGTATCGGCCGGATTCGTCGAGACGGCCACCAGGATGGTGGCGAGTAAGCAGGAACACCTCACCGCGGACCGCCTCATGTCACGATTTAGGTGTCATGGAGACCATTTCGGTGATCCGGGCTACGAACCCCGACTTGGCCTGGGATACGACGGGGCTGTTCCTCAACTTGACGTAGACCAGATTCGGGTCCCCGGGAACCGATTTGCCCACCAGGAGCGACTGGCGTTCCTCCGGCACATCGTTCCGGCCCCCGATCTGCATCGTAAGTTCCATGACCGGCCTGTCCAGCCCGTAGATCGCCAGGTCCGCGTCAGGGTCCGCCGTTACGAAGGCTTCCGAATACAGTGAATCCAGCTCACTGAACGCCCGGCCGACCGCGTTCGCGTCGGCGTCGCCCGTAGTAGGCTCTTCCATTTTCCATATGACCCGTTGCTTCTGGTCCCGACGCACCCGGACACGTTGGTCTGCCGCGACCACCTCGAACATGTGTACCTGGTAGCCTTTGAACCGCAGGATCTTGTTGTCCCGGAATTCAATCGCGGATGCCGGTATATTCTGCACGGTGGTAGGGTCCACCGCGTAGATCCACTCTTCCGCGGGATCCATTACGTATGCGTACTGTCCATCGTCGGAGGTTGCTCCAACCAGGACCTCCTGGGGGGCGACCCGGTCCTCGACCGTGAGCGAGAGCCGGGCGGCCGGGCGCTCGAAACCGTACGCCGCTTTGTTCCCGGCCGTCAACGGGATGTACTCCCGCACACGCATGATCTCGAGACTGTCCAGCATGGCCGTGATAAAGCCGTCGTTGGCTCTCAACTCGTGAGGAGACGTCATTCGCCAATCTTCGAAGGCATGCTTGACCAGGGTTACGGACTCGTCTCCCAGATCCATCGAAAAGTCAGGAACCCTGTGGGACTGAAAATCGAAGGCCGTGATTCGCCGGTAGAACTCGGGTTCCCGGTCCAGCTGGCGCAGGATCGACGCGGAAACCGCGTACACGTTGGGTCTATCGCTGGTCATGGCATAGGTCTGGCCCACTCCCTCGTTGCCCAGCGAAAGCGTATTAAGGATACTTCCGTCACCGGATTTCACGGTCGCCGTCATCACCGGATTCGCCAGTCCGTATGCTTCAAGCGAAGTCGGCGACTCGTCGACGAAGGCAATAGCCGAGGCCGCGGTGATCGTGTTCACGGCGTTGACTACTTCATCGAGCTCCGCCGGCAACTTGTAGGGCGACTCCACCCGCCACGTCCCGAAAGGGTCCATCGCGATGACGACCCGGCGGTCGCCCTTTTCGAGGATGAGCTCTTCCACCCTGTCCCGATCGACACGCATGAGTCTGCGGTCCCGCAGCGCATCGGCCGTCCTGCGCAGGTTTTCATTGATCTGCGAGGAGACGAGGAATACCCGCCGAGTGCCTTGTTCCACGGCGTAATAGGACGCGCCCGTCGGGTTCACGTCTCCCATCAGCAAGACCATGGGCTTGTCGAGACCCTGGATGACCTCGACGGAGGCCGAAGGATCCTCAAGGCCGTATTCCGATAGAGATCCCGCCGAATCTGCGATTGTGCGGGTCGGGGTCAGCGAGGTGAATTCGCGCAACAACGTACCCACAATGTCCGGATCCGCCGCGTACCTGATCGGAGCGGTTATCTCCCAGCCTTCCAAGGGTACCTTCTCGATCGTAGTGGCCGCGCCGTTCACGGTCACCCTGATCTCGACGACCTGCCCGGGATCGACCTCGAACACGCGCTCGATTTCCACGACTTCATCTTCCTCGTAAATGAAGAGGAAGTAACAGGCCGCCAGCAATCCGAGGATCGCTGCCAGGATAATCGTATTTCGGCCACCACTCACGGCGCTAGAGTCTCCTATTTCCTTCTCCACCATACCAGGACGCCCGCGAGCAGGATGCCGATGGGCGAGAGGATGCCGGTGACGATAAAGATATCACGCATCTGGCTCAGTGAAATCTGAACCAGTCTTGTATCGCTGGACTTGGGACGGATAGCGAGCAGATCCTCCTCCTGGGCGAGCCAGTTGAGGATGTTGAGGGCCAGGTCGCCGTTGCCCGGAAGCATAATGTAGGCGTTGGACGCGAAGGACGAGTTGCCGACGACCACGATGCGGGTCTTTATTTCGTGCTCCTCCGGCCGCATCGCCATCTCCTGCGGCGTCAACGTGGCCATGTCCCTTCGCGGCAGCGCCCTGGGCACGGCCGTAATGGCCACGGCGATGGAAACGGGACCGGGCTCGTCCGTCCCCGGATCCAGCACGGGCTCGTATTCCATGGCTTCTTCCGGAGATACCGGCAACGTGGTCTCCGCCCAGCTGCGAGCGCCGGTCATGGCGATCGTCTGAATCTCCACGGTATCGTCGGAGGCCGCCGCCGGTTCGACGGACCGCACCAGCGGGAAGAAACTCACGGTGTTGCCAAGCGGGCGCGTGATGGGATGAGCCGGGTACTGCATGACGGCCGGCATGTACTCGTTCATGCCGGGCAACCGACCCACGGCGCTCTCGTCGATCACCACGTTTTCGCCGACCCGCACCTTCCAATGGGCGAGCAGTTCCGACAGATCGGCACTTTCCGCGGGATAGTCGGGGTCGACCAGGAACAGTGCGCGGCCGCCGCGGTCCAGGTAGTCGCGGATGGCTTCCTGTTCGCTGCCCACCAGGTTGGTCCGGGGACCGGCCACCACCAGCACGTTGCAGTCCGCCGGCACTTCCACTTCACTGAGCAGCGAGAAGCTCTTGACGAGATAACTCTGGTTTTCGAGCAACTGCATTATCCGGTTGTAGCCGGCCTGATCGGTCAGGTTGATATTGTGTTCTCCGTGGCCTTCCAGGAAATAAATGGTCTTCTGGCCTTCGCGGGTGACCTTGACCAGCGCGTTGGTCACGCTTTCTTCAAGGTACCGGTTGATGTGCTCGGTCTTGCCCTCGCTCTCTAAAACGACCGTTCCGTAGGAGGAGATGTTGTATTGGCGGGCGATACTGGGTTCGAGATCGGGATCTATGAACTCGTACGTGATGTGATCCGAGTGGTACTGAAACTGGTCGAGCATGTCGTCGAGCAGATGCTGGTTCGTGGCATCATTCCCGCTGGACCTGAAAAACCCCACGATGTGCACGTCCTGGTTCAGGTCGCTCAGCACGCTGATGGACAGGTCGGCAAGGCTGAAGCGCTTGTTGGCCGTCGTATCGTACCGCTGGGTGTACCGCGTGCCGATCAGGTTCACGAAGGCCAGGATGCCGATGACCAGCAGCACCAGTACGACGGTGTTGGCGCCGTAACGCGTCGTACGCCGACCAAGCAGGTTCCAGGCCTTCTCCCATTCGAAGACCAGCCAGACCGATCCGAGACCAAGCCCTGCCAGCAGGACGATCAACGCCGTGCGCGGCGTCGTCGCATCCGAGGCGTAAAGATACCCGCTGACCAGGATCAGGATAAGTCCCAGGCTGCCGACGGACGAAACAAGACTCTTCATTTACGAAATTCTCCCATTGCCAGATGCGCACGATCGATAACGCGGGCGCTGCCGTTGATTCGGCACGGGCGTCAACCTCGCCAGCGCGTCGATTCCACCGACCGGACCGTGATGAACAGGCCCAGGAAAATGAAACTGAGGAAAAACAGGCAGTCCGTCGAGTCTACGACGCCCATTTCGAAGGTGTTGTAGTGCCTCAGCACGGACAGGTATCCGACGATCTCGCCCAGGGTACCGGTCATCGAACTCGAGACGAAATCCAGCATCCAGAGTATGAGCGCGGCGCCGAAGCAGATCACGGCGGCCACGATCTGGTTCTCCGTCAGCGACGAGGCGAACAGCCCGATCGTTATCACGCCGCCCCCGAGGAGCAGCAGGCCAAGGTAGCCGGCCCAGATGGGACCCCAGTCCGGATCGCCGTACACCTGGAGCACCAGCGGGTAGATCATCGTCATCCCGATCATGGCCGTGTACAGGGTGAAGGCCGCCAGGAACTTGCCCAGGATCACGTGCCAGTCCCGTACGGGCGAAGTCAGCAGCAGTTCGATCGTGCCGGACTTCTTTTCCTCGGAAAAGACCCGCATGGTGAGCATGGGCATGAGCGTCAGTACGGCCACGAAACTCATGGTATTGAACAGCGGCCGCATGATCATCTCGTTAATGTTGATCCGTTCCATCATCGTCGGGTACTGGGCGACCTGCATGAAGTACTGCGTATAAGCCTGGAGCTGCTGGAAGAACATGAAGCTCACGATAAAGATGAAAACGGTCGAGAGGACGTAGAAGATGGGAGATATGAAATAGGCTTTCAATTCCCGTCCCCAGATGGCCAGTAGTCCCTGCATCGTCAGGATACCTCCTCTTCCTGGGTCGTCAGCTCCAGGAAAATCTCCTCCAGGCTCATGCCGGCCGTGGTGAGTTCCAGGAGTTCCCAGTCGTTTTCGATCACAGACGAGGCCACCTCGTGACGAAGATCCCTGCCGGGTTCGACGTCGATGTCATACTGCCAGAGACTGTCACCGAGGGAAGATTGGGTCTTCACTTCCACAACGCCGTCCTTCTTCTTCAGCAGGTCCATCACTTCCTTGACCGGACCCCGTATCTGGGCCGAAACGGACTGCGAACCCCGCAGTCGAGCGTCCAGGTTGGCCGGCGTGTCACTGGCCACGATACGTCCCCGGTCGATGATGATCACACGCTCGCAGGTCTTGCTCACCTCAGGCAGAATATGGCTGCTGAGTATGATGGTGTGGTCCCCGGCCAGGCTCCTGATCACCTCCCGGACCTCGTTGATCTGCTTGGGGTCCAGACCGTTGGTCGGCTCGTCCAGGATCAGGACGTCGGGATCGTGTATCAACGCCTGGGCCAGTCCCACCCGTTGACGGAAACCCTTGGAACAATGGCCGACGATCCGGTTTGCAACTTCTTCCAGGGCGGTCAACTCGATCACGCGGTTGACGGCCTTCTTGCGATCGCGGGAAGGTATATCCTTGATCCTGGCGATAAAGTCCAGGTACGAACGGACCCGCATGTCCAGGTAGAGGGGTACGTTTTCGGGCAGGTATCCCACCCTGCGGCGCACGTCGAGAGATTGGGTGAACGTATCGAATCCCGCCACCCGTGCTGTGCCGGCCGTAGCGGGCATGAAGCAGGTCAGCACCCGCATGGTCGTGGTCTTGCCCGCCGCGTTCGGCCCGAGGAATCCGAGTATCTCGCCTTTTTCGACCTCGAAACTGACATCCCGGACCGCGGTGAAGTTCCCGTACTTCTTGGTCAGATCCTTTACTTCTATCAATTCATGCTCCCAATGCCATTACCGCAACTGTTGGCGCGAAACGCGCGGGATTTTCAAAGTAACCTAATTTACCGCACAAAGTGATGAAATGCAAGCCTTTGTTGCTATCGGTTCATCGCGCGAATTTGCGTTCACGCAACTTGAAGAACCGAAGCAGCGGATCGATATAGGGTTCGTCCGTACGGATGTGTATCGCGTCCACGCCGGTTATTCTGAACTGCCGGTCGCGCTCTTCGCGAATAGCCTCGTTGTCTTCAGCATACTGCCTGCGCCATTCGGTGTCGGAGGTGTCGACTAGCACCTCTTCTCCCGATTCCGCGTCCTTCAGTTCGATCAGGCCGATTCCGGGCAGACTGAGTTCCCTCGGATCCGTGATCGTGACGGCGACCACGTCATGCCGCTTGCTGGCTACCCGCAGCGGTTTGGCATAGTCCGCTGCCAGGAAATCGGACAGGATGAATACGATGCATCGGCGCGTCAGTAACCGGTTCAGGTATTCGAGCGCCTGCGTGATGTCGGTGCCGGTGTGGTCCGGCCGGGTGTAAAGTACTTCCCGGATCACCCGCAGGATATGGGTCCGGCCCTTTTTCGGCGGGATGAACTTCTCGATCTGGTCGGTGAACATGAGGAGACCGACACGGTCGTTGTTCTGGATCGCCGCGTAAGCGAGCAACGCGCAGATCTCCGCCGTGATTTCGCTCTTCATCTGGTTCGCCGTGCCGAAATGGCCCGATGCGCTTACGTCGGCCATGAGAATGACCGTCAGTTCCCTTTCCTCGATGAAGCGCTTGACATAGGGACGTCCCAGGCGGGCGGTGACGTTCCAGTCTATCGACCGGATCTCGTCGCCCGGTTCGTATTCGCGCACCTCTGCGAATTCCATGCCGCGGCCCTTGAAGACGCTGTGATACTCTCCGCTGAACACGTCGTTCACGAGACGCTTGGTCCGGATCTCGATCTGCCGGATTTTCTGGATAATCTGCCTGGGTATCAAGGGATCTCTACACAGTCGAACACGCGCTGAAGGATCTGTTCCGAGGTCATGTCCTCCGCCTCGGCCTCGTAGGTAACGATGACGCGGTGCCGCATTACGTCCATTCCGATCGACTTGACGTCCTCGGGGGTAACGTAGCCCCGGCGGCGCAGGAAGGCATGGGCGCGCGCGGCTGTCGCCAGGTAGATCGTAGCCCGGGGCGAAGCGCAGTACTCCTCCAGGTCGCTGATGTCTTCGAGCCCGCTGTAGTCCTTCGGGTTGCGGGTCGCGAAGACGAGGTCGACGATGTACTGCTTGATCTTCTCGTCCATGTAGACCTGGTTGATGATCGAACTCGCGCGTACGATATCCTCCAGCGACACGACCTGTTCCACTTCGACCGACTCGGCCGTGGTAACGCGGTTCAGGATCTCCAGTTCTTCTTCCTTACGGGGATAGGTCGTGGTCAACTTGAGCATGAACCGGTCGACCTGGGCCTCAGGCAGGGGGTAGGTTCCTTCCTGCTCGATGGGATTCTGCGTGGCGAGCACCAGGAAGGGGTCCTCCAGCGGGAAGGTCTCGTCGCCGATCGTGACCTGGTGTTCCTGCATGGCCTCCAGGAGGGCGCTCTGCACTTTCGCCGGCGCGCGGTTTATTTCGTCCGCGAGGATGAGGTGGGCGAAGATCGGACCCTTCTTCGCGACGAATTCCCCGCTTCGGGCCTCGTAGATCATCGTGCCCGTGAGATCGGCGGGAAGCAGATCGGGGGTAAACTGAATGCGCTGGAACCGCGCGGCGACCGTCGACGCAAGCGTGCGAACGGCCAGGGTCTTGGCCAGCCCCGGCACGCCTTCCAGCAGAATGTGCCCATTGGTCAGCAGGCCGATCAGAAGGCGTTCGACCATGTAATGCTGACCGACGATCACCTTGCCGATTTCCGAGATGAGCCGGTCGACGAAGACGCTCTGTTCGTAGATGCGGTCGTGTATGGCCTTGATGTCGTCCGGAGATTTCGCGTTTTCTTCTGTCATGTTGATCCTTCAGTTTGCCGCGGACGAACCCGATGACGAATCGACTTTCGGCGAGGCGTCGGATTTAGACTCACTTCCGGAACCGGATGCGTCTTTGGTCGCGGACTTGTCGGAACTGGACCCGTCGGACGTGCCCGATGAGGATTCCTTATCGGCCTTTTCGGCCTTCTTGTAGTTCTCGCTGCGATAGTCCGTGGTGTAGAATCCGTCGCCCTTGAACAGAAAGCCCGCTCCGCCGCTGATGAGGCGCTGCACGGCGCCGCCGCATTCCGGACACGTCGACAGCGGATCCGCCGTGATGGACTGGAACTCGGAGAACTCGTGGCTGCAATCGTTGCAACGGTACTGGTAGGTAGGCATGCAACCCTTCCTAACAAAACCGGCGCCGGCCTGGAACAGCCGACGCCGGTTTTTAACGCAATTGGACTTGCGGCAAGCGACTTACATCATGCCGCCCATGCCGCCCATGCCACCGCCGCCGTATCCGCCTGGCGCGGGAGGTGGATCCTTCTCCGGAATGTCCGTGACCAGGGTCTCGGTCGTCAGCAGAAGGGACGCGATGCTGGAAGCGTTCTGCAGCGCGATACGCGTTACCTTCGCCGGGTCGATCACGCCGGCCGACATGAGGTCCTCATATTCGCCCGTATTGGCGTTGTAACCCATGCTGCCGTTCTGCTGCTTGACGTGCTCGATGATTACCGAACCTTCCGCACCCGCATTGGCCGCGATGTGACGCAGCGGCTCCTCGAGGGCCCGTCGGACGATGCCCACTCCTGTGCCCTCGTCGCTGTTGAGCTGCAGACCGTCCAGCGCGCCGGAACCACGCAGGTACACGACGCCGCCACCGGGAACGACACCTTCTTCCACGGCAGCGCGGGTCGCATGCAGCGCGTCTTCCACGCGGGCCTTCTTTTCCTTCATTTCCGTCTCGGTCGCCGCCCCGACGTTGATCACAGCCACACCGCCGGCCAGCTTGGCCAGGCGTTCCTGCAGCTTCTCGCGATCATAGTCGGAGGTCGTTTCCTCGATCTGGCGGCGGATCTGGCCGATGCGGCCTTCGATCTCGGACTGGGAGCCGGCGCCTTCGATGACCGTCGTCTCGTCCTTGTCGATGGCCACGCGCTTGGCCTGACCCAGGTCTTCGAAGGTCACGTTCTCCAGCTTGATCCCGATGTCCTCGGTGATCACCCGGCCGCCGGTCAGGATCGCGATGTCCTCCAGCATGGCCTTGCGGCGGTCGCCGAATCCCGGCGCCTTGACGGCCGCGATCCGCATCGTGCCGCGCAGCTTGTTGACCACCAGCGTGGCCAGGGCCTCGCCTTCCACGTCCTCGGCGATGATCAGCATGGACTTGCCCTGCTGAACAACCTTCTCGAGAATGGGCAGGAGATCCTTCATGGCGCTGATCTTCTTTTCGTGGATCAGGATGTAGGGATCTTCCAGGCTGCACTCCATGCGCTCGGAGTCCGTTACGAAATACGGGGAAATATACCCCTTGTCGAACTGCATGCCTTCGACCACGTCGAGCATGGTGTCCATGCTCTTGGCCTCTTCCACCGTGATGACGCCGTCCTTGCCCACCTTCTCCATGGCATTGGCGATCAGGTCGCCGATCTCGGGGTCGTTATTGGCGGAAATCGTGGCGACCTGGGCGATCTCGGTCTTGCCGGCCGTCGGCTGGCTGATACCCTCGATCTCGCCCACCACCGCGGACACGGCCTTCTCGATGCCGCGCTTGAGCGCCATGGGATTGTGACCGGCGGTCACGTTCTTCAGGCCCTCGCGGTATATGGCCTCGGCCAGCACCGTCGCCGTCGTTGTTCCGTCGCCGGCGATGTCACTGGTCTTCGACGCCACTTCCTTGACCATTTGCGCCCCCATGTTTTCGTAGGGGTCCTGCAATTCGATTTCCTTGGCTACCGACACGCCGTCCTTCGTGACGGTCGGCGAACCGAACTTCTTGTCGAGCACGACGTTCCGACCCTTGGGCCCCAGGGTGACCTTCACCGCTTTGGCCAGGGTCTCTACTCCGTTCAGTACGGAACGGCGAGCATCATCCCTGAATTTCAACTGCTTTGCCACTGGTTCAACCCTCCTTGCATACGCTCAGGTTCAACCGCAACACGCAACCGCGGTTGCGGTACGGACACTCAGATCATCCAAGACACGTTACCTCAGATGATCTAAGACACGATACCCAGGATGTCCTCTTCACGCATCATGAGGTATTCGTCATCATCCAGCTTGACTTCCGTGCCGGAGTATTTGCCAAAGAGAATCTTGTCGCCGACCTTGACTTCCAGAGACACGCGGTCGCCGCTGTCGCCGACGCGACCCGGACCGGCCGCCACGACCTCGCCCTGCTGCGGCTTTTCCTTGGCTGTATCGGGAATGATGATGCCGCCGCGCTGCTCTTCCTCTTCCTCGAGGCGCTTGACCAGGACTCGGTCGCCCAAAGGTTGTACGTTCATTGATTCCTGCTCCTTTCAAATGTTGATAAAGTACGCTGATCTTCAATCAGCACGATTGTTGACGATGCGATCGTCCGGCTATCAAGTTGCAATTTCCGTGCCATCATCGAATTCCCGGCGCGCTACATTGGGTATGGCTTCATTTAACATACTGTAAATAATAACCTTAATTTAATTAACCCAATGCTCTGCTCCGGCAGTGCCCGGAACGATCATCGCATGCCAATTTGTCATACACCGACCATGAGGCCATTTTGGCATTGCCAAAACAACCAAGCATGCCAATTTATTCGATCCAAAATGACTTGTCAAGGTCATTCGCAATTCTGATTGTCAATGACTCGCGGTGTGGTATTTTACTTTCTGGTCCATCGCTGACCCCATTACAGACACAGACAAGATGACCGAACTCACAGGAGTCGTTCCATGCCCGTAGTGCCCTATGACAAGCTCAACAGCCTCAGCCGCGCGATCTTCAAGGCCACCGGCATTCCCGAAGAAGACGCGCACATCCTCGCCGATCACCTGACGAACAGCAACCTGCTCGGGCACGATTCCCACGGCGTGTGGTTCATGCCCCGTTACGTCCCGTCCCTGCAGTCAAATTACAGGCCGTGGGAAGACCATACCGTGGTCGCCGACCGTCCCGGTTTCGCCCAGATAGACGGGAACGGCGCCAACGGCATCGTGGCGGTGACGAAGGCCCTCGACCTGGCGATGGAAAAGGCACGGGCGTCGGCCATGGGGATGGTCGCCCTGAGAAACGTTTCCCACATCGGAAGGCTGGGGGATTTCCCTCCGCGGATCGCCGAACACGGGATGATCGGCATGGTGGGCCTGAACGGCGGCGGCGAGTTCGTCGCGCCCTTCGGCAGCGCGGACCGGCGCCTGCGTCCCGAACCCATCGCCTTCGCGGTGCCCCGTAAAAACGGTCCGCCGCTCATGCTGGACATGACGCTCAGCGTGGTCGCCGGCGGCAAGGTGGAGCAGAAGATCGAACGCGGCGAGCCCATGCCGGACGGCTGGCTGATCGACCAGCAGGGCCGCTACGTGAACGACGGCAGCCGGTATCACGCCGAGCCCGACCAGGTGGCGGTGCTGCCGCTGGGCGGCCTGCAGTTCGGCCACAAGGGACACGGACTGGCCATGATGATCGAGATGATCATCGGTCCCCTGTCGAACGCGGGATGCACGGGCGGCAAAGGCGGCGGGGGGATAATGATCGCCGCGATGAATATCGAAGCCTTCATGGACCTGGACGCCTATACAGAAGAAATCGAAGCCCATGTAGCTTACGTCGGCTCGGCAAAACCACTTCCGGGGTTCAAGAAGGTCTATGCACCTGGAGAAATCGAAGAGGACGTCCGGCGTCAGCGGCTTTCAGATGGTATATACATTCCGGACAAGACGTGGAATACGATCTCGGAGACGGCGGCCGAACTGAATGTTGAAATGCCGGCGATATAGTTCCGGAGAATCACCAGAAACAGATTTCGTCCAC
>CAZZNP010000011.1:52777-56854 GCA_964655785.1 uncultured Gemmatimonadota bacterium
GTTGAAATGCCGGCGATATAGTTCCGGAGAATCACCAGAAACAGATTTCGTCCACTGAGCCGGCCGCGTAGCGCTGTCCTACCGTGCTGGCCGCGTAGCGCACCATGCCGGCCGCGTAGCGCTGTCCTACCGTGCTGGCCGCGTAGCGCACCGTGCCGGCCGCGTAGCGCTGTCCTACCGTGCCGGCCGCGCGCGTCGGCCTAACGTGTCGGCCGCGCCGCATTGGCCGCGACATAAAACGCCGCCCGCAACGCCATGAAGGAAACAGGAGAACTCTATGCCCGCAGATTCAGTTCGAGTGGCCGTTTACGGAACCGGCCGGTTCGCCCAGGCCACCCACCTGCCCAACCTGCGCCGGATCGACGGCGTCGAGATCGTCGCGCTGTGCGACATCAATGAAAACGCGCTGCGCGAAGCGGCGTCACAATTCGGGGTCTCCCGTACCTACGCGGACGCCCACGAGATGCTCGAGGCCGAAAAACCCGATGCCCTGTGGTCCATCGTGCCTGCCTTCGCCCGCACCGACGTGGAAATCGCGGCGGCCGAGAAGGGCATCCAGCTCTTCAGCGAGAAGCCCCAGACGCTGGACATGGCCCTGGCGAAGCGGATCGACGCGGCCGTGCGGAAGGGCGGCGTGATCAGTACGGTCGGGTTCAGGGAGCGGTATCGCCCGATCTTCCAGGAGGCCAGGCGGATGCTCCGGGACAAACGCGTAGTGCACGTCCGTTTCCAGCAGATCTCGCATAATCCGAAACCTGCCGCCTCTGCCCGTACCGCATGGTCGCACCAGGTGGAGAAAGGCGGCGTCCGCTTCTTCGACTGGGGCGTGCACGCTACGGACTACACCCGTTTCATGACCGGGCAGGACGTCCTCAGGGCCCAGGCATTCCTGTACCATCCGGACGGATACCATACGCCCCTTTCTTCATCCTTCCATTACCAGCTTTCGGACGGCGCCACGGCGACGCTGACCTTCATCGAGTGCGATCCGGCCGGCCCCGGCGAAGAACCTTATTTCAAGATCTACTTCGACGGCGGCAGGCTATCCGTCTTCGGCTATGAACGCATCGAGTTGAACGACGAGGTCGTCTACGAGGCCGATCCCTTCGACCCCTGGCTGGCGCAGGACCAGGCCTTCATCGAAGCAGTCCGGTCAAGCGACCCGGATCTGCTGCAGAGCGATTACCACGACGGCCTGCGATCGCTCGCGCCCATTCTGGCCAGTTGGGATTCGTCGCGGCGGGATGGTGCGTGCGTGGACGTTGAGGAGTTTATCAAGGAGGCGTGAGTCGGACTGAAGAGGCGTGAAACTCTCACAGTTCAGACCGTGCAAATCGGGTATTGACGAAAGGACCTTGTACGGTTATACAGCACGCTGAATCCAGATGATCTTCGCAGTTGCAGCTTATTCGACAAAGGATAACCCTACGTGGCGACTTCTATACAACTGACTCCGGAAGATGAAAAGCAACTTGAGTTACTGGTATCCAGGACGCGCCGTAGCAAGGACTTCCACTTGCGTGAGATCATCGAGCGCGGGCTCGAAGACCTGGAAGACTACTACCTTGCCGCTGACGTACTGAATCGCCTCAGAAGCGGGTCGGAAAAAGTCCATACCGCTTCCGAAGTGAGAAAGACCCTTGCCCTGGACGATTGAGTACACAGATACCGCCCTTAACGATCTTCGCAAGCTCGACCAGCGGTCGATTCAGCGCATCGTCAATCGATTTCCAGGGCTCCAACGACCTCCCTGATTCGCGATAACCTGGCGGAGGCATAATCCGTAGCTTCATATCGCTGTATTTGTTGTTCCTTCAAGCCGAGCCGATCAGCCAGGTCTTTCTGGCTTAAGCCTCGAGCGATCCTCGCTTTGATTAGCAGCACCGGCAATTCACCGACTGTTTTAAGTTGATCTGGTTTGAACGTCCCTGCTTTCAACGATTCGTACTCACTGATTTCTTCTTGCATATCCGAGATCTGGCTTCGTACGGCATCCTGCTGTGCTTTGTGAATGACGTCATGTACACCTTGATCGCCCCCCAGGTTATCAAGGGTGCGGACGAACCGTGCAACCTGAGCCTTCGTGATCAAATACTGCCTTTCGTTCTTAATCATCGAATGCCTCCAAATCCAGGGCGATTATCCCTTTGGGTGCGCCTGACAGCTTGTCGACCTGAAAAAACTCAACAAAAGACAGTCCATCTGGATTCTCGGGAACGGACGCGGGGAATAACTCTCCCATATATTTGGCTTTTTGAGTCGCCCGTCCTGGATCGAACGTAAGAAGTACAGGATCTAAGACTTCTGGATTGACACCTGTTTCTACCCAACAGGCATCGTAGTCATTGGGTATGATCTTGTTGGAGACAAAACTACCGTCAATATAGACCGTCTGACAACCAGCCGTCTTAAGATTCGACAACGCATCCAGAAGGCCCCTAAGTAGTCGTTTTCTCCAGGGATTAACGCCAAACTTGCCGACTACCTCACTCCAACTGGCCAAATGTACGCCCGGAGGCAGATTACCTGAGCACTCGAAATCTGGAATCATAACACAACTTATTAATTGTGTTGCTTAGAGTCAACAAGAACAATCCCGTGACTGTTTCAGTCTATAAAACAAGCCGAATCTAGCACATTTTCTTCATACGCGACTTGCCATCAGATCAATTTGAATGAATGACACGTAATTCCTTCCAGATATCCTCTAATTCCCGCCATCTCGCCTCCAATTTAACCTCGTTATTCGTCCCAGCGGTTATTCGCGACAGTCTCGTTGCCGCGTCCATTGGAAGACTATCAAATGCCGGTATCTCAACATAGGTCCACCGCGGTGTACTCAAGAACCGTCCATTCCGGATGTAAAGCGCAATCAGGAAGTCTCCCACGGCCTGGTTGATCAGGCAGTAGAGGTGAATCCGGTCGTCTGTTTCCAGCGCGATCCGCCACTGCTCACGGAACCGGGGCAGCCTCTTCCGGGCCTCGTCAGTAACCGCTTCCACCAACACAATGGGAAGGCGCCCAAGCACGCCCTTCCACTCGCTCACCCATCCGCCCGGATCGACCAGCGCGTGGCAGCATTGCAGTTCCTCGGCGAGAATCCGCTGTACCGGCGGCTTAGGAAACGCGGCCAGCATGTCATCCACGGTCTGCCTGGTCCAGTAGCGGATATGGACCATGGCCCCGTCGAGCAGCACACTGTCGCATGCCGGTTCGATCAGGGGTCCGAATTCGACATCCGGCCATGCCGAGATCCGCCGGTGGCGTTCGTCCTCCCGGGGAATGCCCCGACCGAAAACGATCAGATCGATATCCGACTGGCGGTCGGCGTAACCCCTGCCCAGGGAACCGCCCAGGGCCACGGCGTTCACGCCCTCCAGGCGCCGCACCCTTTCCGCGATCTCGGCGGCGAAGGCGTACAGCTCACCCGGGTCTCGCGCTTGATCGGGCTTGAAAGATCCTTCATCCTTGAAAGGTCCTTCATCCTTGAAAGGCCCTTCATCCTTGAAAAAACGGTCACCGGCTACCCGGTCCACGCCGGCCACCGCGCCGGGGTTACCTGTTGTTTCCGGCGCGTCCTTCAACACCGTCAGCGTACCCCGCATCAACCGCGCCGCAACCGCCCAGGCTTGCTCCGGATCGCGTTCGGTCGCAAGCGACCAGAGGGCATCGCCCGCATGGTCCGGCGCCCTGGACAATCCGTTCAGCCGGTCGCGCGCGCCTTCGAGCCGCGATGGATAGTACATGACATCGGGCAGTCCGTTCAGGCCGCAGAGCACGGTGGCGACCTGATGGATCATCAGGTAGAGAGCGTACCGGAAGCGGACGTGGTCGCCTCGATCGATGAGATTGGTCGGGGGAAGCCGCAGCCACCATCGGAGTTGGGCCGCTGCTTCGGTCAGGTGGATCGACATAGTAAGCCGTCCGGACAAGGTAATTTACGGCCCTGAAGTGATTGGCTCGGCATGGGGAACTTCCGAAACCGGTCGATTACGGCCGCTAGCGTATGGATCGACACGGGTAGCCGTCCGGGCGCGGTCATTTTCGGCCCTCAAGCGCGTGGCTCGGCATGGGCGG
>CAZZNP010000012.1:0-8943 GCA_964655785.1 uncultured Gemmatimonadota bacterium
AGTCCAGCGTGTAGCTGCCGTCCAGGTGGGCGTCGATCGCACCATTGCCCAACACCTGGCGCCCGCCGACATGCCAGTCGATCCCGGAAGTTTTGAGTCCGGGCCAGTTGATGTGGTTGATCCGGATCCGTTCCATGTCACCCGGGGCGCAACTCCCGTCGTTCCGGTTGCCGGGACAGTAAATCCGGTCCTGCACCGCGGCGCGGGTCGACGGGTCCACGTAGGCCGCGGCCAGCGCGGCATCGGGAAGGACGCCGATGGGATTGTTGAAATCGAAATTCCAGTAATCCACCGACAGCTCGAAATCGGTGTCTTTTTCGATGATGACGCCCAGGTTATAGGTAAACGCTTCTTCTGGATCGAGATCTTCCACGCCACGGTTTTCGATGGCCTTCCAGGCGCCGGTCGGTCCGACGTATGCCGTGTAGATGACGACGTCCGTATTCAGATCGTCCACCGAGGGTGTTCGAAACGTAGTCTGCACCGTGCCCCTCAGGGCCAGGTTATCATTGATCTGCGCCCTCAGAGAGACCTTCGGATCCAGGCTGTTCGCGAAACCGTAATCCTCGAAGTGCAGCGCCGCCTGGCTGTCCAGCCAGTCGCTGTGCTTGAGCGCCAGCTCGGCGAAAACGGCGTGGGTCGTCTGGCTGGCTTCGTAGGGATGGATTCCGGACGTGAAGGTAAAGGATCCGGTCTTTATGTCACAGCTCCTGTCCCCCGGTATGCGGCACGGGTTCTGAGAGAGGTCCCCGGGCGCGTTGGGCACGGCGGACACATCGACGCGGCGCAGCTGGTACCCGGTAGCGTAGCTGGCGACGTCCTCCTTCAATACACCGCTCAATACGCCGTCAAGCACCAGCAGGCTGGCCTCGCTGGTCGTGACGACCTTTTCGTTGATCCAGTCGATCAACCCGGGGCTGTGGGCCAGTTCGGAGCGGTAGTTCGGATTCGGACTGGCCGTCCAGGGGGCGTCCGGCTGCGCGGAATACTGGATGCCATTGCTGAAGGGATTGAAGTACGAGCAGTTACCCGTTCCCGGCAGGACGCCGCTCGGGATGTTACCGAGGGCAAGGCCTGAAGGCGCACTCGGGTCCGGTACGACCCCGACGCCGCAATTCGGTCCGCCGTAGCCGCGAAATGCCAGGAACTTGCGGTAGGCATATTCCGCCGGCTGCCGCACCGTGCCCTTCGTATCGGAATACGAAAGGCCCAGGTCGTAGCTTATGCTGGTCTCTCCGATCGGGCCCGTGAGCGATCCAGCCAGACGACGGGTGCGGGATTCCCTGCTTTGGACGCGCCCGGGACCGGCATTTCCGACCAGGCGGCCGAAGAAGTACCAGGGCTGGTCTCCCGTGAGGTCCAGCGTTTCCCCGCTGGCGTTGGTGTACGTCGGGTTTTCCGCTACGAAGGCGACCCGGCCCGGATGGTCGACGGGGACCTGCTTCACGCCGTCATAGAAGTCGATCGGGGGGAACGACGGGGTGGTCTCCCAGTCGGGTACACGGGCATCGTGGTAGAGCGCTTCCAGGTGGTAGTTCGCTTCGCCAAATGAGCCGTTCAACTCCGCGAATCCCCGGGTATGCTGGAGTTCCTCGATGAGGCTGTCCCAGGGCTGGTAACGGAAGCGGCACGTGCTGGCACCCTCCTGGTAACCTCCCAGTCCCGAACACCCCGGATCGACGAATCTCGGCTCGCCCGCGAGGATGCTCTCATCGGTCTGCAACCCGTCCGGTATGATGAACGCGCCTGGATTGCCGTACCAGGACCAGCCCCATCCGTAGTTCGGAAAGGGACGCAACGCCCAGTCCCGCTCTTCGGCGCGCAGATGCTGTCGGCGCTTGTGTTCCAGGGATATCACCAGGTTGGAATCGCCGACTTTGCCGCCCCAGATCCCACCCAGTTGAGCGTCTCCGGCGGAGTCGAAATAGTCATAGGACACATCCAGTTCAAACCCTTCGAAACTGCTTCGCGTAATGAAGTTGGCGACGCCCGCTATCGCATCGGATCCGTACACGGCGCCCGCGCCTTCTTTGAGGATATCCAGCCGTTCGATGGAGATGGATGGAAAGGCGTTCACGTCGACGAACCGGCCGCCTACGAGCCGGCCCGGGACGTAAGTCTGCCGGCGGCCGTTCAGCAGCACCAGGCTGCGCGAGGCGCCGAGGCCGCGGAGGTTGATGTTCGCCACGGTTTCCGGGATATCGCCCGATTGCGCGTTATACCAGCTGTTGGCCTCGCCGATCACCCCGCTGCTGGCGCTCAGGTTCTTGAACAGGTCTACCATGGACGGGGCGCCCTGCTCGGCCAGCGCTTCCCGGTCGATGCGGGCGACCGCATAGGGCAGATCGATCGGCGATTCGCGAACCGCCGTCCCGGTCACGATGATCGTTTCCGCCTCGATCACGGGTAGCAGGAAGAGGGAATCCAGTTCCGCGTCTTCCTGCTGGTCGCCGTACGCCCCGGTGATCGTAATGTGGGTCAGACACAGCAATCCAATTGATAACGCAGCAAGTCTGCGAACCCTCGCTGTCAGCATAATTGCCCGCCTATCTTAATTGATGGTTGATGTATTTATGAAAATGATGTGATCAGATCAGAAGAGATTAACAATACAAACTGTTAGTCAAAAAACAAGGAATTGTCAAGGGATTTCTACTCGTTCCAACTCGGCTTAAAGTAAACCCAAGTTAATGAAATCCGGATCGAAAGAGGTAATCATGGGTTCGCCCAGTTTGCCCACATACTCCTTCAGGCGGATCGACAGGGAGCGTTGCCTTTTGGGGATGCTGCATTCGTCCGCCAGGTAGTCGAAGACTATTTCAGATCCGGGGCAAGCAATTCCGGTCACGTCGTTCAGCGTGTCCTGAATGGCATTCGGCGTAAGATAACAGGTCACGCCCAGCCAGTTGAAGCAGGTCTTTTTGCCCAGGTCGAAACCGTGGGCGGTCAGCTTGCTCCCGAGATCGCCTTTTTCAAAATCGAAGGGAATGAGCCGCAACGAGTCGGGCAACGCCAGTCCGGCAGACTCGGCCCGTTCCCGTTTTCGATCGCCTCCAGCAGGCAGTCCTCTGTAAAACGAGCCCGTGTAAGCGGTTGCGTGGTGATCGGCATGAGTCTGCGCAGCAGGATCTTTGAAACAAATGCGTCGCGCAGTCTGGACCCGAGGATCCGTTGCCACCGCTTGCTAAGAAACCGAAATGCGAAGGGATCTTCGAAAATGTAGGGAGGATTGTGCCGGATGAGAGGCCGGGCACGGCTTACCGCCACGAGTTCAGCCGTGCGGCTGCCTTGCATCTGAACCTGGCCAGGAAGCTGTCCAGCCATGTTGGAAACCGGGATGTCCTGTTCAGGTTCCGAAGGCTTCGATCGCGCCTTCCAGTGAATCGTGGACGGCGAAAACGGTCGTCAATTTGGTCATCTGGAGGAGGCTGCTGACGCTGCGTGTGACGCGCGCGAGTTTCAGATCGCCGCCGACTTTCTGCATGCGGGTGTAGGCGCGAATGAGAAGTCCCAGTCCTGAGCTGTCGATCCAGTGCACCTTGCTGAGATCGAAGATGATCTTCTTCGAACCATTGTCCGCCAGTTTGTTGATGCGTTCGCTGAGTGCGTCGGTGTCCCTGCCCTCGGCCATGCGGCCGCTCAACTCCAACACCGTGACGTCCCCGTGTTTGATTTCTCTGACTTTCACAGAATCCTGCCTCTCTCAAGCGGAATCGCGCGGAGCCGCGTGCGAATCACAGGGCTGGTCGCACGCAGGACAAACGGCTTCAAGTAATGATATACCTTAGCGTGAGGGGGTACTGACACAGAATGGGCGATTCGCAGATACTAACCGGACAGCCGTCCGGCCGCGGATACGCTTCCTTCTGCCGGATGCCATCTTAAGGAATGAATCCGGTCTTTGTCATGCTGAAATTCGACTTGAAAAATATACTGGTATTTTTAATCTGTCAAGACGATTTTACCGGTAGTTTCAAGAATCCTGAAACTGACCGAAGAGAGTGATATGAAGCCCTGCAAACGGCCATACATCCTGCTGAACTACGCCTTGAGCCTGGATGGCAAGATATCCACGGAGCAACGCGATCCGGTTCGCTTCACAAGCAGGATCGACCGAAGACTGATGGACGAGATTCGGGCGGACGCCGACGCCGTGCTCATCGGTGCCGGCACCCTCCGCGCGGAGGACCCTCCGGTAAGGATCCGGTCGGCCAGGCGGAGAGATGAACGCAGGAGCAAAGGCAAACCGCCCCACCCGGTTTCGATCCTGCTGTCCCGCACCATGCGATTGCCCCGCAACGGAAGATACTGGGAAGATGACCAGGTCGAACGGGTGATCGTGACCACGGACCAGGTAAAGGAAGAACGGATCCAGCCGTTCCTGGATATGGCCGAAGTGATCCGGGCGGGCCGGACCACCGTGGATCTCGGCGAATGCTGCCGGATGCTGTCCGTCCGCGGCATTGACCGGCTGCTGGTGGAAGGCGGCGGCGAGGTCAACATGGCCTTCTGGGAGGCCGGACTGGTGGACGAGGTCTACCTGACCCTGTGCCCCGTGGTGATCGGTGGTCGAAACGCGCCGACGGCGGCGGACGGCACGGGATTCGCCACCGACCGATTCCGAAAACTCAGACTGATAGAATCCAGGCGCGTCGGGCAGGAGGTGTTCCTGAGGTACCGCGCTGTGGACATCACCGCAGGGTGTGCACCTTGATCCGGACGGCCCCGTCCTGTACTTCCAAAGTGGATTCGGCCAGGAAAAGCGGGACGTTGACGGGACCGCCGTCCGCGCTTTCGGGTTCCAGCGTTACGTCCAGCCTGGAGGGTTTGAGTCCTTCCCAGGTTCCCCAGTAGATGTCGACGAAGAGACCGATGCCCAGGGTGAGCAGGATGTCGGCGATGATCACCGAGGGCAGCTTGACCTTCTGCAGGACGATCCACTTCGTCTCGTAGCCCGGTTTGGTGATCTCGACCAGGTGGGATTCGTTCCGGGGCAGTTCGATCGTGAACGGGTTCGTGTCCCGGTCGATGCGGTCCGGAATCTTGATCCGGGCATCCGCGGGCGTTACCTTGATCTCCACGTTCTGGGTGTCGCCCAGGAACACCCGCCCACATCCGGTACCGAAGACTAACAAAACACATAACATCAAGCGCCGCATCGATTTCCTCCGATTGCCACGGGTGCAGAAAACATAAATTCACTGACAGACGTCGCGCCGGCTACGTCCAGCTCGTGTATGGTGAGAGCGGCGTCGCGCCGGCTACGTCCAGCTCGTGTATGGTGGGAGCGGCCAGTTTGCCTCCCCGCCGATGTCCAGCGCCCGTGAGCGCTCGTCGGCGGTAAGGGGCGGCACGTGGTCGGCTCCCGCGTTTTCCTCCAGTTGTGCGAGGTCCTTGGCCCCCGGGATCACCGAGGTCACGCCCGGCGTGTCCAGCACGAAACGGAGCGCCGCCTGCGCCATGGTGCGTCTACCGCCGTCGACCAGAAAGGACAGCTCCGACAGCTTCTTCAGTGCGTTTCGGATCCTGGGCGTGTCAAAGCGCTCGTGCCGGCGGTCCTGCGTATCGAGCCGGGCCAGCGAATCGAAGTATTTGCCGGTCAGCGCGCCCTGAGCCAGCGGCACGCGGATGAGCGTACCCAGGTTTTCCTCCAACGCGAACTGCAATCCCGCGTTTCCGGCCGGATTCACGATGCTGTAGCCGATCTGCGCCATCGACAGGTCGCCCAGCGCCATCAGGGCTTTCATTACGTCCGTTTCATAGGTCGAGATGCCGAAGCACCGGATCTTTCCTTCCTCGACCAACCGGGTCAACGCCTCCACAATCGCCGGCCTGGCGGCCTCGTCCGGCTCGCTGTGCAACTGGTAGATGTCGATAAAGTCGGTCCGCAGCCGCTCCAGGCTTTCCTCGCAATTCCGCGCGATGTACTGCTGTACAGGCACCTCCGGATCGTCGGATCTCGGCGGCACCTTGGTGGCGACCACGTAGCGATCGCGCCTGTCCCGCAGCGCCCGGCCTATGATCCGTTCGCTGTGGCCGGCGCCGTAGCCGTTTGCCGTATCGAGGAGGTTGATGCCCAGGGATGCGGCGTGCTGTATCGTGGCGATAGACTCATCGTCGTCGATGCCCGACCAGTTCGCGCCGCCGGCCATGCCTGCCATGGGCCAGCAGCCGAGGCCGACGCAGGACACCTCGATCCCGGTTTTTCCCAGAACGCGGTACTCCACTTACAAACGCCTTTCTGACCCGGTGGTTTCAGCGGTGGCAGTTTTCATTCCAGGAATCAACGCGGCGACAGCGTGAGCCGGTCGCTCATTTCGGGTTGCTCAACGCGGCGACAGCGTGAGCCGATCGCTCATTTCGGGTTGCTCAACGCGGCGACAGCGTGAGCCGGTGCGACGCGAGTGCTTCCACCGCCTCCCGGCTGAAAGCGAGTTGGAGATATCCATCATCCGCCCAGGTGTCCATCAGGCTGCCGTAGAAGGGACTTTCGGGCTGGCCAGACTGGCCCGGCGTGATGATGAAGACCGAACGGTCCCAGTCGTCCGTGTCCAGGATGTGACGGAAACTCATGGACGTGGCCGCGATGGTGCCGAAACCGCCGGACCGCTCCACGGCGGGCAGGGAGTATGCATCCGCCAGTATATGGGTGAAGGGACTCTTCTGCAGCCGGCCGTACCGCCATTGGGCCCAATCCTCTCCCAGTTCTCTCTTCAACCGGTCCACCGTCTTGCGCAGGCCCGCTTCCACGAGGGGTTGCCGTTCGTCCGACGGCGTTTCCGGATCGAAAGCGGCCGATTCGGCCTCGCCTCGCCAACGGTACCATACCGCCGCGCCGGCGCTGTCCCGGTCCAGCACGCCGTTCCATCCGGCAACCAGTTCGCGTGCCCGTTCGACTTCCGCGTCTTCCGACGCCCAGCCCTGGAACGACGGGATATCGGCCTCGGCCCGCAGCGAATAGGCGTCCAGCTGGATCCGCTTATGATCCTCGATGGTGTACTTGCGGTTGGATTGCAGCAGCTGCTTCATGCGCTCGATCCGGGCGTATTCGACGCCTCTAGAGGAGTGGTACATGACCGGCCGCCCCGTATAGTCCGGCGGGTGAGAGTCGTTGTTGGCCGTCCCAACCCAGCCGCGCTGCGGGTTGTACTCCCTGGGCAGGTCTTCCCGGAAGCCTTGCCATTCGTACCGCCCGTCGCCCGGTACCGGCAGCCGGCCGTTCCAGCCGTCGCGGTCGGGCGTGAGGGCCGAGACCTGGAAGGCGATGTTGCCCTCCACGTCGCCGAAGACCAGGTTATGGGTGGGTACCTTCCAGAACATGGCCCGCTCGAAGAAGTCCTCCGCGCTCTCGGCCTGCGCCATGCGGAAGCATCCCAGGTACGGGGCGGTGCCCGGCTCGTGGGTGATCGACCGCACGGCGTAGACCACGCCGTTATCCGGATCCTCGTAGAAAACGGGACCGTGCCGGCTGTACTTCAGAACTACCTCGCGGGGTTCTTCTCCTTTCACCGGGATCTCCTCGCGGATGACGCGCAGGGGTTCCCAGCCGCCCTGCCAGCGCACCATGTCGGGCTGATCCGGGTGTAGCTCCTCTACGTACACGTCGTTCACGTCGACTCCGGCGAAGGTGAATCCCCACGCGACGCGGTCGTTGTGTCCGGCATTCACGCCCACGAAGGGCGGCTCGCTGGCCCCGATCACGTTCCAGCCCGGGGCGTTCAGATGGGCGTAGTACCGCAGAGAGGGGTTCTCCAGGCGCCGGTGGGGGTCGTTGATGACCATGACCTGGCCTGTAATGGACAGGGCGCCGCTCACGGCCCAGTTGTTGCTTCCGACCTCGAGCAGTTGCTCCTCCGTCGGAGCCACGGCCTGGCGGTCCGCGGGTACCAGGCCCGTGTAGGGTTCCACGAGTTCGAGCTGCGGCAGCCGACCGGGGATCAGGGGATCGCCCTCGCCTTTGCGCATCGCGGCCACGATATCCTCATGCACGATGTTCACGTCGAGGCCTTCGGGCACGACGAGGTCATCCCAGGGCAGGGGGGCCGCCCGGCGATTGGCTTCCTCGACGCCCAGTTCCGCCACGGACCGCGCCAGCCGGATCTCGTCCCCGGCGTCGTTGCCCGCGCTCGGGAAGAAGAGTCCGGTCCAGCGCCGTACCACCGTCTCCTTCGTCCACCGGCCGGGTTGGATGCCGGTCAGCCTGAACTCGACGGGCAGGTTGTCGGCGTGCGTGTCGATGTAGGCGTTGACGCCGTTCGCATAAGCCGTAAAGATGCGCTCGCCCTCGGCGTGGTAGCTGGTCCAT
This sequence comes from uncultured Gemmatimonadota bacterium, assembly GCA_964655785.1. Classification (GTDB taxonomy): domain Bacteria; phylum JAAXHH01; class JAAXHH01; order JAAXHH01; family JAAXHH01; genus JAAXHH01. The sequence goes on from CAZZNP010000012.1 coordinate 8,306, forward strand.
TCCCGCTCGTCGAAGGGGCCGCGGTACATCATGAGCCTTGTCCGTGCGTCGTAATCGAATGCCGCCTGACCGAAAACCTCCGCGAGGCGGCCCTCCCGCCAACGGCGCCAAAGCTCCATCTGCCAGAGACGGTCCTGGGCCATCACGTAGCCCTGGGCGAAGAAGAGATCGTCCGTATTCTGCGCGTAGATGTGCGGTATGCCGTGCTCATCGCGGATCACCTCGACCGGTTCCTTCAGACCTTCCAGGGTCAGTTCCCCCTCGATCTGGGAGAGCGATTCCCGGGCGAGGGACATGAGGCGTTCGTTTGAATCGTCCACTTCGACCTCCTCGCCGCATCCCATCATCATCACGGGAACAACGAAAAGTACCGCGCACAAATGGATGAAATGAGAAATCGTCATAAAGGCTCCTCTTGCATGAACGGCTTCTGCTGCTTTCTACTGTCCTGTGGCTGGATTCAACGCGCTCGAAGTGAAACCGTAGTACCCGTTACCGCTCACCACGTGCCGCACATCACGTGCCGCATTCCAAGTGCCGCTCGATTTAAAAAACGATGGATGCAATCGAGAACATCCTACCATTCGGATGCGTGGATGTCAAGAAGTGGACGGGTGGATCAGTCCCGCAACTCCGCC
>CAZZNP010000012.1:9043-52304 GCA_964655785.1 uncultured Gemmatimonadota bacterium
CCGCCCGGATGCGGTCTGCCAGTCTCATCGTCTCGACGGCCTCGTCCAGTCCCGCCGCGGGAAGGTCCACGGGACGGTCTTCCTTGATGCAGTCCACCAGGAAACGGGCCTGCTCGGCCGTGCCGGCGGACTCGACCGTGTCGAATACTTCTTCTTTCCCGTCGCGCTGCACCACGACTCTCCTCACGCCTTCCAGGTAGGCCGAGCAGTCCCTGCCGTGGATCTCGTAACGTTCCAGCCGTGCGTCCGTCGTGAAATTGGCCGTGAGCTGGGCCACGCATCCGTTCTCGAACCGGATGAGCGCGGCATAAACGTCCACGAACCGGGAATTGGCCCGGCGGGCGACGGCGTGCAGTTCGGCGATGGGGGAACTGCCAGCCAGTGACCGGGTCAGGTCGATGGCGTGTATGGGCGTTTCGTAGATGAACCGGTCGAGGAGGTTTTCGGGAAAGCCCCGTGCGGCCAGATCTGTCATGCTCTTGTGGAATTCCGCCACGATCTGGGTGATGGGTCCCCGCTCCTCGATCATCCTGCGTGCCTTGCAGATCAGCGAATGGAACCGCCTGTTCCAACCGACCAGCACCTTTGCGCCGGACGCATTCGCCGCATCGCGCAGCCCCTCGGCTTCGGCGCCGGAGAGTCCGGGCGGTTTTTCAATAAGCGTATGGACGCCGGCCTGTATGACGGGGAGCGCGCACTTGCCGTTGAGGTGGGCCGGTGTCGCGACCACCGCCAGGTCCAGGTCCTCTTTAGACAGCATTTCATCGATGTTGCCGTACTGGTGTGGGACGGCGTTTTCGGCGGCGACCCGGTCACGGAGTTCCTCCACGGGATCGCACACGGCGACGAAATCCAGGTCGCCGAAGGTCTTCAGGGTCTCGATATGGCCCCGACCCCTGCCGCCGCACCCGATCAGGGCGGCTTTAAGGATTGATTCCGGCATTTCAGATGCTCCGGTTATGGCGGTGAGAATCTCAAGCGAAGCGCTGATTTCATGGCGCTGCAAGCGAATTTACGTGACACTGAAAATAACTTGCCCCATGCTGCGATCAGTGCGGTGATTTGCTTGACGCATGCAATGTATGGTCATTTCTTCTGCATGTAAACCCACCATTATCGAACGGTGATCCCTGCATGCTGGATATCGACTTCTTCAGGCAGAACGGTTACGTAAACCTCGGCCAGGTTTTCGATGGCGAGGAGTTAAGCCGTTTTACCTCGTTATACGACCAGGACCGGTCGAAAATGGGCTGTTTCTGGCATCCCATTTCCAATCACGGCCACCAGACCCTGAACTGTGAACCCCTTATCTCCTCGCCCGAGATCGACGGCCTGATCCGCCATCCCGCCCTGATCGAACCGATTGAGACCATCTTTGAAGGCCCCAGTTGCTTAGGGGAAGTCTGCCTGCGACACATGATTCCGCGTGACGACAATCCAGAGGAGATCTGGCACCGGGACCGTCCCCATTCGACGGACCGTCCCTACCGGTGCGGCTACCTGCAGATGATGCTCTACCTGACCGACGTGCACGAGGGCACCCACTGCTTTTCCATTTCTCCGGAACCATGCGACGGTCCGGTGCTCGACACGAAGGAACAACTCGACCAGCGCGGCAAGGTCCACCTGTACGGTCCGGCAGGTACCGTCATCCTGTTCAACCTGTCCGTGTTGCACGCAGCGACGGTCCGGATCACCCCGCACGAGCGTAAAACCGTCCAGATCTATTACGGCCATCGCGACGGACCTGTGCTGAGCGACTGTACCTTGATTCCCACCCGCTTCTGGCGGGACCATCCCGATCCGGAGGCGCGCGGTTTCTATGGCCTGATGACCAGCCGGTCCAGGCAGTATGCCGAGGCTTTCGGTTGAGGCTTTCGGTTGAGGCTTTCGGTTGAAGCTCTCGGCCACGTCACAAGCTTACGGATGGCTCAGAGTTCTACGGATGGCTCAGAGGTCTACGGATGGCTCAGAGGTCTACGGGTAGGCAGGTAAGAGGTTTTCGGCCATGTCACAAGCCTACGGATAGAAAACCGGAAGAAAGGATTGGGGTGGCAGCGTCTGTTTATGTCGGTATGAACCAAAACAGAGTGGAGAGCTAATGTCGAATAACCGTCCGCAAGTACTCATCGCCTGCAGTGAACGAGTCCGCAATGGTTATCTGCCGCCGGAGGAACTGGCCCGTCTGGAGGAGTTTGCCGACTGGTCGTGGTTCCACTCCGAGGGCGGTGGAATATACGATACGAGCACGGATCCCGAGACCACGGCCCGATTGGCGAAGGAAATGGGCGCCGTGGATGCCCTTGTGGTCTGCCATGGCGCACCGAGGATCGGCGCCGAAATCCTGGATGCCGCGCCCAGGCTGCGATTCGTCGGCGAACTCGAAGGCGACCGTTTTGCCGCTCGGCTCGACCTGGAAACGCTATGGTCCCGCGGCGTCCGCACCGTGGATACGACGAACGGCTCGACCTATCCGGTGGCCGAATGGGCCCTGGCGCTGACGCTGATTTCGATGCGCAACGCCGGCGCCCTCTTTCGCCGTATCCTGGCCGGCAATACCCGGGATACCAGTCTCATCCAGCCCATGGCGGGCATTCTCACCGGCAAGCGGGTAGGGTTGATCGGCGGCGGCCACATGGGGCGCCGTGTGATGAAACTGCTTCGGCCCTTCGAAGTCGAACTGTGGGTCCACGACCCGTACCTGCCCAGGGAGATGCCCGAAGCGCTTGGCTTCCTGCAGACTTCTCTGGAGAACGTACTTTCGCAATGCGACGCGATCATTTGCCTGGCGCCGCTCACGCCGCAGACCCGGGGGATGATCGGCCGGCGCGAGCTGGACCTCATCCGTTCGGGATCGGTGTTCGTGAATGTCTCCCGGGGCGCCATTGTCGATTCCCAGGCTCTGATCGAACGGCTCAAGCGTGGCGATATTGCTGCCGGGCTGGAGGTGTTCGACCCGGAGCCGATTCCGGAAGACAGCGAAATCATCGGACTGCCCAACGTCTTTTTGACTCCACACTTCTCCGGGCGTACGGGCGAGGACTATCCACACTTCTTCCATTACATGGTCGATGAACTGGAGCGTTTTTTTGACGGCCACGAGACCTGGTTCGACCTGACGCCGCGTTCGAAGGCCAACCGCGAAGGAAGCGTATGAAAAGCCCGAATCTACTGTACATATTCACCGACCAGCAGCGGGCGGATACGCTGGCCTGCTACGGGAACCACCAGATCGAGACTCCGGCCCTCAACGGACTGGCAGAGGACAGCTTCGTCTTCGAGAACGCCTACGTGAGCCAGCCCGTATGCAGTCCGGCTCGGGCCACCATGCTCACGGGGCTGTGGCCCCACACGGCGGGGGTTCCCTCCTGCAATGTGCCGCTGGCCGCCGACATCCCGACCATCGCCGAGATGCTGCCCAGGGAATACGATACGGCCTTCATGGGGAAATGGCACCTGGGAGACGAGATCTTCCCCCAGCACGGGTTCGAGACCTGGGTGGGCACGGAAGACCAGTATCGACGGGGCTACTCGGCATCGGAGCGGCTGGCCGAAGTCAGCGACTATCATCACTTCCTTGTGGATAAGGGACACGCGCCGGATATCGAACTGCTGGGCCAGAAGGTCTTTTCAAGGCACTATGCGGCATCCCTGCCGGAGGAATGTACCAAGGCGTGGTACCTGGGCGAGCGGGCGTCGGAGTATATTCGCGAGCAGGGCGACGAACCCTTTGCCCTCTGCGTCAGCTACCTCGAGCCTCATCCCCCGCACACCGGTCCGTTGAACGACTACTTCGACCCGGACAGCCTGCCTGTCGGACCGGCGTTCATGGAGCAGCCGCCCTTCGACGCACCCCTTCTCGTCCGGCTGATGGCCGCCTTCTACATGCAGTCCGAGAACTACGGGCTGGACCTGCGCACCGAGACGGGCTGGCGGGCGTTGATGGCGCGGTACTGGGGCAACGTCACCCTGGTGGATCGCTCGGTGGGGAAGATCCTGAAGGCCCTGGAGGAGAGCGGAAAGGCCGACGACACCATCGTCGTGTTTACCTCGGACCACGGAGAACTGATGGGCGATCACGGCATCCTGGGCAAGACGCTCATGTACGAGGAATCGATAAAGGTGCCGATGTTGCTCCGCGCGCCTATGCTCGATCACCCGTCGCGGAGGATCAGCGGACGGTTCAGCCACATCGACCTGGTACCGACGTTGATGGAGTTGCTCGGTCTCGAGCGGCCAGACCGGTTACAGGGCAGAAGCCGAATGCCCGTGCTGCAAGGGCTCGATAACCTGGATAATGACGACGTGTTCATCGAGTGGAGCGGCGAGGACGGCCACGCCCGGGCCGGTCTCGGAGAAGCCGAACCGAACCAGAGCATGGTCCATCAGCATCGGACGATCGTCACCGCGGACGGCTGGAAACTCAACACCTATGGGAAGGGACAGGGGGAGCTGTACGATCTGAACAGCGATCCCCATGAATTGGAGAATCTGTATCACCAGGATGGACAGCGGGGACGTATCGGGGCGTTGAGGGATCGGATCAAGGCGTGGCAGGAGCAGACGGGGGATGAGGTGGCGACGGGGGATGGGGAATAAAAGGCGGCAAGCGAGACATCACAATACTCGATGAAATATCGGTAGGTCACACCATAACGGACAGATCATGAAAACTGGAAAAGTCGCTGTCTTCACCCAGGCGCAAACACCGATGGAGATTCGTGAATACCCCGTACCATCGGTTACGGCGGACGACATGCTCGTCCGAATTCGAATGGCGAATATCTGCGGCTCAGATCTGCACTTCTGGCGCGGACACGGCCCCAGGATCACGAGTGGTGTTCCACAGGTGCTCGGGCATGAAATGATCGGGACGATCGAAGAAATGGGGCACAATATCACCACGGACAGTACCGGTCGGCCGCTGTCCGAAGGGGATCGCATCGTCTACTCCTATTTCAAACCGTGTCAACAGTGCTGGACGTGCCTGAATGGAAAGCCCGGATGTCCTGACCGCTACAGAGACTGGCTCGGTGTCTCGAGTGATCAGCCGCCGCACTTCCACGGCGCTTACGGGGAATACTACTATATGAAACGCGGTCACTGGGTCTTCAAGGTGCCCGATGATCTCTCTGACGCGATCGTATCCCCGATCAACTGCGCCCTATCGGAAGTCATTTACGGTCTTAACCAGATCGGCGTCACCCTGGGCGACACGGTGGTCATTCAAGGGGCGGGCGGACTCGGACTCTATGCGACAGCGATAGCGCGGGAAATGGGGGCCGGTAGGATCATCGTGCTCGACCGACTGCCGGCGCGCCTGGCACTTGCCCGGGAATTTGGCGCCGACGTGACGCTCAACGTCGATGAACTCGATGTGAAATCGCGCGTTGAGTTCGTCCTCGACCACACAGGTGGTGTCGGGGCCGACCTGGTCGCCGAGTTCGTTGGATCGCCGCGCGTACTCGCTGAAGGTATTGAAATGCTCAGGTGGGGCGGCCGTTATCTCTGGATCGGCAACATAAACCTGGGGTTCCCGACAGAGATCGATCCGGGCAACATCGTTCGGTGCAGCAAGGCGATACGCGGTGTCATCGTCTATGAACCCTGGGTTATCCCGCGCGCCCTCGAATTCCTGAGCCGTACACGGGACAAGTATCCTTTCCATAAGATTATCTCGGAAACCTTCCCGTTCTGCGATATCAACGAGGCATTTACCCATGCTGACGCGGGTTCTGCCATTCGAGTCGGCCTGGAATTCGACACTGTTCGATGAATACCACGTTGGAGATTCGGAAAACAACAGTCGAATTATGTAACGTTGCCAGGCTGATCAAACCGGGTGTTGCAATCAGGATTTCAAGTGAGAATTCAGCATCCGGCAGTTCATCTTGTTACGTCAGATACAGCACTCAAAGTGAATCCTTGCAAGGAGTCACCCCATGGCCATGACCGAAGAAGAACGCTTCCGATTCGACCTTTCCGGATTTCTCGTCCGTCCGGCGATTCTAACCGCGGAAGAAGTCAAAGAAATCCGCGAACAGATCTACCTGATCAAGCACGATCCGGAATCACTCCCACCGGAGCACAGGGACGTGCCCGGTGGACCGTCGAGCGTCCTGATCGACCATCCGGCCGTCGTGGACGTCATTGAGGAGATCATCAGTCCCGATTTCCGCCTGGAGAACTGTTCCTGCGTATGGCGCAAGAAGGGGGAGGAGCATGGGGAACTGCACGGCGGCGGCCCCAGGCAGATCGATCCGATCTTCGGGTACCGGGTGCAGCGCGATCAGATCTACGCCGGCATGGTGCGGGTGATCTTCGAGTTTACGGATATCCGGATGGAGGACCAGAGCACGCACTTCGTGGTGGGGAGCCACAAGGCGAATTTCCCCATGCATCCCGACCACATGTCCCTGGAGGAGGGAAAGCGGAGCGAATTCCTCATGACCTACGCCTGTCCCGCAGGGAGCGCGATCTTCTTCACCGAGAACACCTGTCACGCCGGCCCCAAGTGGAACCGGGACGAGCCCCGCGTGACCGTACTCAACGCCTATTCACACCTGGCCACCCACTGGCACCGGCTGAAGACGCCACCGGAGGTTATTGCCGGCCTGCCGCGCGAGAAGCAGGTTTACTTCCGCGAACCGTGGATCGCCGATTTCCGGACGAATCCGGCTACGAGGAACACGGCCGAACGGTTCATGGGCAATGACGAACCGCCCGTTAGCTCCGATAATAAGCCGTAGAATAACCTATTGCTGGTCAGACAAGGCAAGGGACCGGCTGGGTTGAGTGCCGCGTTGGCTACAGCGAGCTTTGGCAGCCCGGTGTCACGGTCTTACTAAGTCACCAACGGCCAATGACACCTCCGGCCAATGACACCTCCGGCCGATGACACCTCCGGTCGATGACACCTCCGGCCGATGACACCTCCGGCCGGTGACACAGCCTTATTATGTCGCGGTTACGGTCACCCGCGGTCACGGCCGCACGATGGAGCCATCCGCCCTGCGATCCTCCGCGGCGTATAATGGCCTGGCCGCTGCGTCTGGGTCGATGAGTTTTGCGGCCGCATCTTCGTCGATATCCAGCCCCAGGCCCGGATTGTCGTTTGCGTAGAGGTGCCCGCCTTCGAGCACGCAGGCCCCGGGAAACGCCGCGTATTCTTCCTCGCTGAAGGTATTCTCTTCCTGGATGCCGAAACTCCAGCTCGCTATATCCAGGTGGACGGCCGCGGCCTGGTTGACCGGGTCATTGTCGCCGCCCTCCTGCCAGGCCGTGTTGATGCCGAAGGACTCGCAGAGACTTGCGATCTTGCGGCACGGCGTGATGCCGCCCGCCTTGGATACCCGCACGCGGACGTAGTCGATGAGGCGCTCGGTGATGAGGGGCGTCCATTCGTGGGGATTGACAAACAGTTCCCCCATGGCCTGGGGCGTCGTGCACTGTTCCCTGATCAGGCGGTACCATTGCACTTGTTCCGGCGGTAGCACGTCCTCTAGGAAGAAGATGCGGTAGGGTTCCAGGCGCTTGGACAGGGTCACGGCGGACTGAGGACGCAGGTGTTCATGCACGTCGTGGGTTAGCTTGGGTCCGAAACCGAGCTTCGAACGTAGATACTCGAACATGTCCGGTATGGCCTCAATGTAGGCCTCGTCGTCGAAGACCTGGTCGGCGGGCCAGGCGTTGGCGGGACGGGGCGCGTCCTTCGAAGGAATGAATCCCCCGCCGCCGTAACCGCCCAGCTGGCACCGGACCACGGGGAACCCCTCATCGAGATAGCCCTGGATGGCTTCCAGCAGGGCCTCCGGCGTGCCGCCGCCCGCGTGGGCGTAGCAGGGCACGGCGCTCCGGCAGGCGCCGCCGAGGAGCTGGTAGACGGGCATCCCGGCCTCCTTGCCCTTGATGTCCCACAGGGCCATGTCGATCCCGGAAAGGGCCGTGTTGGTGATGGCGCCGTTGCGCCAGTACCCGCTCGTGTAGAAGGTCTGCCAGATATCCTCGATGCGGCTTGCGTCCCGCCCTATGAGCTTCGGGGCCAGCATGGACTCCACCGCCTCGACGACGGCGCGCTGGTGGTAGTGGTCGCTCGCGGATCCTATGCCGTACAGCCCCGGCTGGTTGGTTTCGATCTTGACAATGCCCCAGGTGCCGTTCGATCGCGTCCGGATGCATTTCACCCCGGTAATGGTCGTCACGGTCCGCTCCTTTGAATGCGGTGTCAGGCCGTTCACATGGCTTGTGCCGCACGGTCTGTCGTGGATGTTCTGGTCTCGTGGTCCGGACTTCTCGTGGTCAGAATGCAGCGGACCCTAATCGTTCGTCATCCGCTCGCCGTCCACAAGAAAAGGTTCGGCGTTGCTCCAGTTCCGCGTGCCGTCTTCGGTGAGTATCGGTTCCGCCGAATACTGGGTCAGGTACACGCGCCGCCAGCCGTCTGAGGTATTCGTGCTGCTGCGGTGGAAGGAAACGCTGGAGAACACCAGGATGCTTCCGGCCGGCGCAATCACGGGTACACCGGGATCATCGCCGAAATATCCAATCTTGTCGTTCGATTCATCCAGGATGCTGTGTTCCTGGCGGTGGCGGGTTCCCGCGCGGGAAAAGGGCAGGACGTAGACCGTGCCGTTCTCTTCGCTCACGTCGTCCAGGGCCGCCCAGCAACTCATGTACGGCCGATGGTCGAACCCCACGTAGCCCGAGTCCTGATGCCAGCCGAACTTCATGCCGACTTCGGGACCCTTGACCACGAACTGCTCGTGGAACAGGTAGGCGGTATCGCCCAGGGTGCTCCGGCAGATCTCGGCCATGAGGTCGCTGAAGATATACGGCCGCAAGCTGGGATTCTCCCGGTGCTTGTTGGATACGAAGTACCGTTTGCCTTTGTGGTTGATGCCCCGCGTGTTCTCGGACGCCTCGGCCATCTGGGCTTCCATCTCGGCCGTCAGCCGGTCGCACTCGCCGCGTATATACGCCAGCATCGCGTCATCGAGAGCCGATTCGAGGATGAAGTATCCTTCTTCCTGGTACTGCTGCTTCTGCGCTTCGGTGATTTCAACTGGTGCCGACTTGATTTCCGACATTATCCCCGTCCTATGTAGGGCATGGTGGTCGCCATGACCGTGATGAACTGTACGTTGGCGTCGAGGGGCAATCCGGCCATGAAGACGACGGCGTCGGCCACGTTCTTCACGTGCATCCGCGCCTCGGCCAACAGGTCGCCGCTGGGTTGCAGGACACCCTCCTTCATACGTTCCGTCATCTCCGTGGCCGCGTTGCCGATGTCGATCTGACCGCAGGCGATGTTGTACTTCCGTCCATCGAGGGAAGTCGAACGCGTCAAACCGGTTACGGCGTGCTTGGTAGCCGTGTAGGGCGCAGAATTCGGCCGCGGGACCTGGGCGGATACAGACCCGTTGTTGATGATCCGCCCGCCCTGCGGATCCTGGTCCTTCATGATCCTGAAGGCCTCCTTCGTGCAGAGGAAGGTGCCCGTCAGGTTTACGTCCACCACGGTCTGCCACTGCTCGGCCGTCAGGTCCTCGAGGAGGACCGCGGGGGCGCCCGTGCCGGCGTTGTTGAACAGCAGGTCCAGGCGGCCGTAAGCCGACCTGGTTTCGGCGAAAAGGTGCTCGACCTGCGAAGCGTCGCCCACGTCCGTGGGGACGATGTGCAGCCGATCCGCGGCGTCGCCGGCATCGGCCGCGGTCGACTCCAGGGCTTCTCTCCGCCTGCCTGCCAGGACCACACTGTAGCCGTCTTCCAGCAACGCCAGGGAACAGGCCTTGCCTATACCCGAGCCCGCACCGGTTACGACGGCGACCTTGGTGGAATCACTCATTTTATGCTCCTATCGCGGTTGCAGATACTGCGGTTGCAGATATTTTGGATATACGCCTATCGGGTTCACAGTTATTCAAATCGCTGCATATGGCGGCTGTTGGTACGTCTCAGCAACTAACATGCCCTGCCTGGCCTCTGCAATCCTTTTTCACGAATACGGATCCGCCGCGTCGCGCCGGGCAACTTCATCACGAATACGGATCAGCGGCGACATGTGAGCGTTATCCATTACGAATAGGGATCCGCGGCATCCCGCAGGGCATCGCCCAGGAAGTTGAAGGAGATCACCACGCCCAGCACCGGCGCGGCCGGAAAAAGCAGCCAGGGGTGGTTCAGCAGCACGGTCACGCGCTGAGCCTCTTCGAGCAGTACGCCCCAACTGGTCATGGGCGGACGAATACCCAGGCCCAGGAAGCTCAGGGCCGTTTCACCCAGGATCATCCCCGGGATGGCCAGCGTGGCCACCACGATGATGTGGCTGTAGCACCCGGGCAGCAGGTGGCGCGAAATGATGTACCAGTGCCCCGCGCCGGCGGACCGTGCCGCCGTCGTGTAGTCCTGTTCACGGAAGACGAGCACCTTGCCCCGTACTTCCCGGGCCAGGCCGCCCCAGCTGATTATGGACAGAATGATCGTGATCCCCAGGTAGGTCTCCACGCTCGTCCATCCCGCGGGCAGCGCCGCCCCGAGGGCCATCCAGAGGGGGATGGGCGGAAAGGAGGCCAGGATTTCGACGATCCGCTGCAGGGTGTGGTCGATCCAGCCGCCGAAGTACCCGGACAGCGTACCGAGCACGGATCCGAGGATCAGGCTGAGGAAGACGCCGATGATCCCCACGGTCAGCGATACGCGGGCGCCATGGAAGATGCGCGAAAGCAGATCGCGGCCCATACGGTCCGTACCAAGCAGGTACATGGGACCCTCGCAGTGGACCAGCCGGAAGTCTCCGCTGCCGTCCCGCGACAAAAACCGGACCGGGTACCGCTGCGTCCGGTCCGTCTCGTACTCCAGTTCGAGGGTTACCGGGTTCTGCGTGGAAGTCAGCCCGTACACGTAGAATCCGCCGGACCAGTCGAAATGAAGGTCCTGGGGTGGAAGGTACCGGACCTGGATGCGGATGTCGTTGTGGTCGTACGGGGAGAAATACCCGGCGAATATGGCCACGAGGTAGAACAACGCCAGGACCACCGCCGCCGCGATCCCCATCCGGTTCTTCCGGAATCTCCGCCAGATCAGCGCACGGTAGCTGAGATAGCCCGCATCCTGGGCTGTTTCTACCTGTTCGACCGTCGTCGTGGTCATGGATTCGCTCCGCTTTCTCCGCGAACGCTTCCCTCTACGATCAAGGCCGCAAGGCTACTCATACCGTATCCTCGGATCCGCCCAGGCCAGCGCGATGTCGGCCAGGATGTTGCCGATGATCAGGAGCAGGCTGAACATCATCAGCAGGGTGCCGGCCAGGTAGATGTCCTCGGCGACCAGGGCCCGCAGCAGCAGCGGCCCCACGGTGGGCAGACCCAGGACGATCGCCACGATCGTGGCCCCGGAGAGGATGTTCGGCAGGCTCATGCCCAGTATGGTGATCAGCGGGTTGATGGCGATGCGCGCCGCGTGCTTGATGACGACCACGGATTCCTTGAGGCCCTTGGCCCGGGCCGTCTGGACGAAGGGCTGGCCGAGGACGTCCAGGAGGTTGCCGCGCATGATGCGCATCAGTCCGGCCGTCCCGTTTATGCCCACCACGATGACCGGGATCCAGAGGTGCTTCAGGAAGTCCACGAGCTTGTCCCATGTCCATGGCGCGCCTTCGTATTCGCTCGAGAAGAGGCCGAACAGGGGTATCCTGTAGATCTCGAATACGAAGACCAGCAAGGCCAGCGCCAGCAGGAACCCCGGCATGGACATGCCGATGAAGCTGATGAAGGAAAGTACGTTGTCGGACAGGCGGTACTGGTGGGTCGCCGAGTAGATGCCGATGGGGATCGCCACGGCGTAGGTAAACAGCAGGGCGCCGAGGGCGATGAGCACGGTATAGGCAAGCCGGTCCCAGATCAGCAGGTTGACTTCCTGCTCGTATTCGAAGGACTCGCCGAAATCGCCCACGACGAACCCGGAGATCCAGCTCGCGTACTGCTTCCACATGGGCCGGTCCAGGCCGTAGCGTTCCCGCAGCTCGTCGATTCGGGCGATGGAACTGCTGTCGCCGTACATCTCTTCAAGTTCCTGGATCTTGCGGTCCAGGAAGTCGCCCTCGGGCAGCTGGATGATGACGAAGCCGATCATCGATATGGCCAGGAGGGTCGGGATGGCCAGAAGACAGCGCTTAATGACGTAGTTGATCATCTGATTCGTACCTGCTGACTAATAAAAATATGCCGAGGACCATGGATTGCCCGGCAAGCGGTTTTGAGCGATCATCCCTTCAATCGATGTAGAACTGCTCGGGGAAACTCGTCGCGGGGCCCGCGATAGCCCAGGGGCCGAGAATGCCCGAGTCCGGCACGTTGTGGAAGTTGTCTTTTACGATGACGGGCCTGGGAGTACGAGCCACCGTGCCCAGGTGAAAGGGCCCTTGCTCGATGTGGATCCGTACGGCGTCCTGGACCAGGCGGTGCCGGGCTTCGAGGTCCTTTTCCTGCTTGATCCGGTCGTATAGGTCGAGCAACTCGACCATGACGCCCGTGGGCGCCTCGCCCTTCTCGCCGCCCGTTTCGTACCACTTCCCTACCTTGGGATGCCAGTATTTTCCGGACGTCGGAAACACCCAGTCGGGATAGGTGAACAGATCCATTTCCGCTTCGCCGTGGAGATGGGCGGTGAACTCGCCGAGGTCGCGGCGCAGTTTCAGCTCGGCGCCGGGTGGTGTATAGACAAGCACGTCCAAACCCAGATCCCGCCAGCCTTCGGCCACAATCAGGGCGACGTCGTTCTCGTGGGCGATGTGCGCCGCGGCCGGCGCGTCCAGTACGAGGGTAAGCCGCCGTCCGTCGGGACGGAGCCGATATCCCTCGGCGTCGCGGCGTGTAAGGCCCATTTCGTCCAGCAGCCGGTTTCCTTTCTGCAGGTCAAAGTCCGCGTCGGCGGCCTTCCACATATCGAAGAGCCGCTCGCCTTCCTCGCTCAGGAAATGCCAGCCTTCCTCGCTCACGGTGGCGCCCTGGGGTTCTACGAGGCCCTTGAAGGCGACGGCGTTGCATTTCTCGCGGTCGATGGCCGCGGCGAGCGCCTTACGGAACCTCTGGTCCCGGATCAGGCCGCGGAGTACCGGGTCGTTGTCCGACCAGTTCAGGTTGATCGCCGGATCCGCACCGGAGGCGCTTTCCCATAACTTGACGCGGTACCCGCCCTTCTCCCGGCTGTCCATGAAGAGCGAGAAGTCCCGGAGGTCGAGATCGCGGAACTGGCAGTCCACCTCGCCGGCCAGTACCCGCAAGACCCGGATCTGGGATTCGGGGACGAGGGTCGTGACCACCCGGTCTATGTAGGGTAGCTGCCGGCCGTCGTCGTCCACCACGTAGTAGTAGGGATTGCGTTCCAGGATCACCCGGAAACCGCCCTTCTCGATGCGGGAGATCGTCCACGGCCACAGGGAGGGCTTTTCAGGATTCCTTTCGGGCAGCCTATGCTTCTCGTACTGGACGAAATCGTCCACGTCGGCGTTGTGGTCCGGGTGGAACTGTTTCATGTAGTGTTCCGGCACGTTATACTCTTCGCTCCACCAGAAGCCGGTCGCAAGCCAAAGGGGCACCAGCCAGTTGGGGCCGGCGAACTTCATGATGATGGTGTAGTCGTCAGGCGTCTCGACCTCCATGGGCTTGCCGTCCACGAGGCACCACACGGGCGGCGGGTACCGGTGGCGTTCGTCGAGACACAGGTCGTACCACGCCCGAAAGGAAGCGGACGTATAGGGATGGCCGTCGGACCACCGCACGCCCTCGCGCAGCTTGAGCGTCAGTTCCGAACCGTCCTCGTTGAAGTTCCACGATACCGCCAGGCCCGGTTCGAGGCCCGTGGTCATCCGGTTCCAACGGATCAGCGGCGCGTATCCGGCAATCATCTTCCAGGAACCGAGATCGGTGTTGTTGTGCAGTTTTCGCCAGGTCCCGCCGTAGACTCCCGGTCCATCGTACCCTTCGTAATCATTTCTGGCCACGAGCGGATTGGCCGGGATCCGTTCGTGCAGGGGGGGCAGGATGCCCGCAGTCACCCGGGCGGCCAGTACGGGGGCTTCCAGCGCCGTTCGGGCCGGGTCGTCGGCAGCCGCCGTTCGGGTCGAGGCTTCTACCGCCGTTCGGGTCGAGTCGTCAGCAGCCGGCAGTTCCGCTTGGGATCCACCGTCCCGACCGGTGCAGGCCAGCAGTCCGGCAAGGACCGCAAGCGGCAGATGTTTCAGCATGGCATTCATACCTGTCCCCGTCTTTTTCTCATGTTCCCGTCTTTTTCCCGTCTTCCCATATTCTCAACTGTTTTTTATCTGCGACTTCAACATACGACTACCTGGCCGGTCAAATGCCCTGCAAGGACAGCGTGTCGCCGTAGTGACAGGCCGCCTTGACGCCTCCGGGATAGGTCTTGAGTTCCGGTTCGGATTCCCGGCAAAGATCGGTGGCGTACCTGCAACGAGGGTGAAAATGGCAGCCCTTCGGCGGCGATGAGGGATCGGGCACGTCGCCGGTCAGCGCGATGCGCGTCCGCTTCTTCTGGACCCTGGGATCGGCCACCGGTACGGCGGAGATCAGGGCTTCCGTATAGGGGTGGAGCGGGTTGTGGTATATCTGCTCCGACGGTCCGGTTTCCACAATTCGACCCAGGTACATGATCGCCACACGGTCGCTGATGTGCTGCAGTACGCTCAGGTCATGGGTGATGAAGACATAGGAAAGGCCCAGCCGGTCCTTCAGCGAAGCCAGCAGATTCAGGATCTGTGACTGGACCGACACGTCCAGCGCCGATACGGGTTCGTCCGCGATGACCAGTTCGGGCCGCAGGGACAGCGCCCGGGCAATACCAATGCGCTGCCGCTGCCCGCCACTGAAGGCATGGGGGTATCGGCGCATGTCCCCTGCGTTCAGACCCACATCGGCAAGCAGGCCGGCAACCCGGTCTTCCAGTTCCGATCCCCGGGCCAGGCGGTTGACCCGAAGCGGTTCTCCCACGATATCGCTCACCGTCATGCGCGGATTGAGCGATGAATTCGGATCCTGGAACACCATCTGCATCCGTGTTCTGTAGGGCCGCATTTCACGGCGGTCGAAAGGACTTATATTCACCCTCTCCGTCCCGAAGATGATGTCGCCGTCCGTAGGAGGGATGGTCTTCAGCACGCAGCGTCCCAGCGTGGTTTTGCCACATCCGCTTTCGCCCGCCAGTCCGAGGGTCTCCCCGGCGCCGCACTTGAAGTCCACGCCGTCCACCGCCCGGACGTCCCCTCGCTTCCGGCGCCAGAGCCCTTTGCGTATCGGGAAGTACTTTTTCAGGTTGCGGACTTCGAGTATGGTGGACATGGCGGCTTTCCCGTGGACGCTATCGGTCCTGCCTGACCCGGTCGAGGTGCCAGCACCGCGCGCGGTGCCCCTCCTCGATTTCCTCCATCGTCGGTTCCAGCATGCACTGGTCCGTGGCGTACCGGCAACGTGGCGCAAAGGCACAGCCATCGGGCAGGTTGAGCGGCGAAGGTACCGTCCCCGGTATGGTGGAAAGCTGCTGCGCTTTTTCACGATTGATCCGAGGCGCCGATTCGAGCAATCCCCTGGTGTAAGGGTGTGCGGGATGGTAGAAGATCTGATCCGGCGACCCGGTCTCGACCACCTGTCCCGCGTACATGATCATGATCTCGTCGGCCATGTCGGCGATCACGCCCAGGTCGTGCGTGATCATCAGGATAGCCATGTTATGGCTTTGCTGGAGCGCTCTCAACAGGTCGAGGATCTGGGCCTGGATGGTTACATCAAGCGCCGTGGTGGGCTCGTCGGCAATCAGCAGGTCGGGTCCGCACGAAAGGGCCATGGCGATCATGGCACGCTGCCGCATCCCGCCGGAAAGCTCGTGCGGGTACTCGTCCACCCGCTGCGCCGGGCCCGGAATGCCGACTTCGGACAAGGCCTGTATCGCGCGGGAACGGGCGTTGTCCCGGTCCAGGCCGTGGTGAAGGCGAAGGGCCTCGCCGATCTGGTTCCCAACGGTGTATACCGGGTTGAGGGCGGTCATGGGCTCCTGGAAGATCATGGAGATCCTGTGGCCCCGGATTCTGCGCATGGCATCGCCTTCCGGTACGAGGTCGTGAATCTCTATGTTGGTACCTTTCTCCTGATCGTGTAGCACGATTTCGCCTTCCACGTAGCCGGGTTTGGGAACCAGCTGCATCAGGGAAAGCCCCATCATGCTCTTGCCGCATCCGCTTTCACCGACCACGCCGAGGGTCCTGCCTCGCCTGATCTGAAACGAAACGTCGCGCACCGCCCTAACGGGGCCGTCGTCTGTGGGGATGGTTGCGGACAGGTGTGAAATATCGAGGAGAAGGTCGTCCATACAAGGTCATTTTAACGCACGGTTCGAAGAGATGTCAAGGTGTTACGGGCTCCTGGGGAAATGGAAATTTGAAGATACGGGTACACTGGATTGTAAGAACTTGAACTGTATTCTTCTGTACCTGATGTCATATCGATCGGATAATCGTTGCAGCAATTTCCCAAGGAGTCGTATATGCACCCGTCAGAGACGGCCCTGAAAGCCTGGACTCGTAGAGGTTTCATGAAGGGCGCCATTGCGGCCGGCACAGCCGGCGTCGCCCTTTCCATGTCCGATAAAATCGCCATGGCCACGCAATTGATCTCGGGCGGCAAGCCTACCATCGAAGCCATACGGGGCATAGGCGTGCAGCCGGGTCTCGTGCGCATGAGCCTGAACGAGAACCCACTGGGACCGTCGCCCCGGGCCATCGAGGCCATGGCGAACCGGATGTTTGGAGTCAACCGGTACGGTACGGACCTGAGCGATCTGATGCAGGCCCTGTCGACCTTCGACGGGGTACAACTGCCCGAACCGGACGATTCCATGCGGCGCTCGTTCTTCCGGGCGCCTCCCGGCCCCTTCATGCTCACTCCGGGTTCCAGTCTCATCCTGGACCTGCTCTGCCTGGCCTATCTGAGCCGCAACGGCGGCGAGGTCATAGAGGCGGAATTCGGATACGGTTCCGTTTCCCGCTCCGCCGGCGATTTCAACGATATGTTCGGTGTCGACGTCAACATCATCCGGGCGCCGATGACGCCGGAATACAAGCACGACCTCGACGGCATGGCCGCCCTGGCGTCCGAGAAGACCTCGCTGGTGGTCATTACCAACCCGAACAATCCCACGGGCACGTTGCTGCAGACGGATGAAATCGAAGCATTCGTCAACAAGCTTCCGTCTTCAGCCATCGTGGTCATCGACGAGGCTTACCTGCACTTCGCGGAGCAGGATCCGATTCCCTCGGCGATCCCGCTTGCCGTCAAGTACGACAACGTTGTGGTCGTGAGAACCTTCTCTAAAGCCTATGCGCTGGCCGCGGTACGGTTGGGGTACTGCGTCGCCTCGCAGAAGATCCAGGACGAGATGCGGAAGTACTACCAGGAGTCGCCGAACGCACTGGCCAGTGTGGCCGGCGCCGCCGCCGTGCGGGACCTCGAGCACCTTCAGAAATCCAGGGAAGCCGTGTGGGATTTCAAGAAGCGCTGCTACGCGGCCTTCGACGAGATGGGGATCGAGTACCTTCCCTCTCAAGGCACCTTCGTGATGGCGGATCTGAAGCAGTCGGCCATGCAGGTAGTCAGGGAGATGCGCGCCCGCAACGTCTGGATCAGTTCCCGGCGGCAGCGGGAATTCCGTAACTGGATCAGAGTTTCCGCCGGTACCGAAGCGGAAACCGAGGTTTTCATCCAGACCCTCAAGGACGTGCTTGCCAAGTCGAGCTGAGCAAAGGACAAGCTGGTCGAGCCCTGTTGAGTCCAGCACGAACGTGTCGTAAAAAAAGGCCAGCGGTGATCGCACTGCTGGCCTTTTTGTTTTAATAGCGTGTTCGGGGGAGTCGGGTAGTTATTTCGCCAGGTTCCCGGATTCCTTGCTCAGCCAGTCTCTCTCACGCTTGATGACGTCCAGATCGCCCCTTTTGTAGTATGTGCTCCACGGTTCGACTCCCTTTCTTCCCATCGCAGATATCCTTGAAATCTCCAGTTGCTGTAGCTCGAGGAGCGCATGCATGACGCGATCCGGGCTGAAGCTGCCGTATACTTCGCACAGTATATTCAAGCGATCCCGCAACAGGGGTGGTTCCTCGAAACCGGCCTTACGACAGAAATCGAAGCCGCGCAAGGGCACAAAATGCCAGGCGATTTGCGCAAGATCCATTATGGCTTCACCCGGTTCGGCAAAATCCCAGTCAATAACGCCCTTTAACTCACCATTTCGCCAGATGGTGTTCCAGGGACCGAGATCGCCGTGGCGTATAATCAACCCGGGCTGCCATTTCAAATCTTGCGCACACCATTCGGTCCCTTCGGGAGGGGAGTAGTTTTCCACTGCGCGATGATAGAATCTCAGGAATCCCGCTACCTGGGCCAGGCCGCTACCGGTCTTCAGCACATCGGGCCATGGTCGCAAGGCAGCATCACCTTCTATGTACGACAGAATCTCATATCCCTTCTCTACTCCTTTTATCCGTGGCACGCGTTCAAAACCGGCATCTTCCAGGTGCTTGAGCAGGCCGTGTACCGCGGGTGTCCACCGGTTTGAAGGACGACGAACCGTATTCCCGATGCGTTCGACAGTGTGCAACGCACCGCGTTTTATGTCCCGGTCTGATGTCATTTTCGGCTCAATATAAAAACGGGAGCGTGAGATTTCGCTCTCGCCCCCGATTCACTCGATTTCGTAATGCCTGTTACGCGTGCTCTTCAACGCCCCTTCGGCGATTCCACGGCTTCATCGAGCTCCGGTGACGTTACCGCGGGTTCCTCGTCCGACCCGTTCGCTCCGTCCGACCCGTCCGCCGATGGGACGCCGTTACCGTCCGAGGAAGGCGCTTCTGCCGTCGCTTCATCAGCATCGGATGTTCCCGCCGTAGCGGCCTCTGCGGCAACAGTCTCCCCGGCTTCTTCCGTAGTCTCAGCGGCCTCTGTGGCAACAGTCTCCGCGGCCTCTTCCGCAGCCTCAGCAGCCTGCGCGGCTTCTTCCGCGGCCTTTCTCTCACGCTCCTGTTCCATTGCCTCGAAGGCTTCCTCACCGTAAATGAGTAAAGCCACCTCGTCGCGGGAAAGGGAATCGTGTTCCAGAAGCGACTTGGACACGGCGTGCAACTGCGGCTCGTAGTCCCTGAGCAGTTTTTCCACCCGATCCCCGGCCTCGGTAACGAACCGCTGGATTTCCAGGTCGATGCTGTGGGCGGTCGTCTCACTGTAGTTCGCCTGGTGGGCGATGTCCCGGCCCAGGAAGACCTCGTGCTCCTTTTCGCCCAGGGCCGTGGCGCCCAGTTCCTCGCTCATCCCCCAGTCGCAAACCATGTGACGGGCAATACGCGTGACCTGCTCGATGTCGTTCTGCGCGCCGGAGGTGACCTCGCCGAAGACGATCTGTTCGGCCGCACGGCCGCCCAGTGCGGCGGCCATGGTGCCCAGACAATACGATCGGGACTGGAGATAGCGTTCTTCCGGAAGGGCGATGGTTACGCCGAGACCCCGTCCCTGCGGCAGGATAGACACCTTATGCAGCGGGTCTATTTCCTCGATAAGCTCGAAGGCTAGCGCGTGTCCCGCTTCGTGGTAGGCTACAATCTCCCGTTCCTTGTCGCTGATCACGAGCTGGCGCTTCGAACCCATCATGAGTTTTTCTTTGGCTTCTTCGAAGTCCTCGCTCGTTACGGTGGTGTGGTCGTACCGCGCTGCAATCAGGGCCGCTTCGTTCACCATGTTGGCGAGGTCCGCTCCCACCATGCCAGGCACGCCTTTTGCCAGCACGTCGAGCTTGACCGAGTCGTCCAGGGGGATCTTGCGGCTCTTCACGTGGATCTCGAGGATTTTCTCCCGTCCTACGACGTCAGGCCGGTCGACGACGATATGACGGTCGAAACGGCCGGGACGCAGGAGAGCGGGATCGAGCACGTCGGGCCGGTTCGTCGCACCGATCACGATGATGGAATCTGTTTTTTCGAAACCGTCCAGGCCCACGAGCAACTGGTTCAGCGTCTGCTCCCGCTCGTCGTGTCCGCCGCCGAGGCCCGCGCCCCGGTGCCGGCCGATGGCGTCGATTTCGTCGATGAAGATGATACACGGCGCGTTCTGCCGGGCCTGGTCGAAAAGGTCCCGTACGCGCGATGCGCCCACACCGACGAACATCTCGACGAAATCAGAGCCGCTCATGCTGAAGAAGGGCACGCCCGCCTCTCCCGCTACGGCTTTGGCCAGAAGGGTCTTTCCAGTACCCGGAGGACCCAGCAGCAGCGCACCTTTCGGTATCCGGCCGCCCAGGGCGTGGAACTTTTCCGGGCTTTTGAGAAACTCCACGATCTCCTGCAGGTCGCGCTTGGCTTCCAGCACCCCCGCTACGTCGGCGAAAGTGATGGATGGCCGGTCTTCGACGATCATCTTCGCGCGGCTTTTGCCGAAGGAAAACATGCCGCGCTGTCCCGACTGCATCTGGCGCAGGATGAAAATCCAGAAACCGATCAGCAGCAGCCAGGGCAGGGCGGCGATGAGATAGCCTACCCAGTTGGTGGCTTCCGGTTCGGCCGTCACCATGACGTTCCTGGCCATGAGGTCGGCCACGAGGTCCGGATCGTCGAAGGGGATGTATACCTTGAAGTCGCTAAGGCTCTGGTTCGTGCCTTCGATTACCGTCGACGAATCCTGGCGCAGCCGACCTGTGATCAGTTTCTCGGTGATGGTGACCTGCTCGATGTTGTCGGCTTCGAGGAACTGCTGGAACTGCGTGTAGGAAACCGTTACGGAACTATCGCCCCGGCTGGGCAGGAACTGGGCCGCCATCAGGAAGAAAAGGAACAGCACGAGCCAGATGAGGATCGAGCGGTTCTTCTTCGACTTGTCGGGCTGAGGCTGTCGTTCGTTACGGGGTGGGGGCTGTTGCCGTTCATTGGGCGGTTGGGACATTCGTCTGGAAAACCTCGGTTCTTTCGGCGGGTTGGTTTTAGAATCCGGTACAGATCGGCGCGGCGCCGGTACAGATCGGCGCGGCCACGATCAGGTGACGAAGGTCCAGGCTTCCTTCGAAGGAATACTGGGACCAGTTCCTGAACATGCCACGGAGCCTGCTTCGCGCTTCCGACAGCCTGCGTTTGACGGTACCCACAGGGACATCCATTCTCGAACTGACCTCGTCGCAGGAATAGCCGGTGAAATAGTACATGGCCACCGTACGTCTGAGTGCCTGCGACAGGGCATTCACACCGTGCCGCACCTTGCGGTCGTTTGCCCGCTTCAGGTGTTCGTCTCCCGGCCAGGCGCCGTGCTCGGTCTCGATCTCCGACCACTCCTCTGCCTGGTTCTTCCGGTCGCCGACGTGGGCCAGGCACCGATTCCGCGCGATAACGCGCAGCCACTGGGGAAAACGGTCGCGATCGCGCAGGGAAGAAAGCCGCTGGTAGGCGGAAAGCCAGACGTCCTGCACGATGTCCTGGGCATCCTGGCGATTCTTCACCATGGAACCGACTACGCGCCGGATCTCGCGGTCGTATCGGTTGACCAGCGTTTCGAAGTCGTCCGCGTAGCCGTTCAACACGTTTTCTATGATGATTCCGTCTGTCGTCTGCGACATGCCTCAGCACCTGTCATTATGGGTCCGCTCGTACTCGAAGTGCGGTGACCTTCGTTCCGCTTCCGTTCCGCTTCGCGCCTCTTACTATAGATAGAGACGCCGGAGAGGAAAAAGGTTCGTTTTTTTTCGCACCGCTTCAACCCGCCGGTAATATACCTTTAAATCCTTGTTTCGTCAAGCGGCCCCGGCGGCCTTTTCGTTGCTCGACACGACGCGGATTTCCCGTGTCAGGCCGATCAGTCCCACGAGATTGGGAAACATCATGCAGGCGACCATGATGTCGCCCAGGTCCCAGATGACCCGCGCCTCGTAAACGGCCCCGAAAAAGGCGGCCAGACACCAGGTGATGCGGATGCCCCACACGACGCCCCGGGAATCGGTCACGAACCGAAGGCCCTGTTCGGCGTAGTAGGACCAGGTGACCATGGTGGTGAACCCGAACATGAGGGAGCATATCGCGATGATGGCGCCGCCGAAGGGGATGGAAGTGTTGAGTGCGGAAGCCACGAGGGCGGTGCTCATCTCTCCGTTGTACCACACGCCTGCTATGACTACCGTGACCGCGGTCATGGAGCAGACGATTATCGTGTCGATAAAGACCCCGATCATCGCAATGTAGCCCTGTCGAAGCGGGTTGGTCGTCTGGGCGGCGCTGTGGGCGATTCCCGCACTGCCGAGTCCGGCTTCACTGGAGATGACGCCCCTGCGTATACCGTACTGGATCGTCCGCGCCACCGAGGCGCCGGCAAACCCGCCGACCGCCGCGACCGGGGTGAAAGCGCTGTCCACGATCAGCCACAGGGCCGCTGGGAGCGCTTCAATGTGCGTGACCACCACGTAACATACACTGACGGCGTACACGACCACCATGGTGGGCACGAGCCGTTCGGCGACGAGTCCGATACGCTTGATCCCGCCGATGATGACCACGGCCAGGATGACGGTCAGCAGGAGGCCGGTAATCCATTTGGCCACGTCGAACTGTGTGCTCATCACGAGGGCGATGGAATTCGCCTGGCTGATGTTGCCGCCACCCAGGCCGCCCAGTGTGGCGCACAGGGCGAATACCACGCCGATAGTGGGCAGATTCAGCCCTTCCTTCAGGTAAGACATGGGACCGCCGAGCATATGGCCGTCCCGGGTCTTCCCGCGATATCGCAGGGCCAGTACGGTTTCGGCGTATTTCGTCGCCATGCCCAGGGGCGCCATGGCCGCCATCCAGAAGGCCGCGCCCGGGCCTCCGACCGCTATGGCCGTCGCCACGCCCGCGATGTTGCCGTTTCCAATGGTCGCCGCCATGGCGGTAGTCAGCGCCTGGAAGGGCGAAATGTCGCCGGAATCCCGATCGCTCTTGTCCCGGTGCAGGGCGCCCCGCATGACCAGGCCGATGGCCTCGCCGAACTTGCGGAACTGGACCCCCCTGCTGGCCACAGTGAGCATGAGGCCCAGGACGGCGAGCACGCCGATCGTCCAGGGTCCCCACATGAAATCGGAAATCGCACGCAGGACGACGTCCATGGCGTACCTCTTTCGATAATCGAGTGATATGGGATGCAATTGGAACTGCCGCGTTCCGGGGTCAGGTTCAATCTACTGTTCGTCGCGAATTTAACAAGACGAAAGTGTATACTGTCCTTTGCGCGCGCATCCCTGTTTTAGTTGTCACCCCGGATGGGCCGTTTTATCTTGGAAGTTCCCGCTGATCCTCAGTTCCAATCGGAGAATACATGGCCGACCGAACTTACGGCGTGCTGTTGGTCAGTTTCAGTAGGCACAGCCACCAGGACAGTTTCGTTCCCGCCTTTGTCGATCATCCCCGGATACGCATTGTCGGAGTTGCGGACGATGGGGATATCGACCCCTATCTCAAGCCACTGAACCGGTCCCGTGCTGAGCAGCTGGGCGTACCCTTTTTTGAAGGAATCGAGGCGGCTGTCCGGCGTGACGATGTCGACATCGTAAGCATCGGCCACGAGATCGAGCGAAGAGCCGGAATTGCCATGTTGGCGGCGGGCGAGGGTAAACACCTGTGGATCGACAAGTACATCGGCGCCAATATACAGGAGTGTCGCGCAGTTGTCGGTTCCGTAGATCGATCGGGCGTCACAACCATCCTTCCCAGTTATGTTTACAACGATCTTGTCAACCAGAGCAGAAGGATGATCGACACGGGGTACCTGGGCGAATTGACGGCAATGCATATCGACATACTCTTCGGCAAGGGGATTCCACGGCCTATCGACAACGCGCTGAGGAAACCTCATTTCCTGCCGCCGGGAAGGTGGAAGTTCCCGGATATCAAACGCGAGCTGTTGACGGTGGGCGCGTATGCCGTGGCCCTGGTGCAGCAGTGCTTCGATCCCATCGTCGAAGTCTACGGACAGGGGGGCGCCTACTTCTTTCCGGAACACGCCGCCCACGGTGCGGACGACTTCGGGACGCTGACCCTCGTGGACCGGTCGGGCCGGGTTGCCACCCTATCGGCCGGGCGCAATGGTGTCGCCTCCCATAGCGCGGGGGGACCGAACCAGGCCTACCTGTTCGGCACGAAGGGAACGGGAAGGATCGACGGGAAGCGCCCTGGCATAGATACCCACCTGAGAAACCGTGTCGTGGATGGCGAATTCAGCGTCGACGAAGCCGATCCCATGCAGTGGCACAGCGGTCCGCCGACCATGCTGACCTCCACGGGGCTGGAATTCACCCGAGCCGCACTGGATGACCTGGTCCGATCGCTGGACACCGGCGCCCGGCCCCGATTCACCGTTCACAACGCCCGGGACCACATGGAGGTCCTGCTGGCGGGATACGAATCCATCGTGCGGGATCGGCCTGTGCGTCTTCCCTTACGGGGCGAGGAGGCGGGGTGAAACAGATTGATGGACTGGTCATCGGCAGACCACGGGACCTCGACCATTTCCGGGATTCCATGGATGAGTTGGACGGATTGGTTTTTGCCAGCACGACGGGTGGTTCGCGTACTGGTACTTGTGCGGGGACTGGAGAAGGCGGTGACGGTATCATACTCGAGCCGTTGCGGGAAGCCGTCGAAAAATACCGCCCCCGGAGAGCCCTTGTTCTCGCGCCTTACCGAGGCATTACCGTGGATACGGCACGGCTGATGGAAAACGGTGTCGACGTACGGACCGCTGGACCACTGCCCGCCGGGTTCCATGGCCGCAGGCCCTCCATAGCGGAAATACATCGATCCGATCCGGGATTCAAGGCGGTACTGGAGACGAGCCGCCACGCCGATTTCGGGGATCCGGTCTATATTCGCATGATCTCCGCGCCGGAAGGCGGCAAATGGCATAAGTGGTGGTGCGTCTTCCAGATGTTCAGGAAGGCCGCGGCATTGCTGGATTCACCCCCACGACGTGTCTACGTAGCGGCGGCCGGTGAGGCATCCCGGCTGCACGTTTCCATTACCATGAAATCGGTTCGCAACACAACCGGACACCTGCTGGCCGCGCCGAACGGGGCCGGGCTGCGGGACGACCTGTTTTTCCTGGGTACCGGCGGCACGCTGGCAGACGATCCTTTGCTCAATCAGCCCGGCATGTACGGGCAATCGGATTACCGCATGTTGTCCAGGCCGGTCCGGCGGCGCCTGGCCGATCTCTGGCGCGATGACGCGGTAATCGACATGACAGGCGATGAACACCGTTTCTACCTGGATCTCCTCGGTGCCATCGGTGGCTCATCCCGATCAGGCGGCGGCGTGTGCCTGGAATACCCGGTGGGCTGATCGATCAGAGCTCGGACCGGTTCGTGTAACACGCCTTGAGGATACCTCGATACCATGACCGTAATTTCACCAGCCGTTGCCGAGGTCGATAGGGATGAGACCGGCCATGCGTCCCTGCCCTTTCTCCGCCGAATGCTGAGGAACCGCATGGTCTGCGCGGGCGGCGGCCTTGTGCTGTTCCTGGTGGTTATGGCACTGGCCGCGCCGGTCCTCACCGGAATGGAACTTCTCGAAGACCCCATGCGCCAACTGCCCGAAGGCCTGGACGCCGACGGGCTGCCCATCCCGCCCGGGGACGGGTTCCTGCTCGGTACGGATCATCTGGGCCGCGATATGCTGGCTCGCCTGGTGCACGGGACGCGCATCTCGCTCTTCGTGGGTATCGTGGCCATGCTCATCGCCGTATGCGTTGGAGTGAGTGTGGGCCTGCTCGCGGGATACCACGGCGGCTGGGTCAACACGGTGCTCATGCGCGGGACCGACGTCATGCTGACGATCCCCGGACTGCTCCTGGCCATCGCCTTCGCAGGCCTGATGGACGGACGGGTGATCCACCTGCATCTCCCGTTCATGGAGGGGCTCGGGCTGGAAATCACGCTCAAACGGGGACTCGTCAGCGTGTTCCTCGTCATCGGCCTGATCAGCTGGACCTGGATCGCCCGGACCATCCGGGGACAGATCCTGGTTTTGAAGACCCGGGAGTTCGTTGTTTCATCGCTGGCCATCGGCTGTTCGGATATGCGCATCATGGTCCGGCACCTGCTGCCGAACGTCCTGCCGCTGGTCATCGTGCTCGGTTCCCTGGCCACGGCGAACACCGTCCTGCTCGACGCCGGTTTGAGCTACCTGGGCGTAGGCGTGCCGCCGCCTGCCCCGTCGTGGGGCACCATGATCGCCGAAGGCCAACCCTATTTCATCGTCGCACCCCACCTCACCATGTCGCCCGGCGTCGCCATCATCGTTGCCGTGGTGGGATTCAATCTGCTGGGACAGGGCCTGCAGGAGGTGCTGGATCCCTACGTCAAGGAAGGACGGAGCGGATGAGCGGTGTTCACGCTTTCCTGTTGGCGGTCCTGTTCGCTGTGACCTCCTGCGCCGACGGCCCGCGGCCCGGTCGCCTGAATGCGGGGGAGAACGTCCTGCAGATCGCCGTGCCTTCGGATCCGCGTTCGCTGGATCCGGCCATCGCCTATGACGTGGTGACCTGGCCGCTGGTGCGCACGCTCTTCCACGGTCTGGTCGACTACGACGACGACCTGAACCTGGTACCGTGGCATGCCCGATCATGGTCGATCTCCGAGGATGGACGGACCATTACCTTCAAATTGCGCCAGGACATCCGGTTCTCGAACGGGCGGCCGATAACCTCCGAAGACTTCGCCTACTCCCTCGAACGGATTCTGAATCCGGCCACCAAGTCTCCCGGGCAAGGGTTCTATCGAAACATCGTCGGCGCGAAGGCCTACCAGAACGGATCGGCCGAAGGGGTTGCGGGCCTGCGTACCCCCGATCCGGAAACCCTCGAGATCGAGCTGGTCCATCCCGATCTCCCCTTTCTCTACTGTATCGCCATGCCCTTCGCGTACGCCGTCCCCCGGGAGGAGGTGGAGCGTCGCGGAGAGAAATTCGGGCGCTATCCCGTAGGCGGGGGACCTTTTATCCTGGCGGACTGGCAGCGTGGAACGCGCTTGCGGATCGAGAAAAGCGCGTCTTACTACCGGGCGGACGACATCCGGCTGGAAGCCATCGAATTGATGGTCGGCGGGGACGAGACGCTGCACATGATGATGTTCGAACGGGGCGAGCTGGATATCGCGAGTGTCACGTCGACGGGGATACCTGACGCGGATTTCATACGGGTTATGAATGACCCGATCCTCAGCGATCTGGTCGCCCACCAGCCCTTGAACGCCATCCAGTACCTTACCATGAACACCGAGATGCCGCCTTTCGACAATGTGAACGTACGCAGGGCCGTAAACCACGCCATCGACCGGAAACGCATCGTAAGCCTGATCAGCGACCGTGGGATAGTCGCCCGTGGCGTGCTACCGCCCGGCATGCCGGGTTACGACGAAGCGCTTGAAGGCTACGACTACGACCCGGAAAAGGCGCGGGAACTGCTCGAAAGAGCCGGATTCCCCGAAGGGTTCAACACCGAGCTCATGATAACGGCCCGAAGCGGCATAGATACCAAGATCGGACAGGCGGTGCAACAGGACCTCGCGGAGGTCGGCATCTCCATTGAGATCCGGCCGGTGACCGGTCCAACGCGGATCGAAGCGACGGGCCGGCGCGGCACGGTGCCCTTCTCAACCTTCGGCTGGTACCAGGACTATCCCGATCCCAGCAATTTCCTGGACGTGCTGCTGAATGGCGACCGGATTACCGAGGTCCACAGCACCAACGTGGCGTTTTATAATAATGAAAGAGTCAACATCCTGCTGAACGAAGCGTCCACCAGTACCGACCAGGAACACCGGCTCGCACTGTACCGGGAAGCCGAGCGGCTGATCGTGGACGACGCGCCCTGGGTATTCCTGTACTACCCGCAGATGTACCTGCTTCGGCAACCCTGGCTGAAGGGGCTCAGGCTCAATCCGGTCTGGCCCATCCGGTACGAACTGATGTGGATCGAACCATGAGACCTGACAGAAACGACAAGAGGAAATCACCATGCTGAGCAGGATCTTGCGCCGGCTCGGCTGGGCGGCCGTGATACTGTGGGGAACTACGGTCATCACGTTTCTGATCGTCCATGCGGTCCCGGCCGATCCGGTCCGTGTTTACGCGGGGGCAAACGCCGACGCGGAGACGATCGAACGCATCCGCATTGAAATGGGATTCGACGATCCGCTGGCCGTGCAGTATGGACGCTACATCGGCAACCTGCTGCGAGGCGACCTCGGCACGTCCCTGGTGACGGGCGAACAGGTGCTGGACGCCATTCTGGCTCGGTTTCCTGTGACTTTCGCACTGGCGCTGACCGCGGTGTGCCTGTGGATGCTGATGAGCGTACCCCTGGGCGTCCTCACGGCGAAGTACCGGGGCCGGGCCATCGACCGGACGGTGCTGATCGTCTCTCTGGTCGCCATTTCCCTGCCCGTATTCTGGCTTGCCCGCATGTTGCAGTACTACCTGGCCTACCGGACTGGCGTGTTTCCGGTGGGCGGGTTGGCGGGCTGGACCCACATCATCCTGCCGGCGGCGACCCTCGCCCTGGTGATTACGGGATACTACGCCCGGCTGGTGCACACGAACATGGTGGAGGTACTGAATGCCGATTACGTGCGGGTTGCCCGCGCCAAGGGGATGCCTGAATACATGGTCCTGTTCAAGCACGGGTTGCGGAACGCCGTGATCCCCGTCATCACCATACTCGGCCTCGATATGGCGGCGCTCATGGGCGGCGTGGTGTTCACCGAGAACGTCTTCGCCCTGCCTGGACTGGGCGTCCTGGCCCTCCAGTCGGTCTTCAATCTCGACGTGCCCATGATCATGGGCGTCGTCCTCTTCTCGGCTGTGATGGTGGTCTGCGCCAATATCGTGGTCGATTTCGTGTATATGTGGATCGACCCGAGGGTCGAGGGGACGTAGCGTTTCTGGATAGCACGGATCGCCTTCAGGAAAGCAGGGCGGACGTCAGCAGGTCCACGACCATGTCTTCCTCTTCGTACCCGTAGGCCAGCCACAACTGGTTGTCGTCGTGCTCCAGGATCATGGTGGGGAACTTGTCGGCGTGAAGGGACCGGCGAAGCGCGAAGTCCTTACGGAGCAGTTCGTCGGTATGGTCCGCCCCGAGGTCCCGGGAGAAGCGGTCCGCATCCAGGCCCGTCTCCGCGGCCAGTTGCACGAGGGTTTCCGGGTCCGACGGATTCCTCGCTTCGACGTAATAGGCCCGCTGGATGGCGTGGAACATCCCTTCGGCCCTGCCCTGCTGCTGCATACCGGCGGCGATGACCGCCCGGCAGGCCGGGTAGGTCGATCTCCGGGGTTCGCAGATCTTCCAGAAATCCCAGTTGAATTCCGCTCCCGTCCGTTCGGCTACCTGCCGCCACTGGGACTGCACGTAAGTCCGGGTCTCCTCGGGCATGGGATCTTCGGAATCCCGGGCCAATCCGCCCATGACGTAGCGGATGGGGATTTCGGCCGGAAGCACGCCGGATACCGCTTCGAGCACGGGCGTGAAACCCCAGCACCAGGAACACATAGGATCGGCGATGTAGTAGAGCACGTCGCGTCGCATGGCAAGCCTTCCATGAAGCCGGTGGCGGGTAATTGGAAAGTCCCTTGGGGAAGCCACTCAAAAAGACCTGTGCGAGTGGATTCTACGACCATATTATAGTGAAGCCGGGACCATCTTTTCAAGAGTATAAATTAGAAGGAGACGCGCATATGTTCAACGGACTGGGTATGGACATGGGTAACCTGTCGCGCCTTTCGCGCGCCCGTACGCGATCCATCTCACCGGAAAACACGGATGGTGGAAAGGGCCGGGGCGGCATGGCCACGGAGGGCACGGGAGCACATAACGCCAGGCACCTCGGGCAGGGCTGGAAAATATCTCCTTCCTTCGACATCGAAGCCGGCGAAACACTGACGATGGCCGATATCGATGGGTCGGGGGCCATACAGCATATCTGGCTGACGCCCACCGGCCACTGGCGCTTCGCCATCCTACGTATTTTCTGGGACGACGAGGAGCATCCTTCCGTGGAGTGCCCCGTGGGAGATTTCTTCGCCTGCGGCTGGAGCGAATACGCCCACGTGTCCTCGCTGGCCGTGTGCGTGAACCCGGCCAGCGCATTCAACTGTTACTGGGAGATGCCCTTCCGCAAGCGTTGCCGCATCACGCTGGAGAACATCGCCGACGAGAAGATGCGCGTCTATTATCAGATCGACTACACGCTGACCGAAGTCCCCGAGGACGTCGGCTACTTCCACGCGAATTTCAGGCGGGTGAATCCGATTCCGTACAAGGAAGTATACACCATACTCGACGGCGTGAAGGGACATGGCCATTTCGTCGGCACCTATATGGCGTGGGGATCCAACAGCAACGGATGGTGGGGCGAGGGCGAGATCAAGTTCTATATCGACGGGGACGGCGAGTTTCCGACGATCTGCGGGACGGGCGTCGAGGACTACTTCTGCGGTTCGTACAACTTCGATATCGATGGCCAGTACGTGGAATACACCACCCCCTACGCCGGCATGCCCCAGGTCATTCGCCCCGACGGAATGTACAAGTCCCAGCAACGGTTCGGCATGTATCGGTGGCACGTGTCGGATCCCGTGCGGTTCGAGGAGGACCTCAGGGTAACGATCCAGGCGCTGGGCTGGCGGCAGTTGCTCGGGTTCGCAGAAGGCGGGCCGTACCAGGCGCTCCAGGACGATGTCGCTTCGGTGGCCTTCTGGTATCAGTCCCTGCCGAGCGAACCCTTCCCCGCGTTGCCGCACCGGGACCAGCTGGAAGTCATCTGAGATATCGTAGCGCGGCCGGCCGAAGCGAAAAAGTGGCCGCGGGAGCATAATGGAAACGGAACAGCTTCAGTCGGTCCGCAGCCGGATCACGAACACCCTTTTCGTTACGCAGGCTCTCTTCGGCGCCACGCAGGTCGCGGCATTCACGGTCGTACCCATCCTCGCAGCGCAACTGGCCGACAGCGAGCGCATGACGGGCGTGCCCATGACCATCGCCTTTCTCGCCCGCTCGATCAGCGCCTTCCCCTTCGGCTGGATCATGGACCGCCTGGGCCGCCGGGCCGGACTGACGGCCGGCTACCTGGCGTCGCTGATCGCCGCCGCCACGAGTTTCATCAGCGTGGCCGTCCATTCCTTCGCAGGATTCTGCTTCGCGTCATTCTTCGCCGGCATGGCCCGCAGTTCCGCCGAACAGGCCCGGTTCATCGGCGCCGAGATCTACCCCGAGTCCGAACGGGCGCGCATCATCGGCCGCATCGTTTCCGCCGGCACGGTCAGCGCAATCGGCGGCGCCATGATGGTGGCGCCCGCGGGCATCTGGATCGCCCAGTATGGGTATCCGCCCATGTCGGGCCCCTTCGTCGTCGGCGTGGGTCTGAGCCTGGCGGCGGTCCTGCTTACCATCTTTCTCGTTCGCCCCGACCCGCTCGACCTCTCCCGCCGGATCAAACCTTCCTCCGAATCGAATATCGACGAGTCGGCCTCCCGTTCCGTGCGGGAAATCCTTCGCAACGTGCACGTTCGGTACGGCATCGCGGCCATGGTCATCGGGCAGTTCGTCATGACGCTGCTCATGGTTATAACGCCCCTGCACATGAGTCATCACGACCATGGCACGTGGCTGATCTCGTGGGTTATCATGGCCCACGCCATCGGCATGTTCGGCGTTTCCGGCATAACCGGCCGCCTGATCATGCGGTGGGGACAGCACAACGTGATCATATGGGGCATGATCATCCTCGTCGTGTCTTGCGTGATCGCACCCGTTTCGCCCCGGTTCATCCCGCTCGCGATCTCTCTCTTCCTCCTGGGCCTGGGATGGAACTTCTGCTTCATCGCCGGCTCGTCCCTGCTGTCCAACGCGCTTGCACCCCTGGAAAGGGGACGGGTACAGGGCGTCAACGAGACGTTCATCGCGCTGGCGGCGAGTTCTGCCGCCCTGGTCACGGGATTTCTCTTCGAACTGCGCGGAATGCTGCTGCTCGCCGTGATCGGAACGGTTTTCTCGGCAGGATTGGCATGCTGCAGCCTGCTTTACGCGCGGAAAACAAGTCGGGAACCGCATGCGGAAGCGGCTGGCTGAATGGCGTGCGGAGATCGCCGCGGATATGCGCTACGGTGATCGCGTCGGATGTGCGCAGCGGGTGTGCGACGGACGGAAGCGGCTGGCTGAATGGCGTGCGGAGATCGCCGCGGATATGCGCTACGGGGAAGACGGCTGGACCGGTGCCGGTATATCGCCCACGGTCGCACACCCCAGGTTCACCATGTTGACTTCGAGGTCGGCCTTCAGGATTTCGAAGGCGTGGTCTCCGCCGGTTTTTCCGAAAGCCCCCACGCCGTACATGAACGCGCGGCCGAGCATGACGAAATCCGCGCCCAGGGAGAGCGCCCGGATGATGTCCAGGCCGGTGCGCACGCCGCTGTCGAACAGGATGCGGGCGCGCCCGTTTACCTGGCGGACAATGGGGGGCAGCGCGTCGATGGCGGCGACCGTGCCGTCAAACTGTCGAGCGCCGTGATTCGAGACCTGGATGCCGTCCACGCCCACCTCGATCCCCTTCTCCGCGTCGTCGGGATGCATGATGCCCTTCACGATTACCGGCCCGTCCCAGAGATCGCGAACCTCGCTGATGTATTGCCAGTCGAGGGTACCGCCCAATTCCTGGCCCACGTAGCTCGCCACCTCTCCCATCTGCTTCGAATCGGCGTATTTCTCGATGGCCCTGAGCCTCGGCAGTCCGGCGATCAGGGTCTCGATGGTCCAGGTGGGATGTTTCAACGCTTCATACACGAACCGGGCCGTGATCCGCGGCGGGGTCTCGAGCCCTGCCCTGCTGGTCCGTTCCCTGCGGCTTCCCATGGGGACGTCCGCCGTCACCGCCAGCGTGTGGAACCCCGCGTCCATCGCGCGCTTCAGCAGATCGTCGCGAATTTCCCGCCGCCTGGGAGGGTAGAGTTGAAACCAGCCCATGTCGCCCGCGACGGGGCCGATAGACTCGGGCGACTGCGTGGCAACCGTGCTCAGGCAGAAGGGGAAGCGGTTTTTCGCGGCCGACGCGGCCAGGATGAACTCTGCACGGGGCCACATGAGCCCGGTCAGTCCCACCGGTGAAATGCCGAAGGGCACGCTGTAAGTGCGGCCGAAGAGCGTCGTGGTCAGATCAGGTCTCAGGTCGCCCTTCATGAACACCGGGGCGAGGGTGACTTCCGCCATGCGTTCCAGGTTCCTCGCCACAGCGCGTTCGTCGCCCGTTCCGCAGTCGAGATATTCCCAGGCGATGTGGGGCAGTCTCTTGCGCGTCAGTCTTCGCAGATCGCTTACGGCGGGATACCGTTGCAGCCGCCGTTTGAATCGCTTTTCAGTCATGCGTTCCGTCCGATCCGACAGGAAATGATCGGTTGATTTAAGCACTCGAAATTCGTAATTTGCTACGGTTATCGCGCCTGCGTTCGGACGCCGATCGTAACCCAAGATAAACGTACGCAACAAAAAGGCAAGGCGATCAGAATGGAAAACAACCCGCTGCTCAACTGGGACGATCTTCCCCCCTTCGACCAGATCGAAACCCACCACATCGAACCCGGAATCCGCGCCATGCTCGAGGATTGCGAGCAGGCCGTCGCCCAACTCGAGAAGGCTGCACCGAGCACCTGGCGCGAATTGATGGATCCGCTCGAGAGAATCGAGGACGACCTGGGCCGGACCTGGGGCATCGTGTCCCACCTCCACGGGGTGAAGAATTCGCCCGAACTGCGCGAGGTCTACGACCCCCTGCTCGCGGAGGTGGTCAAGTTCAGCAATCGGTTCGGACAGAGCAAGCCCCTGTACCAGGCCTATTGTGCTCTGCGGGACAGCGAGGAAGCTCAGGATTTCGACCCGGCCCAGCAACGGATCCTGGAATCGGCCATACGGGAAGCCGAATTGAATGGGGTGGGTCTGGATGACGAGGACCGGGACCGGTACAACGAGATAAGCCAGCGGCTGGCCGAACTGAGCACGAAGTTCTCCAACAACGTCCTCGACGCCACCAAGGCCTTCAAGGTGGAGCTGACGGAACCCGACGAGATCGAGGGTCTCCCGGATACGCTCATTGAACTCGCGGCCGATACGGCCAGACAGGAAGGCCACGACAAGGCCACCGCGGAAGAAGGACCCTGGGTGCTCACGCTGGATTACCCAAGCTTCATGCCGTTCATGCAGCACAGCAAGCGCAGGGACCTTCGGGAGAAGATGTACCGCGCCTTCATTACCAAGGCCTCAGACGGCCAGTGGGACAACAAGCCCGTGGCCGCCGAGATAATCGCGCTCCGGATCGACAAGTCCAAACTGCTTGGATTCGATACCTTCGCGGAATTGAGCCTGAGCCGGAAAATGGCGACAGACGCCGGGTCCGTGCGGAACCTGCTCAATGAACTGAGGACAGCGGGCCGCGGTGCGGCCGAGCGGGACATGGAGGCGCTGAAGCTGTTGGCGGATGTGGATAGCGACGACGAACTGAAGCACTGGGACGTCCCCTACTGGTCGGAACGGCTTCGAGAGTCGCGCTACGACCTGAAGGACGAAGAACTGAGGCCCTATTTTCCGTTGCCGCGCGTGTTGAGTGGGCTGTTCGAACTGACGGAACGCCTTTTCGGTGTGCGCCTGGAGGAGGCGACCGGGGAAGCGCCGGTATGGCACGAAGACGTTCAGTATTTTCGGGTTCTCAACGACCGGGACGAACCCATGGCGGCCTTCTACCTGGATCCTTACAGCCGACCGGCGGAGAAGCAGGGCGGAGCGTGGATGGATACGCTCGTGGGAAGAAGTGCGGTCATGGCTTCCGGCGGTCAGACTGCCCGGCTGCCCGTGGCCTACATGATCTGCAACCAGGGCAAGCCCGTCGGCGGCAAGCCTTCCCTCATGACGTTCCGGGAGGTGGAGACGCTGTTTCACGAGTTCGGCCATGCCCTTCAGCACATGCTGACCACCATTGACTATGGCATGGCGTCCGGCATATCCAACGTGGAATGGGACGCGGTGGAGATCGCCAGCCAGTTCATGGAAAACTGGTGTTACGACCGGGGCACGCTCAAAGGACTGGCACGGCATTACGAGACGGACGAGCCTCTTCCCGATGAAATCATCGACCGCCTGCTCGGCGCCCGGACGTTCCGCGAGGGAAGCAACACGCTCAGGCAGGTGAACTTCGGCCTGCTCGACATGGATCTGCACGAGCATTTCGATCCCGCGGGAAAGGACACGATCCTGGACGTGCAGCGGAAGATCGATGCGGAAACGCTGATCCTGCCGTCGCTGGAAGAAGACCGGTTCTTCTGTTCGTTCTCCCACATATTCGCCGGGGGGTACGCGGCGGGGTACTATAGTTATAAGTGGTCGGAGGTGCTCAGCGCGGATGCCTTCTCCGCTTTTGAGGATGCGGGACTGGAGAACGACGGCGAAATGCGCCGCCTCGGCAGGCGTTTTCGCGATACCATCCTTGCCCTCGGCGGCAGCCGTCATCCCATGGAAGTCTTTACGGAATTCCGCGGTCGTGAACCCACCACGGAAGCGTTGCTTCGGCAGGGAGGCTTGCTGGAAGCGACCCCGGCGTCGGCAGCGAAGGTGGATTCCTAAGCGGATTGGCGCCCGTCCCGATCATACCAAACGGATTCCCACCATGAAGGACACCGTACGCATCGGCATGATCGGCGCGGGTCACATCGCCTATTCCCACGCGGAGGCCTGGCGCAAAGAAGCCAGGCTGATTTCGGTAAGCAGCCGCAGACTGAAAAGCGCACGGTCACTCGCTGAACGGTTCGGGATCACTCATGTCTGCCAAGACCAGGAGGAACTGCTGGCCCGCGGCGACATCGACGCCGTGGGCATTGCCACGCCCCATCATCTCCATCATCCCATCGCGCTGGCGGCCATGGCGGCAGGAAAGTCCGTTTTTTGCGAGAAGCCCCTTGCGCTGAACGGGTTGCAGGCACGGGAGATGTGGGCGACGGCGCGGCGCATTGGGGTTAAGACCGGCGTGCAGTCGGGTATACGCCTGTTCCCGGCCCTCCGGCTCCTCGCACGCCTGCTGCGAGAGGGTGCAGCAGGACGTATACACACCATCGACGCCCACTGGTCCTTCGACTGGGCCAGGCAGCCCGATTTTCCGCTGACCTGGCGGTTCAGGCAGGACGAGGCGGGTACTGGCGCACTGGGCGACCTCGCGGTATATATGATCGATGCCGCAAGGTGGCTGGTCGGTGAGATCGCGCAGGTGAACGCGGAGTTGACCACCTTCATCACGAGGCGTCCCCTGCTGATATCCGGAGAACACTTCGGCTCGTTGCGACAGATGCATCGGGAAGGGAACCTGGAGATACCGAGCGATACCGGACTGGTGGAGAACGACGATGTGTGCCAGGTGCAGTTGCGGTTCGAAAACGGGGCGCGCGGGTCGATCCGGGCCAGCAGGCTGCACCAGGAACAGACTATCCGTGTGGATTGCGAGCGGAAATCCTATCTCTGGCAGATGGCGGGGAACAGACGCCTCATGGAACGGTCCTCGGAGGCGGAATACACGCCCGTCGAGGATCCAGAACCACCCGGCGATGACACCATCGTCACGACTTTTCTCAACAACATCCGGCGGGATGAAGACGAATCGCCCACCTTCCGGGACGGCCTGGCAGCCCAGCTGGTGATCGACGCGGCAGTCAAGTCGAGCGAAACAGGCAGGTGGGTCGAGGTCGCGGGTTGATGGCAGGAGCGACGACCGGTATGGATCTGACGCGAGATCGGGCACACATGCCACCGGGAACAGAAGAAATACTGAATGAACGTACGGTTTCTTCCTCGCACCGGCGGCTTGGCGAACTGCTCCGACCCGGGATGCGTGTATTGGACGTTGGCTGCGGAACCGGGACGATCACAAGGGGCATTTCTGAGAAAATCGATCCCGGCATCGCCGTCGGGCTCGACATCGGCATCGATCTGATCCGCCAGGCCGTCAGCGCAAGTCCCAATGGTCCCGGTTTCGTTGTGGCGGATCTATACCGTATTCCGTTCTACCGGAAGTTCGATCTGACAAGTGCAGCCAGGGTGTTGCAGTGGCTTGCCGATCCCGGCAGGGCGATCGAAAGCTGCGTAAATACGGTTCTGCCAGGAGGTCGATTGCTTGTACTTGATTACAATCACGAGATGATTCAGTGGGATCCCCTTCCGCCGTCAAGTATGAGGTTATTCTATGAAGCGTTTCTATCCTGGCGGTCCGATGCCGGCATGGACAACGCGATGGCCGATCATCTGGTCCCGCATTTCGAACGACAGGGCCTGACGGGTATACGGGTATCCGAACAGCACGAACGATCCGTAAGTACGCACGCCGCCGACAAGTCCCGTCTCGCCATCTGGTCAGCGGTCGCCGCCACCCGTGGATTGCAACTGGTGAGAGACGGTTACCTGACGGAACTACAGAGGATGAGTGCGGAGACGGAATACCTTGAATGGATAAATTCAACAGCCGTATCGCAGACCCTTTATTTGCTGGCGGTTGAAGGTCAGGTTCCAGGTGGAATCTGAGTGATGTTTCTCATTAAATGATACAGTGGCAACTGTCGCGCCTCGACCGGTGTTCATACCGATGAAACTGGATTACCTGCTCATCACGGCAACGAGAATGGAACAGGCACGGATTCTCACACGCATGGAGATTGCCGGAACAGACCATTTCCAGGGCCGACCCTGGCGCCATGGTACTTTGTTCGGCAAGACGGTCCTCCTGGTCGAGGGAGGCATAGGCCAGGTCAATACGGCGGCGGTGTTGACCCGGGCGCTTGCCCATCATGAGCCCGCCGTGATCCTGCAATTCGGCGTAGGCGGCGCCTACGTGCGTTCCGGACTAAAGGTCGGCGATCTCGCCATTGCCACGGAGGAATGCTACGGCGATACGGGCGTCCTGACGCCGGATGGCTGGCTCGATCTGAAAGAAATGGGCTTTCCCGTACTCTCCGCCCGGTCCGACGCCCAGGGGAACACGCTCCGTGAGCCCCTGTTCAACAGGATACCGCTCGATGCAACAAGGGGCGAGAACACGCGTCGATGCCTGAAATCCGGGCTGAAGGGCAACGGAACGCGTAAAATCGCGGTGGGTACCTTCATCACCGTGCAACAATGCAGCGGTGTCCAGTCGGTTGGTGATACGCTGGCCGATCGGTATGAGGGGATATGTGAGAATATGGAAGGTGCGGCGGCGGCCCATGTTTCCGTGGCCAATGACATTCCCTTCGTGGAGATCCGCGGCATCAGCAACAAGGTGGTCGACCGCGACCTGTCGGAGTGGGATCTGCCCCTGGCGGCCCGTCGCTGCCAGGAAGCGGTGGAACTGATCGTCGAAGAGGGAGTCCATTGATGGGAAGCATCCCAAGGGCACCTTTTGAACAACCGGATTCGCCACGTAACGGGTCGCAATCATGACCGTCCTTTCACTCGGGTACTCGCCGTGTCCCAACGACACGTTCATCTTCTGCGCCATGACCCAGGGCAGGATTCCCGATGCGCCGCCGTGCCGGGAAGTGCTGGAAGATATCGAGACCCTGAATACCCTCGCCCTGGAGCGCAGGCTGGACCTGACGAAGATCTCCTTTCATGCCCTGGGCCACCTGCGGGACCATTACGTCCTGCTCCGGGCCGGCGGGGCCCTGGGCAGGGGATGCGGTCCCCTGGTGGTTTCGAGGGAGCCGTGTTCGCCGGACCGGTTGTCGGGCAGGAAAATCGCCTTGCCTGGCCGGCTGACTACCGCGGCGCTGCTATTGCGGCTCTTCGATCCTTCCCTGGATCAACTGGTCTACCTGCCTTTCGACGAGATCATGCCGGCCTGCGCACGTGGCGACGTCGACGCCGGCGTAATCATCCACGAGAGCCGGTTCACTTTTGGTAAATACGGCCTGTCTCAGGTGATCGACCTTGGCGCCTGGTGGGAGGAAGAAACAGGGCATCCGATCCCCCTGGGGGGTATTCTCGCGCGGAGGGACCTCGGCGGCGCAATGCACGAACGGCTGGACCGGTCGATACGATCGAGCATCGAGTACGCCTACGCCCATCCCGCAGAGGTGCGGCCCTATATCCGGCGATACGCCCAGGAGATGGACGAATCGGTCATGCAACAGCACATCGATCTTTACGTTAACAGGTATTCACTGCAGTATGGTGACGACGGGGAAGCGGCGATTCACGACCTGTACGCCCGGGCTGAGCAGGCGGGTATCGTCCCGTCTTCTCACCATGACCTTTTCGCATGATCGCCGCATTCAGGAATCGAACCTGCACGATGGGCGGGCAGGCTACTCGACAGTACAGAAAGGAAGTATCGTGCGCATACTGATGATGACGGACATGGAAGGCGTGAGCGGCATCGTGGCCTGGGACCAGGTCACGGGCGGGAAGCCCATGTACGAGGAAGGGCGGCGACTGTATACCGAAGAGATCAACGCGGCCGTTCGCGGCGCCCGGGCTGCCGGAGCGGAGGAGATTGTTGTGGTGGACTGCCACGGCGCCGGGGGAGACTGGACCTTTAACTCGCTGGTACCCGAACTGCTGGATACCGGATGTGATTGGGTCGCGAAACATCCCTGGTCGCGTTACACGGAAATGTTCGAGACGGGATGCGACGCCGCGGTATTCGTCGGCATGCACGCCCGGGCAAACACACCGGACGGCGTGATGTGCCATACGATCTCAACGACAGGCTGGCGCAGCCTGCGATTCAACGATGACGAAGTGGGCGAGGTCGGCATCAACGCGGCCCTCTGCGGCCACTACGGCTGTCCCGTGTTGCTGGTCACCGGAGACGAGGCCGTGTGCCGGGAATCCCGGGAACTCCTGGGAGACAGCCTGCCGACCGTGGCCGTAAAGCGGGGCCTTTCGCGCTACTCGGCCAGGCAGATTCCGCCGGTCCGCGCACGGCAGATGATCGAGGACGGTACGCGCCAGGCTCTGGAGAATATGCCCGACATCAAACCCTATACGCCGACGGCGCCCACGAAGATCACCATCGAACTGGACACCGTGGACAACGCGGCCCATTACAAGGGCAGGTCCGGGGTCTCGTTCCCCGATGACCTGACCGTCGTCAGCGAGGGCCGGGACTGGATGGAGGCCTGGGACCAGATCTGGGGTTGGTGATCTTTGCCGGTAGATTGCATTTAATCCGTCAGTTGCTTCATCAGGTCCCGGACGAACCGCAGATCGGACCGGGCCAGATCGCAGACAGTATCCACGGGCACGCCCCCGTACTCACTGTGCATGGTGACAGGCCCCTCGAACCCCAGGGCCTTCAGCGTGGACAGCGCCGTGTTCCAGTCCGCGAAGCCCGTGCCCAGCCGTACCACGTCGACTTCCCATCGCCGCTGCCCGTCCCTGATGTGCTGCACGCGGGCAAGGTCCTTGAAGGACATGACGGCCAGGTACTCCTTTACGATATTGAGAGCCATGTCGATCGGCTCCCCGCAGATGGACAGGTGCCCTACGTCCGCGAACACGCCGACGTGATTGGGATCGAATCCCTGTACGACTCGCATGACGGCGGACGAATTGAGCCCCATGGAGTGCCCGGAATGGTTGTGCACCACCGTCTTGACGCCCGTTTTCTCGGAAAGGGCCTGGAATCCGTCCAGTTCCCTTCGCACCCTGTCCAGTTCCGTCCAGTAGTCTGATCCGGGCGACCAGTGCCAGTACCCCAGCTTGATGTGATTTACCCCGTTATCCCCGCAGGCCTGGTAGTATCTCTCCGCGTAATCGAGCGAAGTTGTATTGAAATCGCCCGGTGCGGTGACAAGAGGTATGGACAGTCCCTCGTCCGCCAGTATGCGCGCGGCTTCCGGCAATGCGCTGTCTATATTGGCCGGGTTCACGGGATATCCGTCGCGCACGCACAGATCGGCCCCGGTAACCCCAACACTCTTCAGCTTTTCCGAGACTTCCGGTATGGACAGTCCCTCGAGATGCTTGGTGAACATGATGAACTGCATGTATCCATTCCTCCATGTAGAAAGATGCGGTCGTTATGAAGACCGGTGTATAGTCCGCGCCGTACGGAGATGCCGGCACATAAAATACGGACTGAAGGTATCTTCAAAAGGTCATTCTGTGCAAGTTATGCACCAGAGGATTAATAGGACTCCCATTGATGGGGCCGGTCCGGGAACCAGGCCAGGTCGACCCCCATGGCGATCAGCTGCCAGAAGAGGTAGGCGAGCAGGATACCAATAAACATCCTCCGGACCTTCCGGTAAAGGGCCGGTCCGCCAATGCGAAAAACGACCGTCTGGATCAGCCAGGCCAGAAAGATGGTGAAGAACGCGTTTTTGACCGGGGCGGACATGACGACGACCATGCCGATGGGGTGAAGCGGCCACCAGGGCAGGAGAAAACGGCCGGCCAGGAGCACGATCATCATCACCACGCCGCTGCCGAAGAACAGGATTTCGAGATCGCTGATCTGCGTGGCGTTGTTGACCCAGGTCACGATCAGGTTGTAGAAATTGATGCCCCGTACCGTGCCCAGGTCGGTTCGCAGGTTCTGGGCGCCATAGGTGTTTCCGGCATAGATGACGTATCCGATGGAGGCCACGGCGCTCAGACAGAAGGCCACGGCCACGCTGGCGAAGAGATGTTTTGCCACGGGCACGGAGGAAGGCGCTTCCGTTTCTGAACCACTAGCGGGTATACCGGTTACCGGACCGTGTGCGGTTTGAGACACGGCCCGTTGCCGCCACTGGGATTTGAGCCAGGCTACGTGGGACGTCCCGATCATGGTGAAGGTGCGCCAGTTGCGGGCAAATCCGTTGGCCATGCCCAGCGTGGTCAGGTCGCCATGGCTGATCTGGGACGATCCCACGATAGCGATGGAGAACTGGT
Organism: uncultured Gemmatimonadota bacterium; assembly: GCA_964655785.1. Lineage (GTDB taxonomy): Bacteria > JAAXHH01 > JAAXHH01 > JAAXHH01 > JAAXHH01 > JAAXHH01. Next base: position 51,037 of record CAZZNP010000012.1, read on the forward strand.
GGCTGTTGATCGGCAGGTCGAGCGTGACCACGCCCGTTTCCGCCACGACCCGGGTCAGGGCGATGTAGAAGATGAAGAGCAGGATGATGAACAGCGCCATGATCGGAAGGGACAGCCCCGCGGCATAGAGCCAGCAGATAATGAAAAGCAGTCCGAGCAAGAAACCGAATACGGCCGTACGGTAGGAGAAAAGCTCCTCATTGTCATCCAGCGCGCCTTTTCGGCCCAGGGCGTGCCGCCAGACCGACACGAGGTGCCTTCGGGCCATCCATAGTCCGAAAAGGACGAAGGTGACCAGCCCGGCGATGGACTGGATTCCGGCCAGGCCGCCGTGGATGATGGTGCCCGAGGTGGAACCGATCCCCACCATGTTGAGCGCGCCTTCCTGGAACACATAGAACACAAGGAACAACCACATGCTGAGCAGCACGTCCCGGTTGACAAAGATCAGCAGGCACAGGACGAAGACGTTCACACGGAAGATGAGCGCCGGAAAGGCCGGGTCCAGGGTCAATGACTGCGAATGCTCCGCCATGAATGGAATCGGGGGCCATGTGCCCCAGAACGAGGCGATATTCCACGCCATGGCTAAGGACATGGCGACAGCTCCCACCTTTAGCCAGCGGTTGTTTCCGTCCCCTTTGCCGCTACCCAGCGAAATGAGATGCAGCCCCACTTCTCCCAGGGGAAACTGGAGGCGTTCGTGTTCCACCCACTGCTTGCGGAGCATGACAACGATGCACGCGCCTACGAAGAGCAGGACGAGTATGAAGGTACCCCACCAGAACAGGGGAGTCAGCCAGGCGGCCCAGGGAATGGACTGGCCGGACGGCAAGCCCTCGTAGAATACCCGAGCCGCCGACCGGTCGCTAAGCACCAGCCATTCGGGCAGATAGGGGAAGAAGATGGATTCCCAGCTGTTTTCCGGCGAAGCGAAATAAAAGGGCGCCGTGATTACGACAAGCAGGTATTTCGTCATGGCCTGGTCGGGTACCGTGGAGGCGATCCACCCCATGGCGAAAATCATGATCATTTCGTAGAAAGAAAGAGCCGACGCGGGACGTATCCGTGAGACCAGGACGTTGGGCAGCAGCACGCAGCACAGGAAAGGGACGAGGAACACCGGTGGGAGATGGGTCGCCGCAGGTTCGTATCCGATCTGGTTGGCGCTGTATTCTCCCGTGAAGCCGATGAAAATCGAAAGCGCGGCCCCGATGAGAATCGCCCGTAGGGATCGGATACGTTGGAGCAAGATTGATGTCATCAAA